>JBBSUX010000011.1:0-25443 GCA_038234045.1 Burkholderiales bacterium
AGAAGGGCTTGGAGCGGACGCCTGTAGGAATTTGTCACGATCACATTCCCGCCTCTGCGTCACAACTGACCCGCTTCGGTACGCAGCGTCGGAACGGTCGCGAGTCGCGCTACGCCGTCAAGTGAAGTCACGACATGATTGGCAAAAAAGCTGCTCTGCGAGTCTGGCTCCAACGCAGCAAAAACGATATTGGCGAGCGGCTGACTCATAGGCACGTAATAGCTGCCAGCCGGAATGTCCTTCAGGCTCCGGTTGAGCCCGACCTGCACCTGGGTCGTGCCCAAAGCGCTCCCGTCCGCGACGGTGCCACGCACATCCCTCCTTGGAGCTTCGCTGCGCGCGGTTTCGCGGTACGTCTCTGCGAGCTGCGAGCCGCCTTCAGTGAAGCGCAGCACCTGCACACCCGCGTCCTGCAGTCGTTCGACGGCATCTGTCTCGGCCATTGACAACCAATATCCGCATGGCCGCCGACGCGACTCCACCAGTCGCAACTTCAGTGACGAATTCCATGCAACATTAATCGTGCGGTCCGCGCCCGTCACCGGGTCGAGCATCAGCAAGTCGTGACGCTCCGGGGTTTGCGCAGCCTGCACGAGCGCATCTTCCCGGCATGCGAGCGAACTTACATCCCGCTCCACATAGGAACGCAGCTGCTTCAGATCATCAGCCCGCGTGGCCGCGCTCTGCAGGACGCTTGCAACAGCAGTCACGTGGGTGTGAACCCGCCGCTGGATATGAAGCCTGCCAATTCCTACTCCACGCGTTTCGAGCAAAAGACTCACAGCGTTTTTCAGGCCGTTCACGTTGCGCCCCGTATCGGGCTGAACGCCTCCCATCGAGACCGTCTGGTCGCCAGGATCGGTCGAGGTGGTGTAGTACCACTCGCTCGTCAGTCCTTGGCGGTTGAGGGCGGCAACGATGGGCCGACGAAACCATTCCTCTGCCGCCTTTGTGATGAAAGCGGGTTCGTTGGGTACGGTCGCATATTGCAGCAGACCGTCGTACCGCTGCACCGCGTTGAACTTCTTGAGGAAGCGCCCGGTCACGGTGTATTCATGATCGTCTACAACGACAGTAGGCCGGTATTCGCGCATCAGGTGCGCAAGCGCCTGCGCTTCGGGTGTGCGAAGCAAAAGGTGATCGCGGTTCATGTCGATCCCGTTGGCCGTCACGCGCGTGCCTGCGGCCGCGCCGTCGGGATTGGCTCTTGGCATGACGATGATGTTGATGCGCGAAAGAAGTGGCTCCAGCAGTCCTTCTGCGGCTTCGCGGGCGATGACCAGAAGCGCTTCGCTTCCTGCTGGCTCGTCTCCATGCTGCTGACCGATCAACAATACCGTGGGGCGCCCGTCGGTCAGCAAGGTGGATGGTTCGGTGTTGGCCGAGCGGGTCACCACCAATGCTTCCAGGGGTTCGCCCCGCTGCGATCTGCCCAGTGTGACCAAGCCGGCGCGCGCACGTCCAGCGCTTGCTGCGTCAGCGGAAATACCATGCAGAGCAGACTGCATTTCTGCGTTGGTCGTGAAAGCGACGCGTCCGGGGGCGAGCCCAGGCGTTGCGTACACCACTGCGGGCGCGGGAAATCGTGCGGCCACTGCCTCGCTGTAGGGAAGCGCTTCCTGCGGGACCAGCGAGCTCGTCAAGGCCGGTTCGGTGCCAGGCGCCTGGGGGGTTACCAGTTGGAACCCGGGCCTCACCGGTGTGACCACGGCGCCACCTGCGCCGGGCGTCAGGTCGATCACGGGCGGCGCGCCGGGAACAACCTGTCCAGCGATGGGCGCACCTGCTGCGCCAGGCCGTGCGCCTTGCGATGGCGACCATGGCGGCAGAGGGCTTGAGGCACACCCGGTCAGTGCTGCCAATACCAGCGCCATTGTCGGTAGCGTCAGGCCTTCACGTATCGGAACGCTAGCCTGCAGGCAAAGGCGCGTTGCGTTGACAGCTAAAAAACGTTTGGGCGGAACCATTACTACATCTCCTTGGTGGGCTTGCCGGCGCAAATCCCAGGTATTTCGCCTGTGTGGCCTCATCGCGCGATGGATATTACCGTCGCGCATGCAACATCCTGTGTCAGCCAGCGACTCAAACCGACCTAGTCGCGCTGTTGGGCTCCAGACTGCCGATGGCACACGAGTGTCCCCAACAAGGGATGAGCGCGGCGACGCAAGCCCTGACTGCGCGAAAATACGAAGTTGCAGACCACCTCATTTCCGGAGTGACCCTTTTGACGGATCTATCGCCGCTTCATTCGCCCTGGCGTCTTTCGGTTGCACCCATGATGGATCGTTGCGAATAGCCAACATCCATGCGGGTTAGCGGGGTGTCGTGTGCAATCTGTGTGCACTCACTTGCACATCAGCACCAGCTCGCGCCGTTCGCTGCGCAGATCGATCACGCTGGTGATGCCGTAGGTGGTGGTCCCATGCTTCACGCGATCCGCTGACGTGATGCCCGGCCGGTAGCGCATCCTGATTCGCGTGGTGGTTTCAGACTGCGCGGCACCAGCGGCGAAATACTCCCGACCCGTAAGCGGCTCCACAGCGGCCCATACGGTGGCGATGGTGGCCCACTCGCTGTAAGGCTGTCCAAAATCATCCTCGCCACTTTGCAGGCGCTCCACGATCACGCGCTGGTCTAGCTGGCCGGCTTTCATGCCGTCATCACCCGGTACGGTGCCAGCAAGCGGTCAAATAGTTTGTTGTCACTCAGCGGCCGGTCGGTGACGGCTTCGCGGTTCTCATAGAGTGCGCCGACCAACATCAAAGCGGCGGCATGTACGGGCGCAGCGTCGGGCAGCTCGTCGGTGCCCAGGTAATCCAGCACAGCACGCTCGGCCGCATCGATCAGCGCGACCAGCAAGCTGTCTTCGTCGTCAGCATCGATCCGGCAGTGCAGCTTCGCGTCCGGCAGGGTTAGCAATTCAGGCATTTGATTCTTTCAAATAAGGGTTGCCAGCGCCGTGGTGAAAGGTGACAGGGCGCGCACGCCGTGAAAATCCACTCGCTGGCTGTCGGGGTTGGTTTCATGACACGTCACTAGCCGACTAAAACGTGTCCCGGCTTTCCGCTTGCGCGGCCCCCCAGGCAAGGGTCAATCGAACCTTGCGGCTCAAACAAAACAGAAGCTGTCAAAGCCCACACCAGCGGGCTCGGTGGCCTGCACTGCCGTGCCCAGGGCCATGCAAAGGGCAACCGCGCCATCGATGCGGCCGGTTGATCGGGACTTGTCCAGTTTTCTTGCGCCGGTCGGGTCTTTCACCGTGGTGGCGTTCGCAAAACACATGGTCAGGACGGGATGCCCACCGTGGGCGATGCGGCCATTCAGTAGCTCGGCCTCCACTGCGTCTAGGGCTGGTCCTTGATCGCGGAAACCTTGACCGAAGGGCACCAGCGGCAGATCGCATCCGATGGCGTCTAGCTCCTTCTTCAGTAGGTCGACTCGCCATCTGTCGAACGCCACTTTTTGTACGTCTAGATCGCTCAGGATTTCGGCCATCTCGGTGGCGACGTGGGCGTAATCAACCGTCGCGCCTGGCGTGGTTCGCAGCAAGCCCTGCCGGTGCCACACGTCATAGGGCGCACGATCACGGCGGGCACGATCAGCAAGCCCTTGCTCCGGCGTCCAGAAGTAGGGCACTACCTGCCACACGTCATCTACCTGGCCGACGATCACCATCGCTGTGAGGTCGGTTCGCATGCTCAGGTCGACCCCGACAAACACCGGGCCATCGAAGGGCAGCACGGGCGCTGCGCAGGACTTCCACACGTCTGGCGACACGAACGGGCTCTCTGTCGAAACTCGCTGATTCAGTAGCAGATTGCGGGCGCTGTTTTCCATGCTCGGCATCCGTTGCGCCTGCGTCATCTGTTCGCGCAGATCGGCTTCGGAGCGGAACAAGCCGAGCGCGGGATTGGCAGCACGCCATGCGGCCTCATCCATAAGGTCGGCACCTTCAGGCGCGGCGTACAGGTGGCATACGATCTTCGGATCACCGCTGCGCTGCGCGTCGTCAATCCATTGGCTCAGAAGATCCGCATCGGTTGCGGCCTGCGTCGATATGGCGATCAGCAGCGGCGCTTCGTGCGCTCCCTGGCTGGTGGTGATGGCGTCGATAAAGTCGGACTGCGGGCCGCGCACCTGGCCTATCTCGTCAAGGATGGCGAGAACGGGGCTCAGGCCGTGGGCGGTTTTGCCGTCAGCAGCAAGGGCGCGATATTCGGTGTTGAGTGGCAGGCCGATCAGGCGCTTTCCGGATGGCACGATCCGCACGATGTTGGCGAGCGCCGGGGACTGTTGCACCATCTTGCAGGCCAGCGCGAACACGAGTGATGCTTGATCGCGGGACATTGCGCCTGAAATTAGCTGCGCGTTTTGCTTCGCTTCAGGGCCGACCAGGTGGCACAGCATCAGTGCGGCGATTGTTGCGCTCTTTCCGTTCTTCCTGGCGAGCGACAAGATCGCGCGGCGGGTGCCGGCCGGGTTGTCGTACACGGCGCGAATGAAGTCTTTCTGAAAATCCTCAAGGTGCATCGGCTGGCCTACCTGCGATCCTTCCGGCACGATCACATGCTTTGTGATGAAGGCGATCACGCGGTCGGCTCGGCTCATACCGCGCGCAGCCTCGGGATCAGATCATCATCTTCCTGCCCGCGTGCATTGCGCTCGGCAGTAGCCGCGCCCACCAGATCAGCAGCGCGGCCAGCGGTTGCGGTCGTATGAACGGATAGGCTGCGCGACAAGGCAAGGGCAAGCCGAGTCAGCTTTGCATGCTCATCACCGCCCACCACAGCCGATTCGAGCGCATGCTGTACGCGCGCCATGTTTGCGGCCGTGACCAGATCGGAGTCTGTCCAGGTGTCTCGTGCGCGGCTGGTGACGATGGCATTCCAGAAGGGCCGGCATGGCTCGCCGAGGGTGACACATGCGGGCGGCTCGATAGGCGCTTGTGCGGCGTTCTGGTGCGCAGCGGCGGCAGAAGCGGCACTGTCTGAGCGTGGGCGGCGTGGCTTGGTCATAGTTGCCTATTTATTAAGCAGGTAGCGTTAAAGCGCGAGGTACAGGTCGGTCTAGCCGGCTCGGTTGCTGGTGATTTCTGGCGCATCGCTCACACCCTCAGCAAGGGCATCAGACGGGCGCACAGCAGCCTGATTGAAGTGGTGGCTATCTGCTACAGGCCAGCCGTTCGCATCGCAGCCCATGCGAGGCACGGTGCCGTGCATATCGCTCATCGTCTTGCGTGAGTGGCAGGACTTGCACGCGCTGACCAGGTTGGTGCGCTCGTTGTCGGCCGGGTTGTTGTTGCGGTGGTCGACCTCGCTCGCGACAGTAATCACACCTGCCGGGCAGTACTCGCAGAGCGGCGTCTCTGCTAGGACCGCTGCGCGAAGCCGTCGCCATGCTGCGGAGTTGAGCGGCAGGGTGCGGCCGTTCGCGTCCTTCGTCCAACGTGATGCGGGTTTAACGGGATAGCGGCGCGGCAGATCGTGCGCCATTGTGAGACCGCGCGGGTTGGCAGAGTCCAGCATCTTCATGCGACAGTCGCCACAGCAATGGAAGGCTTGGCATCATCGATTCCGGCCACGGTCGGCAGGTTCTCGAGCTTGCGTGCTTCGGACTTCAGCAGCCAGCCGGCATCGATGCCCTTGGTGTAGAAGTCGGCTCGATTGACTGAATCGCCTCTCAGCAGTCCAGACACTTCATGCTCTGCCCAATACGTGCGACGGCCGGCCTCGGTCAGCAGCTTGGCAGCAATACCCTGCTCCCAATTGACCAGGTGGCGGCGCAGCGTCATGGTGACGAACTGCCTGGCGAGCTCCACGCTGTTGCTGTAGTTCGCCGATTCCATGCTCTGCACGATCACGGGCGGGCAGCGGAACAAGCGGCATACCTCGATCACTGAGAACTTGCGGGCCTCGATCCATTCGCTGTCCTCCAGCGTCATGCTCAGGGCTTGGAACTCGGTTCCTTCCTCCAGCACTGCGGTTCTGCCTGCATTGGCACCTCCACCGTGCTGGCTTGCCCAGCTCTCTCGAATGGTGGTGCGCTGTTCAGGTCGGAGCTTGCCGGGGAACTTCAGCACACCCAGCAGCTTGGCACCGTTGCGGAAGGTGTTCACACCATGATCCGCCTCGGCTTGTGCCAGCTCCACCACGCCACGGGCGGCAGTAATCGGGCTCACACCCAGGATGCCGTCATCACCAATGCGGTGGCGAAGGTGCAGGACTTCATGCGACAGCAGGCGATGCAATCCGCCCTTGCCATCGCTGTACTCATAGATCAATCCGGTGGGCGTGCGGCGAACCTGCATGCTGTCTGGGTTGATCGGCCATAGCTGGCGAACCTGCCCATCCCAGCCGGTGACGATCCGGGCGTAGGCATTGCCGCGCAGCAGCACACACGCCTGAAGGTACTCGCGCGCCTCCAATGCTGTCATCTCTGGATTGGCCTGATCGTGCAGCACGCGATACAGCGGGTGATCCGTTGCGCGCTCGCGGTCGTCACCCAGCCGGCGATACAGGATCAGCGGCAGGGATGCGGTTGTCTCTGCAATGGCCTGCACGCACGCATAAACGGCACTGACGCCTTGCGCGGTGGTGGAAGTCACTGTGCTGGTGCCGGCCACCACGGGCCATCCGTTCGCGCCGGTCTCGGCGTAGCGTTTCTCCAGGCCGATGGCGCTCAGGGCGCGGGTGATGATGCTCATCGAACCGTCCCTAGCCACGCATTGCAGCCGATGATGATCGGATTGCGGAGCGCTTCGTCGAAGGCGCGATCCTTCTCGATTGCTGCCAGCGAGCGCATTGCGACAGTCGTGTCCTGATAGGCCGGGTCGCTTGTCAGCGTGATTTCAGCCAGCGCCACGTCTAGCAGTTCGCGGACCGTCTGCGCACCGCGCTGTTCCCAGCGGTCGCCACCATCGCGGACGGTGAAGCCGAAGCTACAGCCAGCCACGTCACCGCGACCGACCAGCACAGCCAGATCGCGGCCATGCGAGGTGTCGGGCAAGTCCAGCGAGAACGCGAGTCCTTTGCTGTCTTCGCGCAGTTGCAGGGTGCCGCTGCGGGTCGTGCCCAGCAGGGCGTCACCTTGATGGTGATACAGGGCGCGAATGTTGGAGCCGCCCTCCAGGGACTTGCGAAAGGCGCCATTGCGGATCACCTCAACGAAACTCCCCAGGTTGGTTTCGCTGTTGAATATCGCGGCGTGCCCTTGCAGCGTCTTACCGTTGCTGCTCAGGGTGCCAGTAGAGCGGACTTCCAACATTCGCGAACTCCTTACGCCACGTCTGACGCGACGACGAAAGCCTCGGGGCGGCGCACAGCAGCGTCGGCAGTCATCAGGGCGCGAACCTTGACGCCACCACGCGCATAAGCGGCGCTCTCGTATGGGTTGACCAGGATTTGCACCGCGTCCCACACACCGACGAACATTTCGGAGAAGTCGCCGACGATCACCTGGCCCTTCGTGGTTTTCAGCGGCACGAAATTGCTGACAGCAACGGGGATGCCATCGATCGCACCGCCTTGCAACAGATAGCCAGCGCCGGCAGTCGCCGACTTCAGGGCCGCGCGCAGCTTGGTTGCCACGCCTGGCGAAGTCAGGAAAGCGGTCGGCGTCACGTTCTTGATACCCAGCTTTTCCAACATGCCCAGGATCGAAGGCCAGTCGAGTGATGCCAGCGAGCTGGTTTGCAGGCCGGCAGTGTTGAGCAAGCCCAGCGGTTGTTTCACACCGTCGCCGGTCAGGATGGCGCGGTCAAACTCTTCAGCGATCACGGCGGACATGTCGTCGCGCACGATTTGCTCGATTTGCGGACTCGATTGCTGAATGAGCTGGCGGCTCAACTCGGTCATCGCTCCGACATGGCGCGGTTGCAGCGTCATGTTGTCGAAGGTCATCCCGGTTTCGGTGAGCGAGTCACCCTCGGCAATCCACTGCGCGACGTGGCTGGTTTTCTGCCGTGGGATCACCACGTCACCACGCAGGCCGGTCAGGACACGCGCACCCAGCGAGCGCATCACCAGGCTGTTGCGGAGCGGGCCGACAAACAGATCGGCGCGGAAGTCGTCAGGGACGATGCCGGCTGCGGTGGTGGTGGTCTGCGCGGCGCGTTGCTCGAAAGCCGACAGCGGGACGAAAACGCCTTTGGTGCCGGTGCGCTGTTCCACTTCGCGGGAGTACTCAGCGACAGCGCCGGTGGCATCGCGGCCCTCGAGCTGGCAGCGGATCGCCTCCAGGAGCGAAACCTTGGCCGACAGATCGGTGCGGCTGCGATCCGGTGCAGAACCCATTGCGCGACGCTCGGCATCTTCAACGAAAACGGCGCGGCTCTCTTGGCCTTCCAGATCGGTGATCGCGCTCTTAATGCCGTCGAAGGCGGCTTGCTCGGCAGGGTTAAGGCTGCGCTTTTCAGATTCAGCGGTGGTCAGGAGGTTGCGCGCTTCGGAGACTTTGGCGGCGCGGGCTTCGCGGATGGCGGCGAGTGTCATTGCTTTGGGCTTTCTGGTTTTGCCCATGCAATCGCCGGGCGGGTTGTGATAGTCAAATTCTATCGATACAGCTCAAGATATAGCAAATAACTAACGGTTTGTCAATGCTTTTGGTGGGTGAAGGAGCCGGCCGTTTTATGGTGCCAGCGCGTTAAAGCCGCATTCGAGTCGCTTGTCGTGCTTCCGGGGATGCGCTTTCGGGCCGCTCGCACTTCTGCACCCCCGGCCATCCTCAATGCCGAATGCCGACAGCCTTAGATGGCATCTCTAGATGGTTTCCGTGAGACGGTGTAGGCGGGACGGGTAAAACGGCTCTGATAGCACCGTGAGACGGCGTAGGGGATGCCTTCTCTACACCGTGAGACGGCGCTATGCGAGTGCTCCCTACACCGTGAGACGGTCTAAGGGGTGCGTTTTGATAAGCACCGCGCACGAACGTCGCAGCCGCACCCGCGTCATACCCCGGCAGGCGGTCCAGGGTGCGCCACGTCACCGCGTACCAGCTCGCCTTGTTCGGACGGTGGCCCTTGACGGTTTCGTGAATAAAGCCGGCAGCGATCAGCTCACGCTTTGCTCGGGTGATGGTGTCAGCGCTTTTCCAGCCGCGCTTAGCAAGGTATGCGGATGACGCCAAAAGGCGGCCGTTGTTGTCGCGCACCCATTGCCGCGCGATTTCCACCAGGAGCGAACGCGCCGGGTGACTCAGTGCCGCATAGGCTGCGCAATCGGTGACGGACCAGGGCAGGGCGATGAAGCCGCCCGGATCGCGTCCCGTGTCGCCCTTTTGGCCTCGGTTACGGGCGTTCGCCACTAGCTGCGCCCAGCGTTGAACATGCTCGCCATCGTGGCAAGGTGCTGGCGCTCGGATTGCTCCGCCACGCGCGCCACCTCGAGTGCGTGTTCTGGCAAAAGCGTTTCCACGTTCTCCCGCAGGATGGCTCTCAGATCGGCCGCTGGCATGGCCTCGGCTTCCACGGTGTACTCCACCTGCATGGATCGCTTGTCGCCGGCCTTGCGCGGTTTCGTGGGGAGGTCGTACTCCGCCACCTGCACCTCGTTGATCGCGATGCGACGGAAGTCCAGATCAATGTCGGGTCGAAGGTGCTGGCGAAGCTCCCTTTCGAGCGCTTGGTCGATCAGAACGCCGGCCGGGTCGAAGTCGCCCACGTAGAGCACCACAAGCGGGCGGATGTCGCCGGTAGCGTTGTGCTGTTGAGCGGCCTCGTGGACGAATGACAGCGACGAAAAGCCACCACAAGGGAACAAGTCGACCGCCAGTTCTTGGCAGTCTTTCAACATCACGGAAGCGATGCTGCGCGACTCTGCCCATACTTCGCAGCGCGTTTCTGCGTCACGCCATAGGTCGGCGCGGTACAGGTGCCCCATGCGGGAAAGGAAGTCGGCGGCGTCGTTATAGGTGTTGACGAAATAGCCGCGCCGGCTCAGGTCCGCAATCCAGTGATAAGGAACGGCTCCAGAGCGGCGAAGCGCAACACACCTGGCCTGCACATGGCGATAACCACGATCTGACTTTTCTACGGGCTCCGTCAGCCTTGGGTCGGTCATCCGGTAGAACACATGGCGCACGGATTGCGGATGGTCTTCTTTCAGCACAGCAATGATCTGCGCGTCCAAGAGAGTCATCCGCTCTTTGGTGCGGCGGTCACGCTTTATGGTGCTGGCACGTTTAATCGGCATGCAACACCTCCGGCCCGCTCAGCAGCGTGTAGAGGGCGCACCGTGCGTGTGTGAACCCGTCTTCGTCTGTCACCGCAACCAGAGCGGTATCGATGACGCAAGCGAAGCGGTCGCGCAGCTCCTTAATGCGTGCGGCCGGTGCGTAAATGCCCATCCTGCGCAATTGATAGCTGGTCTGCGGCCGGTGGCGTAGGGCCTCCAGGGCTCTCGCTTGTTGTGCTTCCGTAGCGGTGGACTTCGCGCTAAACTGAATTTTCTTCTGTGCTGACTTGAGGGCTCCTGCCGCGCCAACGGCCGGGGCCTTCGCCTTTTCTGGGGTATTGCTCAAAGCATTGCCCCCCGTGCGGTGATCGTGCGCTCCTTGGTAATGCTCTCCAAGTGCTTCGCAACCATCTTGCGTGGATATAGGTAACGATTGCCCAACAGAAGATATGCGGGCCCGGTGCCGCGCTTTCTCCATGCTTCCACCGTGCTGGCGGTGGCCTTGGCCAGAAGCATCAGATCCGTTTCGGTCAGGCAGTCAAGTTTGTCTGCCAGCGTGCGAAGACGATCAAGTTGATTTTCGGTTGCGGGTTGTAGTTCCATTCCCATTTCCTTCTTGGCGGCGTGCCATGAGTGATTGATGGGGTAATGGTCCGTGGGCGGCGTCTCTTTGTAACTGCAATTGCAGGACTGCAAACTGCAATTGCAAATTGCTCAGTCCGATTCAAGGCTTCGCCTTGCGTCTGGCAATTTCCGGTTCAAGTTGCTTTCACTTATTCCATATTTCTCACCATAGTTTTCCACCAATTCACGGATTATCGCGGCGTCGTTGTTTCGGCCGGGCCGGGGCGTTTTTAGTAACTCCAGCATTGCAGCAACAATATTTTTGTACGTTCTAAGCTCTTTGCCAGATAAGTCTTTCTGGCTTGGGGTATTTAGGGATTCCTCCAGATGGCGAATCGAAGAGGTCCTAACGACAAGTCGAGCATCTTCAGGAAAGTCATACTTGAACGTGTAATTCTTAGCAGAGCCGTGATTTCTGTCGTCGACGGTTTCCTTTTTCCGATCAACCAGGACGCAAAAACCCCCGGAACTCAATCTCAAAATGATTTCGTCGTAGCTAAACATAAATGGATCGCCGGTCCGTTCCCCCCGCCACTCGTACTGCCGGACGAATTGAGTTTCGCCGCCAATCATTGGCAGGTCAAAAATATCCTCGATATATTCCACTTCATCAGCAAGGTGGAAATATCGACCATCTCTTGCTTGAATATATTGCTCGCCCCACTTCCCCTCAATTCGTACATCGGAGAGCTTCGCTGGTATGGCTATGCACATCCCCTCGAAGCGAACGGACAGAACTAATCTGCGATCCATCGCTAGATTTAACAGATCGCCGGAGGTCACATCCTCGTTGAATTTGGCGGAAAGATATTTCACAGCATCCGGCAAATAGAGCCACTCTCTCAACGTAAAAATTTTGCTCATCGCATCCCTTGCGTTACCCTTGAAAAGTTGCCAGCCCAGCCCGCAGGGAAACGGGTTTTCGGGGATCAGCCTAGAGCTGGCGAAATGGACCAAATTACGGGCTTGGCTTGCCTAAATGCGACACGCGCAACTGTGCGTAATGCACGTCTGCTTCTTCTTCGGTTTCGTACTCGGCAACCATAAGTTCGTCCACATACACCCGGTAGGGCGGGACCATGTCCATCCCGATGGTCTTGCGCTTGCGTAGGCCTTCCGTGGCGGGTGTTGGTACAGTCGTATCAGCCATGTTCAAACTCCAATTTTGATGATGGTCAGACAGTCCGGGCGCTCTAATCGCTCAGGCTGTCGCCTTGCTGCCCTGCTTTACCCGGTGCAGGGCTCCCCGGTTTCTTGATTGCGTCGTGCACATCCGATGGCTTGATCGCGGTGTATCTGCGCAGCATCGTCCATGTCTTGTGTCCCGTGAGTAGCGCCACTTGCGGTATGCCCAGCCCCATGCGGAAAAACGCTGCGGTTGCTCGGTGGCGCAAGTCGTGGAAGTGCAGATCGATGATCGGCGGCTCCACTTTCTTGCATGCGCGGGTGAATGCGGCCGACACGCTTCGCTCTTGATAGGGCAGAAGCGCGCCCTCTGTGCGTGACTCCATTAGAGGCTCCACAATTGCCCAGGCATCTGGCAGCAGCGGGACGGTCTGGTTGTTGCCTTGTTTGTTGCGCGGGTCTTTCCGATCCCGGATAACTACCGTGCGCGCGGTCCGATCAATGTCGTCGATCATCAGGCCGCATATCTCAGCCTGCCGCATGCCAGTGGCGAGCGCGAAGCGGCACAGCAGCGACATCGGGATGACCTGATAGGGGTTGTTGTCCCATAGCTCGTACAGGCGGGCCAGTTCTGCGTCGGTGGGCTCTCGCTCGCGTTCTTGTCCGCGTGTGTTCAGTCCGCGATGCTTGAGGCTGGCGCGGGCGTCTAGTGCCAGCCGCTCGGGTAGGTCGAGCTGGCGTGCATGCCGGCCCCATTTGATGACGCTGGAGAGATAGCTCAGATCGGCGGCGATGGTGACGCCCCCGGCTCCCTTCTTTTGGCGGCGGTCGATGAAGTCGCGCAGCACTACGGAATTGAGCGCCGTCAGCTTCACTTTGCCAAGATCGCGTTGCAGCATGGCGAGCGTGGCCGTCTTGGTCTTGCCGTGTTCCTTGGTCGCGGTTTCGTTGTACTTGTCGATCAGGTCGGCAAGCGTCGCGGACTTCGGGATCGGAGCGTAGCCACCGGCCGCAACATGGTTCGCCTGCACTTCCATCGATGCAGCCCAATCGCGCGCTTCTCTTTTGCTGGCGAAGGTCGCCGCCCGGTAGATCCCGGTGCGGCGTACCTGTACGCGCCACTTACCGGAGGGGAGCTGTGAAAATGAGGCCATTCGTGTGCAATCTGTGT
The DNA here is from genome assembly GCA_038234045.1 of Burkholderiales bacterium. Lineage (GTDB taxonomy): Bacteria > Pseudomonadota > Gammaproteobacteria > Burkholderiales > Burkholderiaceae_C > JBBSUX01. The sequence goes on from JBBSUX010000011.1 coordinate 13,090, forward strand.
GCGTCCAGTCGTTGACCGGATGTTACCGCTAGATTGCCTTCGTGTGCAATTCGTGTGCACTCAGGCCTAATTTATCGCTTTTTTACTGATCCCATAAGTGGAAAACAATCAATCAAATCAACAGCTTAGCCCGTGGAGACTATCGGTAGCGCCGATGATGGATTGGACAGACAGACATTGCCGTTTCTTTCATCGCCTGCTGACTCGCCACGCGTTGCTCTACACCGAGATGGTGACAACCGGCGCTTTGCTGCACGGAGATGTACCACGGCACCTGCGGTTCAACAATGAAGAGCATCCGGTAGCGCTTCAGTTGGGCGGCAGCGAGCCAGCGGAGCTTGCTGCAGCAGCGAGACTGGGCGCGCAATGGGGCTACGACGAAATCAATCTGAACTGCGGCTGCCCCTCTGATCGTGTTCAGCGCGGCGCCTTCGGTGCTTGTCTCATGAACGAGCCGCAGCTGGTCGCCGATTGCCTGAAGGAGATGCTGGATGCGGTGGCTATCCCCGTTACTGTCAAACACCGGATCGGGGTGGACAGGGAGGAGCGCTATGGATTCGTCCGGGATTTTGTCGGTACCGTCGCAGACGCGGGCTGCAAGGTTTTCATCGTCCATGCCCGCAATGCCTGGCTGCAAGGCCTCAGCCCCAAACAGAACCGCGAAATACCGCCTCTGCGCTACGCCATGGTTCATCGTCTAAAAAACGATTTCCCCGAACTGACTTTCGTGATCAACGGTGGGCTCAAGCTGGACGAAGAAATAGCGCAGCAGCTGAGCCTCGTTGACGGGGTGATGATCGGGCGCGAGGCTTATCACAATCCTTTCTTGCTCTCGCAGTGGGATGCCCGCTTTTTCGGCATGGGCCGCGAGTCCCCGACACGCGATGAGATCGAAGAATCGATGGTCACCTACATGGAACATGAAGCAACTTCGAACGGTACGCACTGGTACGCCATCGCGCGCCACATGCTTGGCCTGCGCCACGGCCAGTCAGGCGCACGTCATTGGCGTCGGGTGTGGAGCGATCATCGGATGAAGTCGCTCCCGCCCCGGGAGGTAATGGCTCTTGCGCGGGAATCGGAGGCGGCAGAAGTCTCTGTTTGAGTGGCGATCAACCTCAGAGTTTGAACATGGGGTAGATGCGTTCCAGACCAGCGAACCGGCCGCAGGACTCGTAGGGGAGGTGGCGAAACTGGGCGGCGGTTTGCCCCTTTATCGCGCTCTCCCGTCACTGCTGGGCCATTAAGCTGAGGGTAAGTCCCAGCGTTGGAATTCGGCACCCGCAGTTTTGGGGCGTCCGATCCTTCAAAAATGGTGGCCTCGCCACGAACCTGCGAATATTGTGAATCGACTCAACCCGCTCCTTCCTGCTGTCTGGCTTTTATCCCGCTTGCGGCTCGGCGCAAAACTCTTCCTCATGTGTTGCGGAGTCGTGGCCGCCTTGGCTGTTGTCTGGGCGGGTGGCCGCTGGGCGGGCAATGCCGGGGCCACAGTTGCGGCGGTCCTGGGAGCGCTGGCGGCAGCGTATTGGTTCGCCGCGTTCTACTTCAGCTTTGCCTCGGGATTGCAGGGCCTGGTAGCGATCATGGAGAAGACGGCGGACGGTGACCTCCGGACACGCACTGAGGTAGGTGGACGCGACGAGCTAGCGACCATGGCGGCAGCACTCGACCGCATGGTGCGTTCGCTGTCGACGATGGTGGCCGAAGTTCGCAGCAATTCAGCCTTGGTCGCACATGCGGGTAGCAGCCTGGCCAGCAGCAGCCGCGAGCTCTCCGAACGCACCGAAAGACAAGCGGCCAATCTGGAGCAGACCGCTGCCAGCGTGGAGCAGCTTTCCAGCACGGTCCAGCAAAACGCAGATATCGCCCGGCAGTCCGATGGCCGGGCAGCAGACGTGCGGAAAGCGGCGAGCGCCAGCGCATTGGCCATGGAGAGAGCGGTCGCTTCTGTAGAAGCGATCCGTCAGGGCGCAGGTCGTATGAGCGAGATTGTTGGCGTTATCGACGGTCTGGCTTTTCAGACCAACATCCTCGCGCTCAATGCTGCCGTCGAAGCAGCCCGTGCGGGCGAACAGGGGCGCGGATTTGCGGTGGTGGCGACCGAAGTGCGCAGCTTGGCGCAACGCTCTGCAGCATCTGCACGCGAGATTCGGCAGCTCATCGGCGCTTCGACCGCGCAAGTCGAGGCCAGCGCAGACGTGATTCGATCTGCTGGTGATGACTCGACCGCTATGGTCAAAGGTATTGGCAGCGTGGCGACGAGTCTGACCGAGATATCTTCTTCAAGCGCCCAGCAAAGCGGAGGGCTAGCCGAGATTTCAGTCGCTGTCCATCAGCTTGATCAGCTTACCCAGCAGAACGCACACATGGTGGAGCAGACGCTTGCGGAGGCGGTGAGCCTGGAGCGCCGCGCTGCGCACATGGCAGAAGCGGTCAGCGCCTTCAAATTGCAGCAAGGCACTGCGGGAGAAGCGATCGAGTTGGTGGAGCGAGCCAATGCATTCGTGCGCCAGCGCGGGGTGTCGGCATTTCTGAACGAAGCCAGCGACCCTTCGCAGGGTTTCCATGACCGCGACATGTACGTGTTCGTGCTCGACAAAAACGGAACCTACCGCATGTTCGGCGGCAATCCCGCCAAGGTCGGCACCCGGGTGCAGGATATTCCTGGTATGGACGGTGACGCCATGGTGGCATCGGTTTTCCATCAGACGCAGCTTGCACCTGGTTGGACCGAATACGACATCACCAATCCCGTGAGCGGAAAAGTGCAGTCGAAAATGTCGTTCGTGATGGCGCTCGACGGAGACCTGGCACTGGGATGCGGTGTCTACAAGCGTTTGGTCGCTTGAGTCGAACTTACGCGTTTGCCTAAGCCGATCCGGCGGGTGAACCGCACTTTTTGGTCGCCGTTACAGCCTTGCTTTTGATTGGCGCTCGCGAGCTCTCTTCTGCGCGGCTTCGATCAATGCCTGTCTCCGCGATGCAGGCTGATCCGGGGATTTCATTTCCGCCGATGGCTCATTGATAGCTGCTCCAGGCGACGTCTCAGAGGCTGACGTAGCCAATAAAACCTGCGTTCTGCCCAGGTTGGAAAAATTCTCCGGCACCCTTTCCGGCGATTGGGTCTGTCGCTCCATATGCCGCTCGTAGCGCTGCAGCGCATTGGCTGCGTCGTGTGCGCTCCACGCATTCCAGCCGGTGCGGCCTTCGCTCACAGGGTCGAGAGTGATGCAATCGACTGGGCACACGGGGATGCACAACTCGCAGCCGGTGCAATGCTGTGTGATGACCGTGTGCATCCGCTTATTGGCACCCAGGATGGCATCAGTGGGGCAAGCGTCAATGCACAAGGTGCAGCCAATGCACCAAGCCTCTTGGACGCGTGCGACGGAGCGCGGCTCCTCTGCGCCGCATTCGAGATCAAGATCGATCGGCGCGCAACCAGTGATGGCCGCAAGACGACGAATACCCTCGGCACCGCCTGGCGGACAGCGATTGATAGCGGCGCTGCCTTCAGCAATCGCCTCCGCGTACGCGCTGCAGTTCGGGTAACCGCAGCGCGTGCACTGCGTTTGTGGAAGCGCCGCGTGCAGGCGGGCCACGTACTCCGTCGATGAGCCCGATCCAAGAGCGAGCGCGGCACTGCGTTCGGTCACGCCTTCCGGGTTGCCCGTCTGGATGTTTTGGCTGGCATGGCGCCTGTCGTTTTTTCAGTCGAAGCAGAACCGGAACTTGTCTTTTTGCGTGGCGCTGCAGCTACTTCAGAGACTGACTTGGCAGGAGCGACGGTTGAAATCGATAGAGCGGCTTGAGCTACCGGCAACTTGGATGGCCGGGCCTTGGCAGTGCGACGGACGACCGACTCAGGCAGTGCCACAGCGTCCGACTGGGCTTGTTCAGAAGCCTTCAGCGCCGGATCGGTCGAGAGATCGGGGCTACAGGCCGCGATGAAATCGCGCACTTTCGGATAGACCATGGTGCGCCACCGACGACCGCTGAAGATGCCGTAATGGCCTGCGCCCTTGACTTCCATGTGGTGGTGGAGTTCGGCGGGAACGCCGCTGCAAAGGTCATGAACCGCCTCCGTCTGGCCGGAGCCGGATATGTCATCCAGTTCACCTTCCACGCTCAGAAGCGCAGTCGTGCTGATGTCTTGCGGGCGGACGGGCTCCATCGAGCCGTCCGCGGAGCGCACATCCCAGGTTCCGTTGACCAGATCAAAATCCTGGAATACGCGGCGGATTGTGTCGAGGTAGAACTCGGCGTCCATGTCCAAGACAGCATTGTATTCGTCATAGAAACGACGATGGGCATCCGTGCTTTCGTCGTCTCCGCGAACAAGGTCGCGAAAATAGTCGTAGTGGCTGGTCGCATGGCGATCCGGGTTCATGGCGACGAAGCTCGTGTGCTGGAGAAATCCGGGATACACCCGACGCGTCTCGCCGGGGAAGCCTGATGGCACCGGGTAGATGACGTTGTTCTCGAACCATTCAAAGCTTTTGTTCGTTGCCAGATTGTTGACGGCGGTGGGCGACTTGCGGGCGTCGATCGGGCCGCCCATCATGGTCATGCTCAGCGGCGTCAGTTCGTCACGGCTTGCCATCAGCGATACCGCAGCAAGCACCGGCACAGTCGGCTGGCACACGCTGATCACGTGGCAGTTTCCGTAGATCCCCTGGAGATGGCGGATGAATTCCTGCACATAGTTCGCATAGTCATCAAGCGAGAAGTTGCCTTCTGCCACCGGCACCATGCGTGCATTTTTCCAGTCGGTGATGTACACCTTGTGTTCGCCGAGAAGGGTTCGAACGGTGTCGCGCAGCAGCGTGGCGTAGTGGCCTGACAAGGGTGCAACGACGAGAACAGCCGGCTGGGCCTTCATGCGCGTGAGGGTCGCCGGATCATCGGTATACCGTTTAAACCGCCGCAGTTCACAGAAAGGTTTGTCCAGGGCCACTCCTTCGTGAATCACCACCTCGGCGCCATTCACGTTTACGGTCTGTAGGTCGAACTTGGGCTTCTCATAGTCTTTTCCCAACCGATACATCAGATCCAGGCCCGCGGAAATCCTGTGGGCCGCCTGAGTCTGCGAGAACGGCGCCTGCGGGTTGCTGTACATCTTCGACGCCGCATGCGCGAACTCCGCGAATGGCTCCATCAAGGATCGCTGGGCTTCGTAGATTTGATAAAGCATGAATCTTCCGGTAACTTGTTGCAGTGCAATATAGCAGCGACGTCGCTTGTCTGCATGCGGGATTAGACCGATTACCACGTCGGCCAATCGCCGAAAAAGCGGGTCAATTGCAATGTCCGCCGGCTAACGGAAGCTCCACATATGATAGCTGGAAGCGCATTTGTGCTAATACTTTCGACAATATTTCGATGCCAATTCTCATCATGCAAGCGGTAGTTGTACTGATAGCAGCCCATGTAGGCCGGGCTACGCTCTGCGGGGTGGCTGCTCCGGCCATGCGCCCCCAGAGGACTCAAGAATCCCATGAAAAAGAAAATTTTTATCGCGACAGTGCTGGCAGGCTTGTCCTGCGGTGTCTTTGCGCAACAGGTCAATGTGATCTGCTCCGTTCAGGCCGATTGGTGCAACATGATCGCAACGGTATATGCGAAGACGACAGGAGTGAAGATCAATATCGCGCAGAAGGGCTCTGGGGAAGCGCTGGCGCAAATCAATGCAGAAAGGGAAAACCCGAAGACCGATGTCTGGTTCGGTGGCACCGGCGATCCCCATCTGCAAGCTGCGGAGCAGGGCCTCACATTCGAGTACAAATCGCCGCAATTGCCTCAGCTTTACCAATGGGCGCAAGACCAGGCTGCCCAGTCGGGCTACAAGACAGTGGGAATCTATTCGGGGCCACTCGGGTTTGGCTACAACACCGAATTGATCGCCAAGAAGAAGATGGGTATTCCGCGGAGCTGGGCGGATCTGCTCAAGCCCGAATACAAGGGCGACATCCAGGTGGCAAACCCGGCATCCAGCGGCACGGCCTACACCATGATCGCGACGCTGGTGCAGCTGATGGGTGAAGACCAGGCCTTTGAATACCTGAAGGCGCTGCACAAGAACATCGGCCAGTACACCCGCTCCGGTACCGCGCCGATCAAGGCAGTAGCGCGCGGCGAAACGGCTGTCTCCATCAGCTTCATCCACGACGCACCGCAGGAGCGGATGCAAGGTTTTCCAGTGGAAACCGCGACTCCTTCCGAAGGTACAGGTGCCGAAATTGGTTCGATGAGCCTCATCAAGGGAGCGCGAAACCTTGCGCAAGCGAAAAAGTTCTACGAGTGGGCACTGACGCCTGCGGCGCAGGCTTTTGGGGCTGCGACCAAACAGTATCAGCTGCCATCGAACAAGGCGACGGTGGTCGATCCCAATGTGCCCGATTTCAAGAAGATCAAGTTGATCAAATATGACTACAAGAAATACGGCGAAAGCATGGAACGACGTCGCCTGATCGCCCGCTGGGAAAAGGAAGTGAATTCGCTGCCGCGCTGATTCCATGAAGCGTCAGCACAACGCCGCCGTGTGGTGGTGTTTGGCAGCCGGCGGACTGGGTTATCTGCTGCTGCCCTGGTATGCGATTCAGGACACTGGCTGGGTCACATCGTTGCCCCGGGTTTTTCTTGGTGCCGATGATGCGGCCAACGGCCTGCTGCAAGCCATAACGCAAGGCCGCGTCTGGTTGTTTTGCGGCTTGACCGGGCTCGGCCTGTGTCTTGTCGGTGCGTTGCAGCCGGCCGGACGTTTGCAGGGGCGATGGCTGTTGGTGGGCGGCCTTCTGGGTGTCCTGGGACTCGGCCTGTCGGGTTTTTTGATCGGAGCGCGGGGGTGGAGCGTCGCAGCGCTTAATTCCGCCTTCGGTGAACTCGCGATCAATCAGTTCGGTATTGGAGCGGGCGGCTTTGTCGTATTTGCGGCGCTTCTGCTGCTGGCCGCATTCGGGTTGGCGCGACTCGGCTTCTTCCGGGGCGATCTGTTCGTGTCGGGCGCCGTGGTTGTCTCAGCCGTGCTCCTTGCGCTCTTCATCGTTTACCCGGTGGGAAAAGCCCTTTCGGGCGCGTTCGTGACAGACGATGGTCACTGGTCGTTGTTCGCTTTTTTTGGGCGGATCTTCAACGAACATTTGTGGAGCGTCGGCTGTTTGTCCAATGGGAGTCGTTGTGGTGTTGCCTGGAACACGCTGGCGCTCGGCCTGGTGACTGCGGGAGGGACGACATTTCTCGGAACGCTCATGGCGTTGATGGCGGAGCGGGGCCACATGCGCTGGAAGACGCCGCTGCGGGTGCTGGGATTGCTGCCCATCATCACGCCTCCGTTTGTGGTTGGGCTCGGACTTATTCTTCTGTTCGGTCGCGCGGGTGTCGTGAACCAGCTGCTCGACACCTGGTTCGGCATTACGCCGACGCGCTGGTTCTATGGTTTTCCGGGGCTGGTGATTGCGCAGTGGTTTGCGTTCACACCGATTGCTTTCATGATCATGCGCGGCGTGGTTCAAGGCGTCGCACCCGGTCTTGAAGAAGCCGCACAGATGCTGCGCGCGGATCGACGTGCTGCGTTTTTTACCGTGACGCTGCCGCTGCTGATGCCAGGGCTGGCCAACGCCTTTTTGGTCGGCTTTATCGAGAGCGTTGCTGATTTCGGCAATCCCATCGTGGTTGGCGGTGACTAGTCCGTGCTCTCCACTGACATCTTCTTCGCGGTGGTCGGGGCACAGAGCGAGCCGGGGCGTGCGGCCTCGTTAGCGTGGGTGCTGACGCTGTTTGCGCTGGGCGTGTTCACGTTGCAACGCGGTTTGCTGGGCCGGCGGAATTTCACGACAGTAACTGGCAAGGGCGATGCCGGAGTTGCAATGGCTTTGCCCGACGGCGTACGGCGCACGGTTTATGCCGTCGCGTTTCCGTGGATCGTGTTTACCGTTCTGGTTTATCTTTTCGCGTTCACTGGCGGATTCGTCCAGACCTGGGGCCGTGACTACACGCTGACGTTGAACCATTTCAGAACCGCCTTTTCGCTGGACTGGGGCAAGTTCGGCCTGGTCTGGTCGGGCACGGCCTGGAACTCTCTCATCACCACGCTGAAGTTGGCGGCCATTGCGGCACCGATCACGGCGGCGCTGGGATTACTCATCGCCTGGTTGTTGGCGCGCAATGTTTTCAAGGGGCAGGGCGTATTCGAATTTGCCGCGCTGCTGGCTTTCGCTATCCCCGGCACCGTGCTGGGCGTGAGCTACATCCTTGCCTTCAATGTGCCGCCGCTGGAGCTCACCGGCACGGGGCTCATCATCGTTCTGTGCTTCATGTTCCGGAACCTGCCGGTGGGCGTGCGCGCTGGTACGGCCGCTTTTCGGCAGCTTGATCGCTCGTTGGACGAGGCATCGCTGATGTTGCGCGCGTCCACCTCGCAGACGCTGTTCCATGTCGTCCTACCGCTGCTCAAGCCAGCGTTGGTGGCCGCGCTGGTCTACAGCTTTGTCCGGGCGATGACCACGGTCAGCGCTGTGATCTTTCTTGTCACGGCAGAAAACGAGCTGGCCACCACTTACATCATCGGTCGGGTTGGCAACGGTGACTATGGTGTGGCACTCGCCTACTGCACGGTGCTGATAGTGCTGATGGCGCTCGCAATTGCACTGATCCAGCTGGTGGTGGGTGAGCGCAAGCTGGGGCGCCGACGCGCCGCTGTTCCGCTGGTTCCTACTGTCGCACCAGCCCGCTGAGTCCGCACATCCGCCCGTGTTGAGCACACACAAAGCAAGAAACATCAGAACACCCCATGGATCATCACGGCATCGAATTGAGGCATGTCACCAAGCGCTACGGCCTGCAGGCGGACGCCCCGCTGGTCGTGCAAGGCATCAGCTTCGAGGTGCCACCGGGCACGCTCACCACCATCCTCGGGCCTTCGGGCTGCGGAAAAACGACCACGTTGCGAATGATCGCCGGGCTGGAATCGCCGACCTCAGGTGCCATCCTGATGGGGGGCCATGACGTGACTACGCTGGGACCGGCCGAGCGCAATGTCAGCATGATGTTCCAGAGTTATGCGCTGTTCCCCCATATGGACGTATTAACCAACGTGGGCTACGGCCTGCGTATGAGCGGCCTGAAAAAGGCCGAGTGGCAGGCCCGCGCCCGGGAGGCATTACGTGGAGTGGGTCTGGTGGGCTTCGATGACCGTCTGCCGAGCGAGCTTTCGGGTGGCCAGCAGCAGCGCGTCGCGCTGGCGCGCGCTTTGGTGCTGGAGCCGGATGTCCTGCTGTTTGATGAGCCGCTGTCCAACCTGGATGCGCGGCTGCGCCGGGAGATGCGTGAGGAAATTCGCGCTATCCAGCGGCGGCTTCGGCTGACCGTTGCCTATGTCACGCATGACCAGGGCGAAGCGCTCGCAGTAAGCGACCAGATCATCGTGATGGACCACGGCATCATCGCGCAATGCGGAACGCCCGAGGTGCTCTACGGCCATCCGGAAAGCGAATTCGTTGCGGGCTTCATGGGCGAGGCCACGGTTTTTCCAGCGCATGCTGCCGAGGATGGGCGCGTCACCCTCGGGCCACTCCAACTTGAGGCCCGTGCCGGAACGCTGTCCGGGCCGGTGAAGGTCGCGGTACGTCCCGAAGCTTGGCGGATCGGGGAGGGGAGCGCAGGACTGGAAGCGACCTTGCGGAAGGCGACCTACCTTGGGAGCGCCTATGAGTACGGTTTCGACACCGCGCTGGGGCCCATTCTTGTGGTTTCGTCGGATCTTGCGCGGCCGCTGCGCGCTGGCGATAACGCGGTGCTTACTTTGGGACAGCACGGCGTTTCGGTAGTTTCGGCCAATCAATCAAAAACTACCAATGAAATAGGCCTCTAGCGCTTATTGATAAAGCGCAAGAAGCTACCATAAAAGTAGCATATCAAGATTCGTCATTGAGGCCGTTTTCAGCGCTTGACTACGCGCTGAGCCGTCTGACAACGCGAACGGAGCCGCGTTGTTAGAACGGTGGAAGGGCTCAGACCACCTTGGCGATTGATGCGCAGACGTAGTCGATATTGCCGCTGTTCAGCGCGGCCACACACATGCGGCCGGTGTCCGTCCCATAAATGCCGAATTCATTGCGCAGCCGCACCATCTGATCTTTGTTCAGGCCCGAATAGCTGAACATTCCGACTTGCTGGGTGATGAAAGACATGTCCTGCTTCACGCCGGCGGCCTTCAGTCCGTCGACGAGCTTCTGGCGCATTTGCTTGATGCGAACGCGCATGCCAGCCAGTTCACCTTCCCACACGTTGCGTAACTCGGGCGAGCCCAGAACGCTTGCAACCACCGCGCCTCCGTGGGTTGGTGGGTTGGAATAGTTGGTGCGGATCACGACCTTTAGCTGGGAAAGCACCCGCGATGCCTCTTCCTTCGAAGTGCAAAGCACTGAAAGCGCACCCACACGCTCGCCATACAAGCTGAAGCTCTTCGAGAACGAAGTGGAAACAAAGAAGCTCAGGCCGGCAGCGGTAAATTTCTCAATGGCCGCGCCGTCCTCGCGAATGCCCTGGCCAAAGCCCTGATAGGCCATATCGAGGAAGGCCACCAGTTTTTTAGTTTTGACCGCTGCCACCACCTGGTCCCACTGAGCTGCAGTGATGTCGTAACCGGTCGGGTTGTGGCAGCAAGCATGCAGCACGACGATCGAGCCTTCGGCGGCGGCTTGCAGCGCGGCGAGCATGCCCTCGAAATCGACGCCGCGCTTGGCCGCGTCGTAGTACGGGTAGGTTTCAACCGGAAAGCCGGCACGGCTGAACAGCGCGCGGTGGTTTTCCCAGCTCGGGTCGCTGATCAACACCTTGGCATCGGGGTTGAGCTGTTTCAGGAAATCGGCACCAACCTTCAAGCCGCCGGTACCGCCGACGCCCTGGATGGTGGCAACACGACCGGAGGTGACAGGTTCACTTCCTGGCCCGAAAACGAGCGACTGCACGGCAGCGTCGTAAGCGGCGATGCCATCGATCGGCAGGTAACCACGCGGCTTGGGCGCCTCCATCATGGCTTTTTCGGCTTGCTGCACACAGTCGAGCAACGGCAGCTTGCCTTTGTCGTCGTAATACACGCCAACACCCAGATTGACCTTCTTCGGGTTTTGGTCGGCAGCAAACTGGTCATTGAGTCCGAGGATGGGGTCGCGCGGAGCCATCTCGACGGCGGTGAACATGGACATGTTGGAATCCTTGCAAAACAAAGTGATGACGCTGAAAAATTTATGCACCCCAAGTCTGTGGTTTGTCGCACCGGAGGGTGGGCGAACCCTTCGACGCAGCCTGTGAATGCGCCGCCGGTGTTGTAGTCTTTAGGGTTGTCCCCAATTTTATGCGGTGACCACGATGCCCTCCATACCAGAAGCAATTACTCCCATGCCTGAAACCGAGAGCGGAACCTTCGTCCGTTATCCGGATTCGCCCTTCGAGCTTTTTCAGCCTTATCCGCCCGCTGGCGATCAGCCGAAAGCGATCACTCAGCTGGTCGAGGGCGTGCGCGATGGCGAAGTGTTCCAGACCCTGCTTGGGGTGACAGGCTCCGGAAAGACGTTCACGATGGCTAACGTCATCGCTCAGATGGGGCGCCCTGCAATCGTCTTCGCACCCAACAAGACGCTGGCCGCTCAGCTGTATAGCGAATTCCGGGAGTTTTTCCCGAAGAATGCGGTGGAGTATTTCGTTAGCTACTACGACTACTACCAGCCCGAAGCTTATGTGCCGCAGCGGGATCTTTTCATCGAAAAGGACAGCGCAATCAACGAGCACATCGAGCAGATGCGGCTTTCCGCCACCAAGAGCGTGCTGGAGCGGCGCGACGTGATCATCGTGGCATCGGTAAGCGCCATTTACGGTATCGGCGCGCCGGAGGATTACACGCAGATGCGCTTCATCCTGAAGGTGGGCGGCAAGCAGAAGCAGCGCGACGCCATCGCGCAGCTGATTCGTATGCAGTACACCCGAAACGAGCAGGATTTTTCGCGCGGCACGTTCCGGGTGCGGGGTGACACCATCGACATCTTTCCGGCCGAGCATTCAGAGCTGGCGATCCGCATCGAGCTGTTCGACGACGAGGTGGAATCGCTGCAACTCTTCGACCCGCTCACCGGGCGCATCCGGCAGAAGATTCCGCGCTTTGTGATCTATCCGGCAAGTCACTACGTCACGCCGCGCGACAAGGTTCTCTCGGCGGTAGAAGCGATCAAGACAGAGCTCACCGAGCGCGTCAAGCTGTTCGTCTCGGAGGGCAAACTGGTCGAGGCGCAGAGGATTGAGCAGCGGACGCGGTTTGATCTAGAGATGCTCAGTGAGATAGGGCATTGCAAGGGCATC
>JBBSUX010000012.1:0-25287 GCA_038234045.1 Burkholderiales bacterium
ATCCTCGGCGATCAATGCAATTACATGATCGGTGCGCGGCTCGGGCCGAAGGTTTTTGGGTGGGAAAGTTCACGGTTCTTCAATCGCCAGGCGTTCGACCGCGCCCATGCGTTCTATGAACGCTACGGTGGCATTGCCGTGGTGCTGGCGCGCTTCATGCCGTTCATCCGGACGTTCGCACCTTTCGTTGCGGGAGTCGCGGCCATGGACCGGACGCGATTCACCCTGTTCAACATGGCCGGCGCCTTGCTGTGGGTGCTCGGCGTGAGCACCGCCGGCTATTTTCTCGGCAACCTGCCGTGGGTGCGGGACCGGCTCGAACTCATCATCTGGGGAATGATCCTGATCCCTGGCTTGATTGCGATCTATGGCGCTTGGCGATCGGGGCGCAAGGATCGTGTCGCGTAACCCTCGAGCGGGGAAGATTCGCTGAATATTCCGGGTCGTGACAAGCGACTTTCCAAATGCAAACTGCCACCGCCGGGGCGATAAAGCCCTGCGGTGGCAGTTTGAAATGTTGTGCTGTTTGCTGCCAGCAGGCCAACAGGTCAGTAGCGACGCTCGCTACGCTTGCCCACCTCGTTACCTACGAGCGCGCCTGCCGCAGCGCCGCCCACAGTTCCGAGGGTGCCGCCGAACAATGCATTACCTGCGACGCCTCCCACCACAGCCCCGGCGCCGGTGCCGATTTGCTGGTTGGATGGAGTTGTGGAGCAGCCTGTCAATGCGATGAGGCTGGCAGCTGCGCCGGCGATCAGGAAATTGGTCTTCATGTTGTCACCTCTTTGACTATGTTGCGAAGCAGGTTCTACACCTGTCAGCGCGACTATAAAACACTTCGATGCAGGCCATGTAGGAAGACGACGCCGGCCCCTGTCATCGCGCAGGATCACTAGCAACGTGCGCCAATACCGCAGCAAACTTCGTCCGCAGGTTTAAAGAGTCCGGCTGCGTGCCAGAGGCGGGTTGCGGGCGAAGTAGGCCTGAATGCCGCGCATCAGCGCATCGGCAAGTTCTTCCCGGTATTTGGGGTCGTTCAGGTGGTTTTCCTCGCCGGGATTGCTGATGAATCCGGTTTCAACCAGCACGCTGGGAATGTCGGGCGCCTTCAGCACAGCAAAGCCGGCTTGCTCGACTCGACCCTTGTGCAGTTTGCCCAGCTTGCCGATCTGACCCAGCACTGCGCTGCCGAGTTTCAGGCTGTCGTTGATCTGGGCGGTGGTGCTCATGTCGAGCAGCATGCGGCGCACGTGCGGGTCTTGCGTCGCGACATTGACGCCGCCGATGAGGTCGGCGTTGTTCTCGGTCCGCGCCAGCCAGCGCGCAGTCGTGCTGGTGGCACCGCCTTCGCTCAGTGCGAAGACGCTGGCGCCCGATGCACTCGGCGTGCTGAATGCATCGGCGTGGATGCTCATGAACAGGTCGGCCTGCACGCGGCGCGCTTTTTCCACACGCTGACCGAGCGGCACGAAGAAGTCTGCGTCGCGCGTCATGTACGCGCGCATCGGATTGCCATTGAGCGTCGTCGCGTTGATGCGGTCGCGCAGCAGGTATGCAATCTTCAGCACCACGTCTTTCTCGCGCGTGCCCTCACCGCCGGTTGCGCCCGGGTCTTCACCACCATGGCCCGGATCGATCGCCACGATGATGATCCGGTCGGTACGCGACGCGGTGGGCTTGGGGCTGCTGGGCGCGACCGGCGCGGTGGGCTCGTGAACCTGCGCGATCACCGGTTTTTCCACTTGCACCGCATGGCGTCGCGGAGAAGTCGAGCGAACGGGTTCGCGGGCAGAGGGCAAACGTTCCGATTGCTGCGCGATCAGTTCACCCAATGGATCGGCGCGCGGTGCGTTCATGCCTGCCGACAAGGTGGGCGCAGTGAGGCTGGCAGCCGGGCCATCATGGCCGGTATCGCGCAGGCGCGATGCGATTAGTTCTTCCAGGGGGTCGATTTCGCGCGCAGGGTAGAGATCAAGCACCAAACGGTTGCGATAAGCCGCCACCGGCGGCAACGAAAACACCTGAGGCCGCGCCGGCTGCTTCAAATCAAGCACCAGCCGTACCGTAGTGGGAGTGTTCTGCCCAACGCGTACGCCCGAGATGAACGGATCGTCGCTCTTCACCTTGGCCACCAGTTCGCGCAAGGCCGGATCGAGTGTGATGCCCTCGATATCGACCGCCAGCCGCGGCGGGCTCGGTACAAAGACCTGATGCGTGACCAGAGCGGTATCTGACTCGATCGTGACGCGGGTGTATTCCGCAGCCGGCCAGACGCGTACGGCAACGATGCCGGCGCCCCGCGCAAGCTGCCCTGCGCCCAGCAAAAACAACAGGCTCCCTGATCGAACGACGCGTCGGCGCGAGAGGGTGCTGGACATCGCCGCATCGAAGCTGCCGCCTGGCTCCACATTCACAGGAGCGGTCATGTGCCGCACGCCTGCAACAGCTGCTGGCCCTTCAGGCTGTGTGCGTCGAGGCGCACCGTGCGGGTGCCGTCGGGTTCGGTATCGATATGCATCTCCAGATCAGGCAGCGGCAAGGCGGGAGCCGCTTTCTCGGGCCACTCAGCCAGCTTGAGCCCGGGCGCTGCAAAAAGTTCGCGAAAGCCGGCGTCATCCCATTCGCGCGGATCCTCGAAGCGGTAGAAATCAAAGTGAAGAATCGGCCAGCCGCCCAGCGCGCTTGCGCCCTGGTGTACTTCGACGATGGCGTAGGTGGGGCTTTTGATGCGGCCCTCTACGCCGAGTGCGCGCAGCAAATGCCGAACGAAGGTGGTCTTGCCCGCTCCCAGATCGCCGTTCAGCGTAATGAAGGCATCGGCCAGCTCGGGCGCTTGGGCCAGCCGTGCGGCCCATTCGGCAGTGGCGTCTTCGTCGGCCCAGCGGGCCTCGGCCGTCTTCAGGGTCGTGGCGGTGCGCCCCATTTCTACAATGGTGCGGCTATGGTCAGCGGCATCAGCAACATTCAACAACTCGTCTCCCGGATACGCACCTGGGCAGGTGAGGAGGGATTCTCGCAAATCGGGATTGCGGGTGTCGATTTATCTGCAGCAGAGTCAGGGCTTCTCGCATGGCTTGAAGCGGGTTTTCATGGCTCCATGCAATACATGCAAGCCCACGGGACGCGCCGCGCTCGCCCGGCTGAACTGGTGCCCGGCACGGTCAGTGTGCTGACGGTTCGCATGGACTATCTGCCCGCCAATACGCCACCCGACTGGCAAGCCGTCGAATTTGCCCGCCTTGATCGGTCGCAGGAGGGCATCGTCTCGCTCTATGCGCGCGGCCGGGACTATCACAAGGTTGTGCGAAAGCGCCTGCAGCGGCTGGCCGAGCGCATCGCAGAAGAGGTGGGGCCCATCGGGCACCGCGCGTTCACCGATTCGGCTCCGGTGCTGGAAGCCGAACTTGCGGCGCGTAGCGGGCAGGGTTGGCGCGGCAAGCACACCCTGGTGCTCAACCGAGAAGGCGGCTCGATGTTTTTTCTGGGCGAGATCTATCTTGATATCGCGCTGCCGGCTAGCGAGCCGGTCAGCGCGCATTGCGGCGGCTGTACCGCCTGCATCGACATCTGCCCGACAGCGGCCATCGTCGCGCCGGGTCGACTCGATGCGCGGCGCTGCATCAGCTATCTCACCATCGAGCACGACGGCGCGATCCCGATCGAATTGCGACCGCTGATGGCCAACCGCATTTACGGTTGTGACGACTGCCAGCTGGTATGCCCCTGGAACAAGTTCGCCCAGAAGGCGGTGCTGGCCGATTTCGATGCGCGACCGGGGCTCAACGGCCAATCGCTTGCCAGCTTGCTCGACTGGAGCGAGGAAGATTTTCTGCGCATCACCGAAGGTGGCCCCATTCGCCGGATTGGCCATGAGCGCTGGCTGCGCAATGTGGCTGTCGCGCTTGGGAATGCCCTGCACGGCGGACATGGCGGCGCACTGGAGCGCGCAGCACTGGAGCGCCGCAGCACGCATCCGAGCGCGATCGTGCGCGAACATGTGGCCTGGGCGCTGGCGCAGTCGCCACCCTGAGAATAATCAATAAAAAGTCGCTCTAGCGCTTAATCCATATGCGCTACTAGCTACTTTCAAGGGAGCAAGTTTCTCGCTTGTGGTTTGCTGCATTCACCCTCCGAACCACTGCGGAAGCTTCAGCGCAAACGGCAGGCTCGCCAGACCGAGCAAGGTGGATATCGTCACCAGCCCGGCCACGAAAGCGCCGTTGTAGCCCATACGCGCTGTCAGCACATAGCAGGTGGAGGCGGTCGGCAGCCCTGAAAACGCAAGCAGCACGGAGGTCTGGACGTCATCCAGATGCAGCAGCCGCGAAAAGCCGAAAGCCACGAGCGGCCAGACCACATGCCGGATGGTGAGCACGCCGGCTGCCAGCCTGAAGCCACTGGTCATCGCCGCGAACTGCATGCCGGCGCCGGCTGACAGCAAGCCCAGCGGGAGCGACGCACCACCGATGCGGGTAATGGTTGGCGTGAGCCAGCCCGGCACGCTGAAGCCGCCGACATTGAGCAGCAGACCCGAGAGCGTTGCGATTACCAGCGGATTGCGAATGATCGAACGAACAACCCCGTGGCCGCCGTGGCGCGCCATCGGATAGACCGCCGCGACGTTGAAGATCGGCACGCAGCAGCCCAGCAGCACCGCGATCAGTTGCAGACCATGGTCTCCCGCCAGACGCTCGGCAAGTGCTAGCCCGATGAAGGAGTTAAAGCGAAATGCCACCTGTGCGGAAGCAGCCGCATCGGCGACGTTCACTTTGCCGCGCCAGCCGGGCAAGTGAGGCAGGGAATAGGCCAGGGCGACTGCAATCAGCCCCGTGCCGACACCTGCCAGCACCATGCCAGAGGCGGCCTGCAGATCGATTGGTCGTTGAATGATCGAGTGAAACAGCAGTACCGGAAACAGAAAGTAGTAGACGAGTTTCTCGACCTGGTCCCACACCACGCGATTCAGGGGTGTGAAGCGGCAGATGAGGTAGCCGCACAGGATGAGGGAAAAGTCGGGTGCCAGGAGCTCAAGGTAATTCACGGGCGGCAGGATAGCAGCGCGGTGACAGTCCGGTTTATTGCTAAGGTCGGTGGATGGCCCAAGTATCGGAATTCACCCATCGGATCGACGCGTTCATCGACGCGCTGTGGCTGGAAGACGGACTTTCGCGCAACACGCTGGCGGCCTACCGGCGCGACCTCACGCTATTCGGGCGGTGGCTGGAGGCGTCGCTCGAGAAGAGTCTTGATGCCGTGGCCGAAGCCGATCTGCAAGCCTATTTCGCCACGCAACATGCCACGACGCGAGCGACAACCGCGAACCGCCGGCTGACGGTGTTTCGTCGCTATTTTCACTGGGCGCTGCGCGAAAACGTGATGCAGATCGATCCCACGCTGCGGCTACAGGCCGCGCGGCCGCCCTTGCGCGTACCCGGCACGCTCTCAGAGCCGCAAGTGGAGGCCCTGCTGGCGGCACCGGATTTTTCCACACCGCTCGGCTTGCGCGATCGTGCGATGCTGGAGCTGCTGTATGCGAGCGGGCTGCGCGTGAGTGAGCTGGTGTCGCTGCGGGTTTTCGAGGTGTCTTCCAACGACGGGGTGCTGCGCGTGACCGGCAAGGGCTCCAAGGAACGTCTGGTGCCGTTTGGCGAACATGCCCGGATGTGGCTGGATCGGTATCTTGCCGAAGCGCGCGGCCCCATTCTGGGTAGCCAGCAGACGGATGACCTCTTCGTTACGGCTCGGGGCGGCGCAATGACGCGCATGGCCTTCTGGATGGTGGTGCGGCGCCATGCGCTTGCCGCTGGCATTCACACCAAGCTTTCGCCGCACACCCTGCGCCATGCGTTCGCCACGCATCTGCTCAATCACGGCGCTGATCTGCGGGCGGTGCAGTTGCTGCTCGGACACGCCGACATTTCCACCACCACCATCTATACCCACGTGGCGCGCGAGCGGCTAAAGGCTTTGCATGCAAAGCATCATCCGCGAGGATAAGAGCCCGGGGTTTGTTTCAGGCTTCCAGGGCTTCCGCGAACAGCAAGGCGTTCATGTGCGCCATATTGACTTGTCGGCTCGACAGATGCAGTGCCTCGGCGGCCCGCCCGAAGGCGACTTCGTCACCGCTCTCGCAGGCCTCGGCAAGTTCGAGAAATGGGGCGAATACCCCCGTGCGCCGCAGTAGCGCATCCTGCACGGATTGTGGCAGGGAAACCGCATCCAGTGCTTTGTCCAGCGGCATGCCGAGCATCGCATCGAGCAGCGAGAACACGCCGACGACAAACGCGTTGTCCGCATCTTCTGGCGGCAACAGCTCGGCTGCGAGCAGCTCCGTGAGACGACCGCGGATGACAGCGGTCGTTCCCAGCGCGGTCGGCGCGCCGTTGGTAGCGCTCGTCATCAGCAGCGCTGCCCAGCGGAACAGTTTGTTGTGTCCCAGGATCATCACCGCATGGCGAAACGAGGTGATCTCCACACTCAGGCCAAAGCCGGAAGAGTTGATGAAGCGCAGCAGGTTGAAGGAGAGCGTCGGGTCGCGCTTGAGCACTTCCTCGATCTCGGAGACATCGGCCTGACGTCGCACCAGATTGAGCAACTGGATTACCGCCGCCTGGGTCGGCCGTACCGTGCGCGATTGCACCACCGAAGGGCGGGCAAACCAGTAGCCCTGAAATAGCTTCACCCCCAGGTCAGCCATGCGCTGGTGCTGCTCTGCGGTTTCGACCTTCTCCGCAATGATCCGTGCCTTGGTGTTGGTTTTGACGAAGCGCACCAGCGGCTCTGCCAGCTCAGGCCCGAAGGCATTCATTTCGAGCTTGATGAAGGTTGCAAAAGGCAGCCACCGGACGTAGGGTTTGCGCAGGGCAGCTTGATTGAAAGCGATACGCAGACCACGCTTGGCCACCGCCTCCAGGACCGGCACCAGGGCCTCGATCTGCTCTGGATTGTCGTTGGCAACAATGGGGATCTCAAGCACCACCTTGCGCGGATGGATCAGCTCAAGATGGCCGCCCACCAGACTCTCGTGCGTGCAGTTGATGAAGACCGTGGTGCGCCCGGTGAGCGCTTCTGATTCCGCGCCCGAGAGCGCGTTGAAAAGCATGTTGGCATCGGTGTTTGCGCTGTGCTCCTGCGAGCCGACCGATCGATCGAAAAGCTCGTAGCCGACCACCGCGCGTTTCTCGTCGACGATGGCCTGCCTCGCGATCAGGCCGTCGCCCAGCGCGGCGGCGGCTTCGCTGGAAATGGGGGGCGGCTCGGAGCCGGCGTCGGCGAAGGATGTTTCGGTGGTGCTGGACATGACTATCAGGCGGGATCGCTGCGGACGTACAAAGCACGGGCCGACCGGAAAACCCCGAGCGACAAGACAAAAGCGGCAGGACGGTTGATAGATGGATTCTAGGGCGATGAGGCCCAGCGCGATGCTTGGAACTGGGAGGTAAATCTGGACGGGCATCTTCACTAAACAGACCGAAGCGCTTCGACTTCAACCTAGCGGCACACCGTCTGAGCAAGAGCCGGAGAATGGAGAAATGGGCTGTACGCCGCTGAATGGCAGCCTGGCTTTTTACAATGGGCGCTTTCGCGTTCCAGGTTGCACCGAAGCCTGAAACCTGCACTCTGTTGAAAAGGACCCGGCAATGGCGATCTACACACTGGACGGAATACACCCCCGCCTGCACGAATCCGCCTGGGTTGCGGACAGCGCCACCGTCATTGGCGATGTGGTGATGGGCGAAGACGCCAGCGTCTGGTTCGGCACGGTGGTGCGGGGCGATACCGCGACCTTGACGATCGGCGCCGGCTCCAATGTTCAGGATCTGAGCGTTTTGCATGCCGATGTCGGTGTGCCGCTGGTGATCGGTGAGCGGGTCACGGTGGGCCACAAGGTCATGCTGCACGGCTGCACCATCGGCGACGAAACCCTCATCGGGATCGGCGCTGTGGTGCTCAACGGCGCGTGCATTGGGCGCAATTGCCTGGTGGGTGCCGGTGCACTGGTGACCGAAGGCAAAGAGTTTCCGGATGGATCCATGATCATCGGAAGCCCGGCCCGCGTGGTCAAGCAGCTCACGCCCGAACAGATCGAGGGCCTGCGGGAGAGCGCCCGGCGTTATATCGCGAACGCCAAGCGCTACCGCAAGGGCCTCGCCGGCGTCGAGCAGACTGTTTGAGCGGAGTCATCCCGCGCCCATTTGCTCAACCAGCGGCTTTGCTGACCTCTGCCTTCCAACTAAACAACTGTTTTTGCCTGTGTCCGAGCTTCACAAATTTCTTTTCGATGGCCTTCCGGTGCGCGGTGCCATCGTGCGCCTGACTGATGCCTGGACAGCCATCCTGCGCCGCCGAGCGTCGAATTCGACCACCGGCGCATTCCCGGACGAGGTCACCTCGCTACTGGGCGAGATGACTGCGGCGGGGGTACTGATGCAATCAAGCATCAAGTTCCAGGGCGCTTTGATATTGCAGATTTTTGGCGACGGACCGCTCAAGGTGGCAGTGGCGGAAGTGAAATCCGATCTGCAACTGCGCGCGACCGCTACCGTGATGGGCGAGCTGACACCCGGCATGGCACTTTCGGAGCTGGTCAATCAAAACGGCTTGGGTCGCTGCGCGATCACCCTCGATCCTCAAAGCAAATTTCCCGGCCAGCAGCCCTACCAGGGACTGGTGCCACTCTCTGGTCCGCGCGGCGAGAAGATCGTTCGTCTGAGTGCTGTGCTGGAGCATTACATGCTGCAGAGCGAGCAACTCGACACCACGCTGATCCTCGCAGCAGACTCGAAAGTGGCTGCGGGATTACTGGTGCAGCGCATGCCGATGAAGGGCGAGAGCAATCTCGCTGGCAGCATGGTGAGTAGCGCCAATGAGGACGAGATCGGCCGCAACGAGGACTACAACCGCATTGCGCATCTGGCAGCGAGCCTGACGCGCGACGAGTTGCTGGGGCTCGATGTGGACACCATCCTGCGGCGCTTGTTCTGGGAGGAAAAACTCCTGCGCTTCGCACCGCAGGACGGAGCAGGCGGCCCCCGATTTGCCTGCACCTGCAGTCGCGATCGGGTCGGGCGGATGATTCGCGGACTGGGGGAAGACGAAGCCCAAAGCATCCTCGAAGAGCGCGGCGATATCGAAGTGGCCTGCGAATTCTGCGGTCTGCAGTATCGGTTCGACGCGGTCGATACCGCGCAGTTATTCACGGCTGCGGTCGAGCGGGTGCCGGGCAGCGATTCGGTGCAGTAAGCGGGCGCTGGGCGCTTTCGTGAGAGGTTCCGCGCGCGGTCAGCAAGCCCGTGAACAGACGTCGTTCGCAGGCCGCGTCACCGCAGCGTTCACAGCGCCAGGGTGTTGCAGCAGCGGCAGCGCCGTCCGATTCCAATTTTTCGGTATCAAATAGGCCTCTTGCGCAGAGTGTGCGGGCACTGTCAGCAATAGGTTTGATAGCGATCAGCGCATTGCTGCATCGATCGGTGCCTTGCCCGTACACCACTTGATAAGGCAATGCTGCCGATTCCAGCGCCCGACGGATGGCGTCATCCACCGGCACGCGTACATGCGGCCCGTCGCGCTGGATGCCATCTGCCCGCCAGGGCAGATCGAGGCCGCAGACAAGCGTGAGCGCATAGCGCCGCTGGTGCGCAATAGCCATTGCGTAAAGCGTCGTGTCGCCGAACAGCAGATCGCTGTAGATGGCGGTCATCAAGGGTGTGGTGTCGGCGATCACCAGCGCGCGCTCCGCATCGATGGCCAACGTGTCACCGAGCTGACGGGCTTGTGCCTCGGCAATGGCGGCCTGCTCCTCCCGGCGTGGCGTACGGCCGGCTTCTGCGCACCATGCGCGCAAGACCTCCGGCAACACAGGGACCGGCATGCCCGATTGCGTCTGCAGCGCGTCGGACAGCGCAAGACCCAGGCTCGTCTTGCCGGTGCTCTCGGCGCCGAGGATCGCGACAGCGATCGGCGTGCCGTTCACACGGCAACCCGTGCTGATGAGGAGGCTGGCTTAGACGAGGTTCCGACCATACGGCGCTGCCAGGCGCGCCATCCGACCACGCTCAGCGCGGCGAAAAGCGCGTAGAGCACGACGGTCAGCCAGAGCCCTTTAACGGCATACAAACCGGTGCTGACCACATTCACCAGCAACCACACCGCCCAGTTGGCAAGAAATTTGCGGCCCAGCAGGTACTGCCCGACCAGGCTTGCCGCTGTTGTAAAGGCATCCCACCAGACAACGGTGCTGTCGGTGTAGCGAGCCAGCACCACACCGATCACCAGCCAGAGAAAAACTCCGGCCCCAACGCACGCCATGGCGTGGCGCCGCGAGAGCCGCGCTGGATGGAGCGGGCTGCCATCATCCCGATGTCCGAGTAGCCACTGCAGCCAGCCCCATGCCGCCAGCGTAATGAACGCTGCTTGCAGACAGGCATCCGCATACAAACCGCTGTGCCAGAAAACGACGAGATACAGTGCCGAGCTCGCGATGGCCAGCGGCCAGCCCCAGATGCGCTCGCGGATGTTCATGGCCACCATCACCAGCGCAAGGACGAAGGCCGTCAGTTCCACCCATGTGGCACTGACCGAGCCGAAGCGAAACGCCTCGGCATTGAGTAGATCCAGAAGGTTCACGCGATGTGCACCTCAGCCGGCCGCCTCGTCATTCACTGCGCCCTCGATGAGCCACAAGCAGGGCGGGGCAGCTTGAAAAGCAGCCATTCAGCGCGTGATCTGCACGAAGATTTCGTTGGGGCGCACCATGCCGAGCTCGCCACGCGCCTTTTCCTCGACCATGTCCAGACCATCGCTCAGGTCAGCCACTTCGGAAGCCAGGCGTTCGTTCAATTGGGCGGACCGAACGTTGGCTGCCTTTTGGGCTGCAATCTGGCGCTGAAGCAGTTTCACCGCCGGCACGCTGCCACGGCCGAGCCAGAGCTGCGCGTGCAGTGCCGCAAGCAGCGCGATGAGCACGATGGCAACGATGCGCTGGACCATGGGCTGCCTGCTGGGTTTGTGAGTGGGGTGATGGTGCCCGCTGCCGCACTTCGGCCGCGATCACGGGTGAGGGCTGCGCGCTGCTTACTTCAGGTTGTAGAACGCCTGGCGGCCGGGATAGTGGGCGATGTCACCCAGGTCTTCCTCGATACGCAGCAACTGGTTGTACTTGGCCATGCGATCGCTGCGGCTGAGCGAGCCGGTTTTGATCTGCCCAGCGTTCAGGCCCACCGCGATGTCGGCGATGGTGGAGTCTTCCGTTTCGCCGGAGCGATGGCTGATGACGGCCGTGTAGCCAGCGCGCTTGGCCATCTCGATGGCGGCAAAGGTCTCGGTCAGCGTGCCGATCTGGTTGATCTTGATCAGGATCGAATTGGCGATGCCCTTGTCGATACCTTCCTGGAAGATCTTGGTGTTGGTGACGAACAGGTCGTCGCCCACCAGCTGCACGCGGTTGCCGAGTCGCTCGGTGAGATGCTTCCAGCCGTCCCAGTCGTTTTCGGCCATGGCATCTTCGATGCTGACGATCGGGTATTTGTCGACCCAGGTGGCCAAAAGATTCGTCCATTCGTCGGCCGAGAGCGTCAGGCCTTCTGCGCCCAGGTGATAGCTGCCGTCCTTGAAGAATTCGTTGGCAGCGCAGTCGAGCCCCAGCACGATCTGCTCGCCCGCTACGTAACCCGCCTTGTCGATGGCTTCGAGGATCAGCTGGATCGCCGCCTCATGGTTGGCAACGCTGGGCGCGAAACCACCCTCATCGCCCACTGCGGTGCTCATGCCGCGGTCGTTGATGATCGACTTCAGCGCATGGAACACCTCTGCGCCATAACGCACGGCTTCGCGAAAGCTCGGTGCTCCCACCGGGATGATCATGAACTCCTGGATATCGAGCGAATTGTTGGCATGCGCACCGCCGTTGATGACATTCATCATCGGCACCGGCAACTGCATGCCGGCCATGCCGCCGAAATAGCGATACAGCGGTAGGCCCGATTCCTCGGCCGCTGCGCGTGCCACCGCCATCGAAACCGCCAATATGGCGTTCGCGCCGAGCCGGCTCTTGTTGTCGGTGCCGTCGAGGTCGATCAGGGTCTTGTCGAGAAAAGCCTGCTCTGAGGCATCTAGCCCCAGCACCGCTTCGGAAATCTCGGTGTTGACATGCTCCACGGCTTTCAATACGCCCTTGCCGCCATAGCGGGATTTGTCGCCGTCGCGCAGCTCTATCGCCTCACGCGAACCGGTGGATGCGCCCGAAGGCACGGCCGCGCGGCCCATCACGCCCGATTCGAGCAATACGTCGCATTCGATGGTGGGGTTGCCTCGGCTGTCCAGAATTTCGCGGGCGACGATGTCAACGATGGCGCTCATGGGTTTCCTTTTTTTTCAAAAGCTTCAGCGCGCTGGTGGGCTGAACGAAATATACAAACAAAATCGAGCCCTTGCCAAGCAGCTGCAAGCGCTACCAGCTAGGTAAAAAGTAGCGAAAGTTTATACGCCTTCGACGCACACCATCCGCATGATCGCGGCACCGGCCCGCGCGTCGCGTGCCTTTCGGTATTCGGGCGTTTCATAGAAAGCTTGGGCTGCCTCGAAGCTTGGGAATTTGAGCAGCACCGCGCGACCCGGGTTCCAGTCGCCTTCCAGCACTTCGACCTTGCCACCTCGGATGCACACCTCAGCGCCATGCGCCTGCATGGCCAGCGTGCTCCACTTCTTGTATTCCTCGTACTGGGTCGGGTTGGTCACTTCGACCGATGCAAAGATGTAGCCGCTTGCCATGGTGTTTTTGTCTTTCCTCAGGCTTCGAAGTCGTTCTCGAGATAGGCGTTTTTCTTGGTCACGGTGTCGAGCGCCAGCAAGGTTTCGAGCAGCGCGCGCATGTGTTTCAGCGGCACCGCGTTGGGACCGTCCGACATTGCTTTGCTCGGATCCGGATGGGTTTCCATGAAGAGACCGGCGATGCCGACAGCGGTGGCGGCACGCGCCAGCACCGGCACCATTTCGCGCTGGCCGCCAGAACTGGTGCCCTGGCCTCCGGGTAGCTGCACCGAATGGGTGGCGTCGAACACCACTGGCGCACCAGTCTCCCGCATGATCGCCAGGCTGCGCATGTCGGAAACCAGATTGTTGTAGCCAAAGCTTGCGCCGCGTTCGCACGCCATGAAGTTGTCTTCCAGCAAGCCTGCCTCGCGCGCTGCGACGCGGGCCTTGTCGATGACGTTCTTCATCTCGTGCGGGCTCAGAAACTGCCCCTTCTTGATGTTCACCGGCTTGCCCGATTGCGCCGCGGCATGAATGAAATCAGTCTGCCGGCACAGGAAAGCTGGCGTCTGCAGCACATCGACGACGCGCGCTGCTTCGGTGATGTCCTGCTCGGTGTGCACGTCGGTCAATACCGGAACGCCGAGTTGGCGTTTGATATCGCCGAGGATCTCCAGGCCCTTGTCACGGCCCGGACCGCGAAAGCTGGTGCCGGACGAGCGGTTCGCCTTGTCGAAGCTGCTCTTGAAGATGAAAGGAATGCCGAGCTCGGCGGTGAGCTCGCGCAGCGTCCCGGCGGTATCCATCTGCAGCTGCGCAGATTCGATGACGCAGGGTCCGGCGATCAGAAAGAACGGCTGGCGCGCACCTACTTCAAATCCGCACAACTTCATGCGCTCACCTCTGCAGCCGTGGTGGCTGCGAGTGCTGCCTGCGCGGTCAAGGTCTGGCGCGTCAGCGCAGCACTGACGAAAGCGTTGAAAAGCGGGTGCCCGTTCCACGGCGTGGATTTGAATTCAGGATGGAACTGCACGCCGATGTACCAGGGATGCACGGCCCGCGGCAGCTCGACGATTTCGGTGAGATGCTCGCGCTGGGTTCGAGCGGAAATCACCAAGCCGGCAGCGCGCAGCGCATCAAGGTAATTGACGTTGGCCTCGTAGCGATGACGATGCCGCTCGGTGACCACGTCTCCGTAGATGTCATGCGCCAAGGTGCCGGGCTCGACGTCGGAACTCTGTGCGCCGAGGCGCATGGTGCCGCCCAGGTCCGAGCTGGCTGTGCGCGTCTTGACGGTGCCGTCGGCATCTTTCCATTCGGTGATCAGCGCGATCACGGGGTAGGGCGTGGCCGGATCGAACTCGGTGCTGTTGGCGCTGTTCAGGCCGGCCATGTGCCGCGCGTATTCGATCGTGGCCACCTGCATGCCGAGGCAGATGCCGAGGTAGGGGATGGCGTTCTCGCGTGCGAAGCGGGCCGCGCAGATCTTGCCTTCGACCCCGCGTTGACCAAAGCCGCCAGGGACCAGCACCGCGTCGAAACCGGCGAGTTGCTCGACGTTGTCGCGATTGATGTCTTCGGAATCGAGGTATTCGATCTTCACGCGCGCATGGTTCTTCATGCCGGCGTGACGCAGCGCTTCGTTCAGCGACTTGTAGCTGTCTGACAGGTCAACGTATTTGCCGACCATGGCGATGCGCACCTCGTGCGCTGGATTTTCGGTTTCGTGCACCAGCGCGTCCCAGCGCTTCAGGCTCGTTGGCGGGGTATTGAGCCGGAGCTTGTCGCAGATGAGGCCGTCGAGTCCCTGCTCGTGCAGCATGCGAGGCACCTTGTAGATGGTGTCCACGTCCCACATGCTGATCACGCCCCATTCAGGCACGTTGGTGAAGAGGGAGATCTTGGCGCGTTCCTCGTCAGGAATTGCCCGGTCCGCGCGGCAGAGGAGTGCGTCTGGCTGAATACCAATCTCTCGCATCTTCTGGACCGTGTGCTGCGTCGGCTTGGTCTTGAGCTCGCCGGCTGCTGCGATGAACGGTACATAGGTCAGGTGCACGAACGCCGTGTTGTTGGGACCCAGCTTGAGACTGAGTTGGCGCACGGCTTCAAGGAAGGGCAAAGACTCGATGTCGCCCACGGTGCCGCCGATCTCGACGATGGCCACATCGACCGCGTCAGGCGTTCCGAATCCCGCTCCGCGCTTGATGTAATCCTGAATCTCGTTGGTGACATGCGGGATAACCTGCACCGTCTTGCCGAGGTAATCGCCGCGGCGTTCCTTCTCCAGCACCGACTGATAAATTTTGCCGGTGGTGAAGTTGTTGGTGCGCTTCATGCGCGTCTCAATAAAGCGCTCGTAGTGACCGAGGTCAAGGTCGGTTTCCGCGCCGTCGTCGGTAACGAACACTTCGCCGTGCTGAAACGGCGACATGGTGCCCGGATCCACGTTGATATACGGATCGAGCTTGATGAGGGTGACCTTGAGGCCGCGCGATTCGAGGATCGCGGCAAGGGAGGCAGAGGCGATTCCCTTGCCCAGGGAAGACACCACACCGCCGGTGACGAAGACGAATTTGGTCATGTCGTATCGGGAGCCGGGCTGTTCCGGTAGGTGGTAAAGCCAGATTATAGGAGCCGGTTCACGGCAGATTTTCCCGCCTCGGCCCGGATCGGCGCTGGACGGGCGGTACTCTGTCTCAAGGGAATACGTCTGCTACATTCATTGCCCGCCAAGCTCGAGCTGCGCCGTCGCAGCGCAGACCCGCACCGAATGGAACTCTCCGGCAAACACATTGTCCTTGGCCTGACTGGAGGCATTGCCTGCTACAAGGCGGCCGAGCTCTGCCGCTTGCTGGTGAGGGCCGGCGCGAGCGTTCAGGTGATGATGACCGAGGCTGCAACGCAGTTCATCACACCGGTGACGATGCAGGCGCTTTCCGGCCGCGCAGTTGCGCTCTCGCAGTGGGATGCACGCGAGCCCAACAACATGGCGCACATCAACGTGAGCCGCGAGGCCGACGCTATTTTGATGGCGCCGTGCAGCGCCGACTTCATCGCTCGTCTGGCAGCGGGCCGTAGCGACGAATTGCTGAGTCTTCTTTGCCTGGCGCGGCCGCGAGATCTTGTGCCATTGCTGCTGGCGCCGGCCATGAACCGCGAGATGTGGACGCATCCTGCCACCGAACGCAATGTCGCCCAGGTGGCGAGCGACGGCGCTGTCGTGCTGGATGTCGGCAGCGGTGATCAGGCCTGTGGAGAGACGGGAGACGGCCGCATGCTCGAGCCGGCTGAATTGCTCGACGAGCTAATCGCAGCGTTCCAGCCCAAGCTGCTGGCCGGGCGCCGTGTGCTGATTACCGCCGGGCCAACGCAGGAAGCGATCGATCCGGTGCGCTGCATCACCAATCATTCTTCCGGCAAGATGGGTTTTGCCTTGGCGCGCGCTGCGCGCGACGCTGGCGCGCAGGTCACGCTCGTGGCGGGGCCGGTGGCACTGACGGCGCCGCGCGGGGTGCGGCGGGTTGATGTGGTTTCGGCCTGCGAAATGTTCGATGCGGTGGCGGACGAGCTTGAGCACGCCGACCTGTTCATCGCAACGGCAGCGGTTGCCGACTGGCGCCCTGCATCGGTGAGCGAACAGAAGATCAAGAAAGACCACAGTGGTGCCGGTGCCGGTGCTGAGCCGCCGTCCCTCCGATTCGTCGAGAACCCCGACATCCTGCGCGCCGCCGCCCGGTCTCCCCGGGCACTCTCCGGTGCGTTGATGTGCGTGGGTTTTGCCGCCGAAAGTCACGAGCTGGCGCGTCACGCCGCTGAAAAGCGCGAGCGCAAGGGCGTGGCTGTGATGGTTGGCAACATCGGGCCGACAGCGTTTGGCCAGGATGACAACGAGCTTCTCATCGTCGATGCCCACGGCGCCCACCCCACCGGCCGACATTCCAAATTGGAGCTTGCTCGCCAATTGATAGCTCGCTGCGCTTGTGAGATAAGCGCTAGAGCTCTAAAAGATACTTAAAAAATGGATATTTCGGTCAAAATTCTTGACGCGCGAATGGCCGATCAGCTGCCCGCGTACGCGACGCCCGGAAGCGCTGGCCTTGATTTGCGCGCTGCCCTGGAGGAACCCTTGGTGCTCGAGCCTGGCGCCAGTGCGCTGATCTCGACCGGCATCGCCATCCATCTCGACGATGCGGGATTCGCCGCGATGATCCTGCCGCGATCGGGTCTGGGCCATCGACACGGGGTTGTTCTTGGCAATCTGGTGGGTCTAATCGACAGTGACTATCAGGGCCCCTTGATGGTGAGCGCCTGGAATCGCAGCAATGCTTCCTACACCATCGCTCCTTTGGAGCGCATTGCCCAGTTGGTCGTTGTGCCGGTGGTGCAGGCGCGGTTTCGGGTAGTTGAGGCGTTCAGCGCTTCGATCCGGGGCGCCGCTGGTTACGGCTCGACGGGGAGCGCCTGAAGGGATTCGCAGCGAAATAGCAGCCCTTCGCAAAGCGCTCCGGGAGCGGCGGCGGTCACTCATCGTTGCGCAACTTTGCGCAGTCGATGTCGGCTCCCTCCTACCGTTGTCGCGTTGAACTCCCACAGGGTTGCGGGTGCGCGCGCGCTTGCAACAGGCGGCCATGTGGCGCGCAATCAGGCTCAGCTTCAGCGCTGGTGTGGATGACGCTCACGAAATCGCCGTTGCGTCAGCTCGCACGCCATGCTGAAAAAGGGCTTCCCAACTTTCGGAGAAAACCATGACATTTCGTCCTCGCTCAATCACCGCCATCGCCAGCGCTGCGCTTGGCGCAGCTTTCCTCGCTGGCTGCGTACAACCCCCGTTGTACGAACAGCAGCCGGGCTATTCACCTGCCTATCCTTCCGCGGCGCCCCCCCCGGCCTATCCCGCTTACGGTGGCCAGGCCTACAGGCCGGTACCACCCGCCTACGCGGAGTACGGACGTGTCGCCAACATCGAACTGCTCCAGCAAGAGCAACGTCGAGCGCCTTCAGGCGCTGGCGCGATCATTGGCGGTGTGCTCGGTGCGGTGGTAGGCAACCAGGTCGGCGGGGGATTCGGTCGTGCCGCCGCCACCGGTATCGGAGCTGTGGGCGGTGCGGTCGCCGGTAACGCACTGGAAGGCAATCAGAGAGGGCCGACCGTGCAAAGCTACCGAATCTCGGTGCAGACCGACAACGGCCGCATGCAGGTGTTCGATGTGCCCAACCCGGGCGATCTCCGAATCGGCGATCGCGTACGCGTCGAAGACGGTCGTATTCAGCGCATCTGAACGAGCAGTGGCGACGTCAGCCCGGAGGCTGGATCGAAGCTTTGTTGGTTCGACCGGCGGAGGCAAAAGCTCAGTGCAGCGTCGCGTCGCCCGGCCCTGCACCCGGAATCCGGAAAAAACCCGTACCGGCGGTCCCACTTTCGCGTTCCTCGTCGGTCGCTTCGCGCACGGAAACCACCGTCAGGTGCAACCGGATCGCAATGCCGGCCAAGGGATGGTTGCCATCCAGCACGACATGGTCCGGATAGATGTCGGTAACGGTGTAGAGAGCGTCGCGTGGCGCATCCGGATTGGTGCCTTCCGGTAGCGCGCTGCCTTCCATCGTCATACCTTCTTCGAGCTCCGCCGGAAAACGCTCACGGGGCTCAAGAAACAACAGCTTGTCTTCGTAGTCGCCGAAAGCCTGTTCGGGTTCGATATGCAGGTCGAGAGTTGCGCCGGCTGCATGGCCTTGAAGCGCCATTTCAATCGGGCCGAGCAGGTCCTGCCCGCCGACGACAAAATCAACAGGCTCGGCAAGCACGTCGAGCTCTTCGCCCAATGTGTCGGTCAGCGTCCAGGTGAGCGCGACAACGCAGTGTTCAGTAATTTCCATACGAGAATTGTCGCATTCGGCGATGCGTGGCCCTGCCTGCAGCGGCAGGTGTATTACTCATGACCTGCGTGACAGCCGACGTCTTCCTCTGATCGTTCATGCTCATGTCCAAGTCGCTAGACCCGCTGCGTTCCGTTGGCACCGATGTGTTTATGAGGCGCTATTGGCAGCGCCGCCCTTTGCTCCTGCGTCAGGCAGTGCCCGACGTCCATCTGCTGCCCGGGCGTTCAGAAATCTTTGCGTTGGCCGGACAGGACGATGTTGAGGCACGGCTTGTCGCTCACCTTCCTGATGGCACATGGACGCTCAAGCACGGGCCGTTCAAGCGGCGCGCATTACCGCCACTTGACCAGCGGGCGTGGACTCTGCTGGTCCAGGGAGTCGATCTGCACAACGATGCGACGCGCGCATTGCTTGACCGGTTTCGCTTCATTCCTGACGCCCGTATCGACGACGCCATGATCAGTTTCGCGACCGATGGCGGTGGAGTCGGCCCGCATGTGGATAGCTACGACGTCTTTTTGCTTCAAATCCATGGCAATCGCCGGTGGCGTACCGCGCCGGTAGTGCGTGAGCCCAAGCTGGTGGCTGGTGTGCCCCTGCGGATCCTCGCTGACTTTTCTCCGGTAGAAGACGACGTGCTGGAACCGGGCGACATGCTCTACCTCCCGCCCGGCTACGCGCACGACGGCGTTGCCATGGGAGAGTGCATGACCTGCTCCATCGGGTTTCGGTCGCCGTCGAGCGCTGAACTGGGGCGGGAGCTGCTCCAGCGCATCGCAGAAGCGGCAGCCAATGACGGGGATGGCACGGCTTCCCGCAGTACCCGTCAGCTTTACCGGGATCGCGGCCAGCCTGCGGCATTGGCACCGGCTTCCCTGCCTTCATCGCTGGAAGATTTCGCGCGGACTTCGGTGCAGGCGCTGCTGAGCAACCCGGATGCCCTGGCCCGTGCCTTGGGTGAATACCTCACGGAACCCAAGGCGCAGCTGTGGTTCGAGGGGGGCGAAGCGCCCATCGGCGATTGCGGGATACGTCTGGACCGCAAAACCCGCATCCTGTACGACGCAACACATATTTTCATTAACGGGGAAAGCATCCGTGCGAGTGGGGCTGACATGCGCTTGATGCGTCGTTTAGCCGATCACCGGGCGCTGTCGGCCAAAGAACTCAGCCGCGCGAGCAGCGTAGCAGCGGAACTGCTACAGATCTGGTGCGACGATGGCTGGGTGCATCCGGACGGTGTCTGAAGCTGGTCTGTGGGTTAGTTGGGCTCCGACCATCTCCATCCATGGCTGTGCGGCGGTGTCATAGAGTGTCAGTGTCTGTTTCGCAAGCGTGTTTTCCCCGATAAGCCATCTACAATTCACCGCCACGGTTCGCACGGCCTTGCCGAGTCGGAGAGAGTTGGAGCGAGCCTGCTGTCGCGCGCATCTGCGCAACGGCTTCCTGAAAACAGTGCACAAAGGATTTCGACATGAAGCATTCCCTGGTTCTCGCCGCATTGGTCGGTTCTGTCGCCCTCGCCGCATGTGGCAAGAAGGAAGTGCCGGCACCTGTACCGGCGCCCGCTCCAATGGAGGCGCCTGCGCCGGCTCCGGCTACTTCCTCCGAAATGGTTTCCCCAGCCGCGGCGGCTAACGGGGCTGTCACGCCTGCAGCTCCGGCTTCGTCGCCCTTCGTAGTCGGGGGGACTGATCCCAAGGCCGCGGATGCAGCAGCGGATGCAGCCGCGAAGAAGGCTGCGGACGACGCAGCAAATGCTGCTTCCAAGAAATAAGCAGCCCACTGCAAGATTTCTTGCGCTTATAAAAAAAGCCAACTTCGGGTGGCTTTTTTTTGGAATCATCGGTGTGATTCGGCTGCCGCGGCAAGCCTGATCCCTTGCTCAGACGTTAAACCACTCGGTACCGTCCCGTGGATCAGCCACGCCGATCTGCTCCGGGGCCCATCCGAGCGCATTAGCAAGGCCTGCACGCGCAAGCTCCGGTCGGTTGTTTTGCTCGCTCAGATGTGCGGCCACGACCTGTCGTAGGCCGACGTGTCGCACGCGGCGTGCAATCTCTGCTGCGGCTGCGTTGCCTAGATGTCCGTACGGCCCGCTGACGCGCCGTTTCAGAAACTCGGGGTAGCGTGAAACCGCCAGCAGATCGGCATCGTGATTGGACTCCAGCATCAGTGCGTGGCAACCGTGAATCTGCGCAATGACGTGCTCGGTAGCATGTCCCAGATCGGTCAGGATTCCGAGATGTGAGGCGCCATCAGAGCATCGTAGTTGCAAGGGTTCACGAGCGTCATGCGGGACCGTAAACGGATGGATCCCGCATGCTCCCAGATCGATCTCAGCGCCGTCGTGGGTCACGTTAAGCATGCCTTCGAACTCTGGCTCACCCATGGCAGCGTACGTACCGCGGCTCATCCAGACGGGAATTCGCTGCCTGACCGACAGCGCATGAACGCAGCCAATATGGTCTGAATGTTCATGCGTGATGAAGATGGCGTCGATCTGTGGCCGGGCAATTCCCGCCTTGCCGAGCCGCACTTCAAGTTGTCGGATACCAAGCCCGCAGTCCACCAGCAACCGGGTGGTGTCGCTGCCACTGCGTGCCTCGATCAGCGTCGCGTTGCCGGTACTGCCGCTGCCCAGACTACGAAAACGCAGCATCCTCGGCTTGATCCCCCCCGTGGTGGGTTGCCACGCTGTTTTTACTTGAGGTCATCCGCAATCACCTTGACGATGCGCCCGGCGTCGACGTTGTTCATCGCATTGCCATTGGCGTCGAGTACGGTCACGTTGGTAGCGTTGTCGCCCTGTGAGCGTACCGCTATCCGGTACTGCACCGGGGCTGGTGCATCAGGTTTTCGTTGCAGCAGTTTGCCGAAGAAGCCCTGCGGCTTGCGATCGGCGTCGATCTTTACGTAGCGCACAAAATACAGGCCCTTGCTGCGGTCGCGATCTTCCACGGTGAAGCCGGTTCGGTCGAGCGTCAGGCCGACGCGACGCCATGCCCGGTCGAAGCTCTCGTTCATCTGCACGGTCGGCACGCCGGCTACCGTTGCAAGGGTCACACCCGACTTCACCGGTACAGCAACCGCTTCCGCCTGGGCGGCCTTAGCTTCTGCGGTGGTGGCTCCTCCGAGCTTGACCATCATGCGGCGCAGGAACTCGGCTTCGAGCTCCGGGTTCTCCGGCCGCGGCTCCCATACGGTGCTCTGGTTCACGCGTGAATCGCTGGTGTAGACCTCTTCCATGCCGCGGTGGCTGACGAAGATTTCGGTCTTGCCGTCGGGGCGATGCTCCATGCGGGTGCGGAATTTGTCGCGCTGGCTGGTGTCGTACACCGAGTCGAGCACCTTGCCTAGCGTGCGCCGGATGATGTCCTGCGGCAGTTTCGCGCGGTTCTCGGCCCAGTCGGTTTCCATGATGCCGAGGTTGCGCTGATCGATGGTGAGCAAAAAACCATTGGCAAGCCAGAAGTCGCGCACCGGATCCCAAAGCTGGTCGGCGGGGCGGTCGACTACCAGCCAAAACGTATTGCCGTCACGTTTGAACTGGACGTCGCCGATCTGGTTCGGCGCTGTCTTGGCAAACGCTGGCGCCGACGCCTGGCGCGCCTCAAACCCCTTGGCGGACACTACATCAGCCGGGCCGAGGTTGTAGCGGGTGTCCGCGGAAAGCTGCGTCAAATCTGGTGGAACCGCCAGCGACTGCCCACGACCAGCGCTCTTGTAATCGATTTTCTCGTCATCAAGCACAGAACAGGCCGACAGTGCAACGACCAAACCAAGCAACAGGGCATTACGAATCACGGGTTCATCCTCGTGGTGTGAAAGGGGGAAAAGAGCGGGAAGGCGCCGAAAAACTCATGTGCGCTTGCCGCCGGATTACAGCAGGCCGCAATCCTGCAGCGCCTGCTCGACGATCGGTTCGCACAGGCGCGTCAGGCGGGTCATCGGCAGGCGCATGGCTCCGCCGCAAAGTCCGAGTCGCTGCATCGCCCACTTGACGGGAATCGGATTGGCTTCGACAAAAAGATTGCGGTGCAGGGGCATCAGCCGGAACTGCAGCGCCATCGCTTTTCGGGCGTCACCCGCCAGCGCTGCCGCGCAGAGTTCGGCCATCAGATGTGGCGCGACATTGGCTGTCACGCTGATATTGCCATGACCGCCGCAGAGCATGAGTGCCACAGCGGTGGGATCGTCGCCCGAATACACCGCGAAGCTCCGAGGAAGATCGCGGATGAGCCATTGGGCACGTTCGATATTGCCGGTGGCTTCCTTGATGCCGACGATGCCGGGAACCTGCGCCAGGCGTAATACCGTGTCGTGCTGCATGTCGGCAACGCTGCGACCGGGCACGTTGTAAAGCACGATCGGCAGGTCGCCCACCGCTTCGGCGATGGCCCTGAAATGCTGGTACTGGCCTTCTTGGGTCGGCTTGTTGTAGTAGGGCACTACCTGCAGCTGGCTGGCCGCACCCACATCACGGGCGAAGCGGGCCAGCTCGATCGCCTCGCGGGTGGAGTTGGCGCCGCAGCCCGCCATCACCCGCACGCGGCCTGCTGCCTGCTCGACCGAGACCCGGATGATCTCGCCGTGCTCCTCGACGCTCACCGTGGGGGATTCGCCGGTCGTGCCGACAACGCCCAGGCAGGCCGTGCCTTCAGTCACATGCCAGTCGATCAGCTTCCGCAGCGCGGAATAGTCCACGCTGCCGTCGTCGAGCATCGGCGTGACGAGCGCGACGATGCTGCCTGTGGGGATGCCGGTGGGGAGGGTCATGTTCGGGGCGAGTGACTAAACACGTCATTTTAGCGGCGCGGGGTGCTAGGTCGGAGTCGTGGCAGCGCGCCGGGTTCCGTTGCATCAAGGGCCTGTGTCGCCGGGCGGACGGCTGCGATGCGCTGAACGCAGCGCAGGCCTGTCGCAGCGGGAGCCTGTTGCGCGTCCTGCGCATCGTTTTTGCTCTCAGGATCTGTTCGGTACTCCTCAACACCGTCCTCGAAAGCCACGATTTGGAGATCCGCGCAAAGCTGCAGCAGTTCGCCGCGACGCAGCAGAAATTCTTCGCGCCGTGGCCGCCCGAACCGCGCGTTGCCTTCTGCAAAAGTCTCGTACAGCAGCACCCCACCTGGCGCGATGCTCGCAAGAATTGCCGGAAACAACGGGCGCCACAAATAGTTAGTGACCACGACAGCGGAAAACGTGCGCTGCGGCAATGGCCACGGATCCGTTTCCAGATCGCACTGAATCGCCTCGGCATAAGGCGCTGCGTTATCGATAGCTTCTTGCGATTGATCCAGAACGGTTACAGGGTGATTTCGCTCTCGAAACCAATGCAGGTGGCGACCGTTTCCGCAAGCAACGTCCAGCACAGCTGCGCCTTCCGGCACCAGATGGCTCCAGTCCTGAATCCATCGCGAAGGCGCGGATGTATCTGTCGAGCGGTGTGCGGTCATTGTGAGTCGGAAGCGATAACGTTTTGATGGGTTGCGTCGCGATAAGCGTAGCGGGTATTGCGCGGGACACCGACATCGCGTGCAACCTCCTTTGCTCCGGGACATCTGGATAAATATCCAGTGGCCACGCCTGCGCTGCTTACAATTCGGCCCCCATGGCCAGCAGCAAACCTATCCCCGCCTACAGCGAAAGCTCCATCCGCATCTTGAAGGGTCTGGAGCCCGTCAAACAGCGGCCGGGCATGTACACCCGCACCGACAACCCTTTGCATATCGTGCAGGAGGTGATCGACAACGCCGCCGACGAAGCGCTGGGCGGCCACGGAAAGAAGATCCGGGTGACATTGCACGCGGACGGCTCCGTTGGCGTGGACGACGACGGCCGCGGCATCCCGTTCGGACTGCATCCCGAAGAGAACGCGCCGGTCGTTGAACTGGTTTTCACCCAGCTGCACGCGGGCGGCAAGTTTGACAAGGGTGCCGGCGGCGCCTACAGCTTTTCGGGCGGCTTGCACGGCGTCGGCGTGTCGGTGACCAATGCGCTTTCGACACGGCTTGAGGTGACGTCCTTTCGAGAAGGCAAGGCTGCGCATCTGGTTTTCAGCGGCGGCGATGTGGTCGAGGCGCTGGCCGTGCGCCAGTCGGGAGACGGCGACCGCAAACAGGGCACTTCGGTGCGCGTCTGGCCCGACGCGAAGTATTTTGAGTCAGCCGTGCTGCCGATGGCCGAGCTGGCGCACCTGCTGCGCAGCAAGGCTGTGTTGATGCCCGGCGTGAGCGTGTCGCTCATCAATGAGAAGACCCGTGACACCCAGACCTGGCAATACAAGGGCGGCTTGCGTGATTACCTTCTGCAAACGCTGCATGGCGAGCCGGTCATCCCGCTCTTCGAAGGCGCTGGCACCGCCGACAAAGCGCATGAATCCTTTGCCGAAGGCGAGGGGGCGGAGTGGGCTGTCGCCTTCACCGAAGACGGCGCACCGGTGCGTGAGAGCGACGTCAACCTGATTCCGACCAGCGCTGGCGGCACGCACGAGAGCGGCCTGCGCGACGGCCTGTTTCAGGCGGTCAAGGGCTTCATCGAACTGCATGCGTTGCTGCCCAAGGGCGTCAAGCTAATGCCCGAAGACGTGTTCGCCCGCGCGAGCTATGTGCTGTCAGCCAAGGTGCTCGATCCGCAGTTTCAAGGTCAGATCAAGGAGCG
>JBBSUX010000013.1:0-25193 GCA_038234045.1 Burkholderiales bacterium
AACATCCCGCGCCAGATCCTTGAAGGCGGCGGTCGGCCGGAAACGCAGGCTGCCGCCCGACATCGCAACCTCCTCGCCGGAGCCAATCGCATTGATCACCGCGCGGCAGAAGATCTCATCCTGGAAGGCATCGCCCATCACGCCGACATTAGCCTGCTGTCGTACTTTGGCTACTGCGGTCGGGGTGAGGCGCTTGACCCGCTCCTCGTCGGTGTCTTCCCAGGCGAGGGTCAACGGAACGAAATAGGTCGCGGTTTCCGGTCCTGCGTCGACTTCGATCAACGGGAACATGCAGCTGATCCCGTCTACCTGCCACATTGCGTGATCGGTCAAACGAGCGCGCGTAATGGTGGTGCCCTTGTCGGCATACCAGCGCTGCGCCTCGATGTGCCGCGGCAGTGTGTCGGTCTCGAATTGCGTGCGCATGCGTTCGGCCATCCCGATGCGCCAGGGCATGACGCGATCGCGGAAGAAGCTGGTCCAGCCGTCGAACAGCACCAGTGTCGGCCGGTCCTGGATGCTGGCGCCGTCCTGGTGCCAGCCCGGCATATCGGCTGTGGTGGACAAGCGGAACCAGAAGAAGCCGAATGAGGGAACGGTCAGCAAGTAGGGCAGGTCACCGATCGGTGGGAAGGTTGCGCGTCCCAGCATTTCTACGAGCACGCGGCCCTTGAATTGCGTGAGATCGATTTCCACCGGCTGCGCAGCACGCGAAAGGTTGAACACCGAAAGAATCACGTCGTCTTCGTATTCGCTCAGATAGGCGAGGATCTTGCGGTTGCCGGGTTTCAGAAAACGGCGTCTTCCGCGTCCGAATGCCCTGCTGGTCTTGCGCACGGCCAGCATGCGCTTGGTCCAGTTCAAGAGCGAGCTCTGATCGCGCTCCTGTGCCTCGACATTAAGCGCCTCGTAACCGTACATCGCATCCATGATGGGCTGCAGGTACAGGCTCTGCGGATCGGCTCGGGAGAAGCCGGCATTGCGGTCAGGGCTCCATTGCATGGGGGTGCGCACGCCATTGCGGTCACCCACGAACACGTTGTCGCCCATGCCCAGCTCATCACCGTAATAGATGATGGGCGAGCCCGGCATCGACAGCAACATGCTATTCATCAATTTGATGCGGTCGGAATCGTTCTCCATCAGTGGCGCCAAGCGCCGGCGGATGCCAAGATTGATCCGCGCGCGCAAGTCGGCGGCATACATGGTGTACATGTAGTCGCGCTCTTTGCTGGTCACCATCTCCAGCGTAAGTTCGTCGTGGTTGCGCAAAAAGATCGCCCACTGGCAACCATCAGGAATTTCGGGCGTCTGCTGCATGATCTCGACGATCGGATCACGGTCTTCCTGCGCGATCGCCATGTACATGCGCGGCATCAGCGGAAAGTGATACGCCATGTGGCATTCGTCGCCATCGCCGAAATACTCGCGCACGTCCTCCGGCCACATGTTTGCCTCGGCCAAGAGGAAGCGGTTTTTGTATTCGGAATCGATCGCAGCGCGCAGTTGCTTGATGACCGCATGCGTTTCGGGCAGGTTCTCGTTGCTGGTGCCGTCGCGCTCGATCAGGTAGGGGATCGCATCAAGCCGGAACCCGTCGACACCCAGGTCCAGCCAGAAGCGCATGGTTTTCAGCACCGCCTCCATCACCTTCGGATTGTCGAAGTTCAGATCGGGCTGGTGACTGAAAAAGCGGTGCCAGAAATACTGCTTGGCGACCGGATCCCAAGTCCAGTTGGATTTCTCGGTATCCGTGAAGATGATCCGCGTACCCTGATAGATCTGGTCGGTATCGCTCCAGACATAGAAGTCGCGTTCTGGAGAACCTGCTGGCGCATTGCGGGCCGCCTGGAACCACGGATGGTCCGCAGACGTGTGATTGATGACCAGCTCAGTGATCACCCGCAGGCCGCGCGCATGGGCACCGTCGAGCATCTCCTTGAAATCGGCCAAGGTTCCGTACTGAGGATGCACGTCCTCGTATTCGGAAATGTCGTAGCCATCGTCCTTGAGAGGCGAAGGATAGAAGGGCATCAGCCAGATGGTGTTGACCCCCAGATCCTTCACATAGTCGAGCTTGGCCGTCACCCCCTTGAAGTCA
This sequence comes from Burkholderiales bacterium, assembly GCA_038234045.1. GTDB lineage: Bacteria > Pseudomonadota > Gammaproteobacteria > Burkholderiales > Burkholderiaceae_C > JBBSUX01. The sequence continues at coordinate 2,102 of JBBSUX010000013.1, forward strand.
CCCATCCCGTCGTTGTTCGAATCGAAGAACGCCTTGACGTTGAGCTGATAGATGACCGCGTCGCGGTACCACTGCGGGTCGTCGCGGTCATCAATTTCTGGTTGGGTCGTAACGATATTGGGCAGGGGTGCGTTCATGACGGCTGCGGCGCTCTCTTTTTTTGTCTGGGACTCGGTCGGGCTGGTCACTCGAAGTAATCAAAATCATGCTCGCGGCGCACACGTCGCCGCACCAGAAACACATGGGCTGGGCAGCGTTGTGGATCGAGCTGCACGAAGTGATGCGTGCCCTGCCACACAAAGCGCTGGTTGCTCAGCAAATCATGCATCTGCCATGATTCGCCCGGATGCAGCTCGAGCTGGCCGTCTTCCAGATTCACCCAGCCGGATTGCACATTGTGCGGATCGAGATTGACGACGGTAACGATGACGTTGCGGCCATCGGGTGAATGCTTGGCATACGCGATCATCTGATCGTTCTGCACATCGAGAAAGCGCAGGCTAGCGTTGTCGTGCAGAGCAACATTGTCCTTGCGGATGCGGTTGACGGTAGCGATGAATTCCCGCAGGTTGCCCGGGCGGCCGTGATCCCAGTGTCGCAGCTGGTATTTCTCCGAATTGAGATATTCCTCGCTGCCTGATTCGCGCGGCAGATGGTCCAGCAACTCGTACACCGGACCATAGATGCCGTAGCTGGCGGAAAGTGTCGCCGCCAGGACAAGGCGGGACATGTAGACAGCGGGCTCGCCACCGTGCAATCGCTCATGCAGGATGTCCGGCGTGTTAGGCCAGACGTTCGGACGGAAATAGCTGCTGCCGGGCCCCTGCGCTAGCTCGGCGAAGTAGGAAGTGAGCTCTTCCTTGCTGTTGCGCCAGGTGTAGTACGTGTATGACTGCGAAAATCCGATCTTTGCAAGCCGGTGCATGACCTTTGGTCGGGTGAAAGCCTCTGCCAGAAAAAGCACGTCGGGATGTTCGCGCTTGATCTCGGTGATGCACCACTCCCAGAATGAAAAGGCTTTGGTGTGCGGGTTGTCCACCCGGAAGACGCGCACGCCCTGACCGATCCAGTGGTCGATCACACTCTTGAGCTCTGCCCAGAGCGCTTGCCAGTCATCGCTTTCGAAGTTGAACGGGTAGATGTCCTGGTATTTCTTGGGTGGGTTTTCCGCGTATTGCACCGTGCCGTCGGGACGCCAGCGGAACCAGTCGGGGTGTTCCTTCACATAGGGATGATCGGGCGCGCACTGGAACGCGATGTCCAGTGCGATGTCGATATCGAGTGCGGCAGCGGCCTTCACCAGATCACGAAAATCCTGTTCGGTGCCAAGCTCCGGAAGGATGTGTTTATGGCCTCCCTCTTTGGCACCGATGGCCCAAGGGCTGCCGACATCGCCTGACTCTGTCACCAAGGCGTTGTTGCGGCCTTTGCGGTTCACGCGCCCGATCGGATGAATCGGCGGAAAGTACAACACGTCGAAACCCATTTCGGCCACAGCCGGAAGGCGCGCCTGCACGTCCTTGAACGTGCCATGCGCACCTTCGACCGGTGAAGCCGAGCGCGGAAATAGCTCGTACCAGCTACTGAAGCGTGCCCGGATCCTGTCAACAACCAGGGGCAGCTCGGGCGCATGGCGCGCCTCATAGCGGCGGTCCGGGTAGCGGGATGCGATCTCGTCCATTGCCGGATCAAGGGCAAAAGCCTTCAATTCGGGGATGTCGCTTGCCGCATCCTTGGCACGCTTGTCGAGCGCTTTGGCCCACTGCGACAGCGCTTTCCGGTCAGCCCCGGAAGCGCGTTCAGCCGCCCCGGCAATCTCTGCTGCGCCTGTGCGTATCGCGATGCGAATGTCTTCGGGATCGATGCGACGAATCAGCTCGTGCCGCCAGGACTCGAACGGGTCGACCCAGGCGACCACCGTGTAGCCGTAACGGCCGGGGGAGGGCGGAGTAAACGCAGCCTGCCATTCGTCGTTGCCGTGGGCGACCATCGGCACTTCGTGAAAATCGGCATCTGCTTCTTGGCGCCATTGCAGAACAACGCGAAGGGCGTCATGCCCCTCGGTAAAGCAATGCCCGGTGACGACGAGTTCTTCGCCTGCGATGTGCTTGACGGCAAAACGCCCGGCATCCACCGCCGGGCTCACAGCATCCACCACGGCGCGAATGCGCCCGTCGGGCAGAGCTGGCGGCAAGCGGAGTTCGGGGGCGGAAGCTTTGGCGCGTGACTTAGGAGATGGCATGGCGGGGATCGGCTGGAACGTGTTTGAAGAAGACGGTCGAAAGCGGCGGAAGCGTGACGCAGACCGATTGCGGTCGATGGTGCGAACGCACCGGCGCTGTCTGTACTCCGCCCATGTTCCCCCAGCCGGCGCCACCGAATTCGCTCGCGTCGGTGTTGAGGATTTCCTGCCACTGGCCTGCGCCAGGCACGCCGAGAAGATAGTTCTCCCGTGGGACCGGCGTCAGATTGCACACCACTAGCACGGGCGGGGAGCCGTCGGCCGATTTCCGCAGAAACGCGAACACGCTCTTGTCGACATCGTCCGCCTCGATCCATTCAAAGCCGGCGGCAGAAAAGTCGAGCTGGTACAGAGCCGGCTCGGCCCGGTAGACCGTGTTCAGGGCCGCAACGGTGCGTTGGATGCCGGCATGCTCCTGCATGGCAGCTGCCCACCATTCGAGTTCGCCCTCGTGTGTCCACTCGCGTCTCTGGCCAAATTCACTGCCCATGAAAAGCAGTTTTTTGCCTGGATGCGCCCACATCATTCCAAGGAAAGCCCGCAGGTTGGCGAACTGCTGCCAGCTGTCGCCCGGCATCTTGCCGAGCAGCGATTTCTTGCCATAGACCACTTCATCATGCGAGATCGGCAGGACGAAGTTCTCGTTAAACGCATACACCAGCGAGAAGGTCAACTTGTGATGGTGGTAGCGCCGATTGACTGGATCTTCCTTGATGTAGTCGAGCGAATCGTGCATCCAGCCCATGTTCCACTTCATGCCGAAACCAAGCCCACCCATGTCGGTGGGCCGCGAAACCATCGGCCATGCCGTCGACTCTTCGGCAATTGTCATCGTGTCGGGATGATCCCGGTACACAGCGCGGTTGAGGTGCTGGAGAAATTCGATTGCCTCGAGGTTTTCGCGTCCGCCGTGGCGGTTGGGAATCCATTCGCCCGGGTTGCGGGCATAGTCCAGATACAGCATTGAGGCGACTGCATCCACCCTGAGGCCGTCGAGGTGGTACATGTCGAGCCAGAACAGCCCGGACGACATGAGAAAGCTTCGCACCTCGTGGCGGCCGTAGTTGAAGATGCTCGAATTCCATTCGGGATGGAAACCCTGGCGCGGGTCGGAATGCTCAAAAAGATGCGTGCCATCGAAAGTCGCTAAGCCGTGGGCATCGGCCGGAAAATGCGACGGTACCCAATCGAGCAATACACCGATCCCTCGTTGGTGCAGGTGATCGACGAAATACATGAAATCCTGCGGCGAGCCATATCGCGAAGTCGGCGCGAAGAACCCCGTTGTCTGGTAGCCCCATGAGCCATAGAAAGGATGCTCGGTGATCGGCATCAGCTCGACGTGGGTAAAGCCGAGCTCGATCATGTAATCGGCCAGCTGGTGCGCAAGCTCGCGGTAATTCAGGAACTCTCCATCCTTGCGCCGCCACGAACCTGGGTGCATTTCGTAGACAGACATCGGCGCATCGAGCGCATTGCGCGGACCGCGATTGCGCATCCATTCGCCATCCTGCCATTCGTATTCGAGCGACCAGATGCGCGATGCGGTGGCCGGCGGCAGCTCGGCACAGATGGCAAAAGGATCGGCCTTCTCGAGCACCTGGCCACCGTTTTGGGAAACGATGCGGTATTTATAGGATTGGCCATGCGCGGCATGGGCGCAAGAGCCCTCCCACACGCCACTACCATCGTCGCGCGGATGCAGCGGATCGGCTTCATGCGACCAATAATTCCAGTCTCCAATCACCGAGACGGACTGGGCATTGGGCGCCCATACAGCGAAATGCGCGCCGGCTTGAGCTCCTGGCTGCAGCTGGCAACCCATAGACTCATAAAGCCGCGAGTGCGTGCCCTCCCGGAAAAGGTAGGCGTCATGGGCGGTCATGCTGGTGACCGCAGGGGATCGGGATGGCATCTAGGCAGGCTCCTTGCAATGAGTCTAGGGGGCAGGAACACGGACTTTTTCAAACCGCCTTCCCCGTGGCGCATGCAGGACATTTCGCCCACATATCCTCCAGTTTGCAGGCGAACGGCCTGCGACCACAACCCCGGCAGGTCCGACGCAACGTGTAAGACATCGCCGCATGTGTTCCGAATAGATGGAGCCAAGCTTGGTTCTGCAGGTGACCGGCCTTGTAATTTTGATCTCGGTGCAGCGCACATTGCGGTGCGAGCTTCCAGATTTCTACAATGAGCCTTCTTCATGCTTTTTACAGCGGCCCTCCAGTCGTCCGGCTTCGCGTGACCCGCCGGTATCTTCGATTCCCGAATCACAGGTGATGAACTATGCGCAGCGCCTTCGGTGTGATTTCTCTTCTGATCGTGTTGGTCCTGGTACTGGTCGTCACCCGCCATCAGTTGCGTGTCATGGAGCCGGCGCCAGGCGCGACTTCCGGTAGCCGCACCGGTGTTGCCGCCTCTCGCGATGCTCAAGCAGCGCAACAGGTTCGCAAAGCGCTGGCCGATGCAGCTGCAGTGCAGCAACGCCAGTTAGGTGCTGCTGACAAGCAATGAACAAAAAAAAGCTATGAAAAGTGACTCAAACGATTCAGGTATGGGCGCTATCCGCTTCTTAGAAAATAGCATTGCCACCTCAGGTCAGTCTGTCTTTGAGCGGCAATGAAGTCGCCCGGAATTGTGGCGATGTCGGGAGTTGCCTCAACCCGGTGCGAGAGCTCGCCGGCCCTCGATGTCGACGAGCATCACATGGTGCAGGCCCTTGCTCAAGCCTTCGAAGCCGCTGATGCGGGCGAGGTCCCGGTCGGCGCAGTCGTCATCGACGCGCAGGGCAGAGTCATTGGCCGCGGACGTAACGCACCCGTTTTGCAGCACGACCCGACGGCGCATGCGGAAATCGCCGCGCTGCGCCAAGCTGCCGCAGCGGTTGGTAATTACCGCCTCGACAGATGCACGCTCTATGTCACCCTGGAACCGTGTGCAATGTGCAGCGGAGCCATGTTGCATGCGCGGCTCGCGCGCGTCGTTTTCGGCGCGGCCGACCCCCGCACCGGCGCCGCAGGATCGGTCATCGATCTCTTTGCCGAATCACGACTGAACCACCAAACAGAGGTGTCGGGTGGCGTGCTCCCGGAGAAATGCGCTGAGCTGCTGCAAGGCTTTTTCCGCGAGCGGCGCACGCGGCAGCGTGACCTGCGCCTGAACGACAGGGCGCATGCGCCCGTGCCGCAATGGGCATTGCGAACACCGGATGTCGTGTTGCCTCAGCAAGAAGCGAGGGCTTATTGGACCGATCTTCCGGCCTTGGAGGGCCTGCGGCTTTACGCACGCGAAATCAGCCCTGGCGCTCGGAGGGATCGTTCAATCCACATGCTGGAGGCAGCCGCAGCGGTAGAAAAAATTCGGGCGGAGCAGGGTGGTTCAGAGTCCGGTAACCCACGTCCTTTACCTGCGTGGCTATGTCTGCATGGTGCGCATTCGTGGAGCTGGCGTTTCGAAGCCTTTGCCCAAGCCCTGGCTGGAGCCGGCGAGCGGGCGTTGCTGATCGATCTTCCGGGGTTTGGGCATAGCGACAAGCCCAAGCGTGAAGACTTTCACACCCTGGAGCGCCATGTGGCGGTGCTCAACCAGTGGCTGGACCAGCTTGGTATTGATGAGGTGGTGGTTGTCGCTGCAGAAGACGACATGCTCGCTCCCCAACTGATCGCAAAGGCGCTTGGGAGCCGGGCGAGGGCAATAGCGCACTTTCCAACGCCGCTGGAACCTCCCAGAGATGAACAGCCTTATCCCGATTCCGGCCACCGTGCCGGGCCTCGCGCTTTTTCAAGTTGGCATTACTCGCCTCGAAACGGATTGCGCATTTTCCGGATGGACGTTGCCGCTCGCAACCCTTGAACTACATTCACTCTCATGCAGAAAAAGGCCCGCACTACCGGACACAGTCATTCGCACGCGCACTGCGAAGCACATGGGGATGAATCGAACACTGCATGCTCCGCACGCGCGCGACATATCTATGTGTATTCGCCCTCCGGCGCTGTGCGCGACAAGGCGGCTTTTCGCCGGGGAGTGCGCCGGCTCGAATCGCTCGGGCATTCGGTTGAGGTGGATGTGGATGCGCTGGCAAGCCATCTTCGCTTTGCCGGCGACGACGATACCCGGCTGGCAGCCATCGGTCGCGCGGCGGCGAGTCGCGCAGATGTGGCGCTTATCAGCCGCGGCGGCTATGGAATCACCAGGATTCTTCCCCGCATCGATTTCCGTGCCATCGCCGAGGCAACAGCGCGGGGCACACGCTTTGTCGGACTGAGCGATTTCACCGCACTTCAGAACGCGGCGCTGGCCAAGAAAAAAACGATCACCTGGGCTGGCCCGGCGCTCTGCGCGGATTTCGGTGTGGCTGATACGCCTGACGAAATAATGGAGGCCTGCTTCGATGATTTGCTTCTCGGCCAAGGCGAGGGCACCGGCTGGCGATTACCGCTGGAACGTGGAGGCGCTACATCAAAGATAGCTGATAGCGCAATTCGCACAAGCGCTAGCACCGAATTTTATGTAAAGAAAGCAACGTTGTGGGGTGGAAATCTCGCGGTACTGACCTCGTTGTTGGGCACGCCCTGGTTTCCTGACATTCGAGGCGGCATTTTGTTTCTTGAAGATGTGAACGAACATCCGTTTCGCATCGAGAGGCTGCTCACCCAGTTGCTGCATGCCGGTGTGCTGGGTCGGCAGAAGGCAGTTGTTCTGGGGCAATTCACCGACTTCAAAATTACGCCGCACGACCGCGGCTTCCGGCTGCAAACGGTGATCGACTGGTTGCGCGCACAAATGCGTACGCCGGTGGTCACCGGCCTTCCGTTCGGCCATGTGCCCACCAAAGTCATGCTGCCGGTCGGAGCCAGCGTTTCCCTTGCTGTAGAGGGTCGTGAAGCGTTGATCTACTGGGGACATGTCGAAACGCCGTGAGATTTGTTGCATTGCGGCTGCAGTTGCACGCATTCGCGGCAACGTCCTACGCGTGAAACTGCTACAACAGTAACCTTCGGTTCGCCTTTAAGTGTGGCGGCCCCTACCAGGAGGTTCTTCCATGAAACGCTTCGCTAGCTTCGCCACCTCGATACCGTTTGTTCTGTGTGCGGCGTTGGCGGCCTTGGCCGGACCCGTTATGGCTCAGGACGCGCACGTCGCGTTGTTCAAGAACGTGACGGGCACCATAAAGGTCCAGCGCAACGGCGCCGTGATGGACGCGACCGCAGGTACCACGCTTCTGGTGTCCGACCGCATAGTGAGCGGACCCGGTGCAACCGGCGGGGTCGTGTTCAAGGACGGCACCCTGCTGACGGTGGGCCCTTCAACCGAACTCCAGGTGCGCAACTACGTATTTGAGCCCGCTGAGGCCAAGTACGCGTTTGCGCTCTACCTGGCCAAGGGCAGTGCGATTTACTCATCCGGCAAGATCGGGAAAATCGCGCCCGAAGCTGTCAATGTTTCCACCCCTACCACCATGGTGGGCGTGCGCGGCACCCGGTTCATCATCCAAGCGGAGTAGGCCGTGCTGAGTTTTGGGGCGACCGCGCGTGCGGCCCTGTACGCGGTTGTGGTAGCCGCAATCTGCGGTTGTGCCGCGCCGCCGGCACCTCCTGCGCCGGCTGGCCCCAAAACTACGGTCGTTCTGCTGCCAGACGAAGAAGGCCGTGTGGGCGCTGTCATAGTCTCTACTGGGGGCGGGGCGCAGAGGGTGGACGCTGCGTTCAGCGCAGTCGTGGTCGATGCCGGAACTTCGCCGCCTTCTCAGCCAGTTGAGCGGGGTAAGGAAAGCGTCGACTCGACTTTTCGCGCCCTGCTCGACGCCCAGCCGCCCAAACCAGTGGCTTTCATTTTGCATTTCAAGCTCGGCACCTCGACTCTGACCGATGAGTCCAGGGCGCAGCTGCCCGCCTTGCTTCAGGCCGCACACGAGCGAAAACCAACTGAAATCACTGTTTTCGGCCACGCGGACGCGATCGGTCCAGAGCGGCGCAATGTCGAGCTGTCGGCCCAGCGGGCGCAAACCGTAGCTAGTCTGCTGCGCAGAAGCGATTTCGATTTGGGTTCTATCGAAGTGCAGTCTTTCGGCGACAAGATCCCCTTGGTTCCGACGCCGCCGGGTGTGCCAGAGCCTCGCAATCGCCGGGTCGAAGTGCAGATTCTTTAGTTGGGCACCCTGGCTGCAATGTCGCGAAAATTATTTGACCTTAGGGTATCGCGCCGACAGGCCTGGTCCATCGCGGTGCTCGGCGTGTTCGTTTCGCTCCTTGTCGGAACGATCGCGCTTATGAAGGCGAGCCCGATCACACTGCTCGACAACGTGGCGCTCGACAGCTTCGTCACCCACGCTGCGTCGGGGGAGCCGCCGCGTGACACCGTAGTGATCGACATTGATGACGTGAGCCTGGCGGCACTAGGCCAGTGGCCCTGGCCGCGCTACCGCATTGCGTCCCTGTTGCAGCGCGTTGCGGCGGGAAAACCCGCAGCCATCGCGCTCGACATCCTTTTTCCCGAGGCTGATCGTTCTTCGCTCGCGAACATCCAGCAAGCGTTCAAGCGCGATTTCGACGTCGACATGGCGTTCAGCGGTGTGCCGGTCGGGCTGCTCGACAACGACGGTTATCTGGGGCAGGAGATCGCCCGGACGCAGGCCGTGGCCTCCAGTTATTTCTATTTCGACCACCACACCCAAGCCAGCACGCCGCAGCCCGGCCTCGTCCTTGATGGCAAGGTTGACGAGTTGTCGATTCCCGAAGCGTCCGGAGCGCTGGTGAACGTGGCTGCTTTGAGTTCGCGCACACACGCCAGCGGCTTCGTCAACAGCCAGCCGGATGCTGACGGGGTGCTGCGCCGTGTTCCGTTGTTGATCCGGTACGAAGGCGTGGTGCACCCCAGCCTGTCGCTTGCTGCGGTGATGCAGGCGACCGGCGCGGCGTCGGCCACCGTCGAATCAGGCGCCAACGGCTGGACGCTGAAGGTGGGCAAGCATCACGTGCCAATCGATCAGGCTGGTTACGCGGCGCTTCGCTTTGCCGGCGGTCCTGCCCGCTACGCGAGCGTCTCTGCGGTGGACGTGCTCAGCGGCCAGTTGCGGCCAAGCGACATGCAAGGAAAGATCGTTTTCATCGGCACTTCGGTGGTCGGTCTCAATGACCTGCATCACACGGCGGTAGATGCACGGTTTCCCGGCCTCAAAATTCAGTCGGTTTTGGCCGAAAGCATCCTCAACGACCGATTCACGCTGACTCCTTCGTGGGCGCCTGCGGCTGTTTTCCTCAGCTGCCTCGCCTTGGGTGCGCTGCTGGCCTGCATGTTTGCGTGGGTGAGCAGCGTTGCTTGGCTGCTGGGCACAACAGTGCTGGCCTGTGCTGCGGTGCTTGGCGCAAGCGCCGCCTTGTTTTCTGCGACGGGGATGTTTGTTTCGCCGGCAGCGCCGCTGGTGTTGATTGCGCTGCTGTTCACGTTTTTCTGCACCGCCCGCTTCGCCATTGAGAAGAAGAGGGCGCAAACGTGGCGCCGGCAGATGGAGAATGCGCGGCAGCTTACGATCGAATCGATGGCGTCGGTGGCCGAGACGCGGGACCCCGAAACCGGCGCCCATATCAAGCGCACGCAGCACTACGTGCGGGCCGTTGCGCTGGAGCTCAGGCGTACCGGGCAGTACGCAGACCTTTTGACGCCCGAGTTCATTGACCTGCTTTTCCTTTCGGCGCCGTTGCACGACATTGGCAAGGTGGGCGTCCCGGACCACATCCTGCTCAAGCCCGGACCCCATACCGCCGATGAGATGCGACAGATGCGCAAGCACGCGGAATTTGGGCGACACATCATCCTCAGCACTTCGCAGCGGATCGAAGGCGACAACTTCCTGCTCGTGGCGGGCGATATCGCTGCCACGCACCATGAAAAGTGGGACGGCACCGGCTATCCGGCCGGGCTCGTGGGGCATGCCATTCCGCTGTCGGGCCGGATCATGGCCGTGGCCGACATCTACGACGCGCTTATAAGCCGCCGCTGCTACAAGGAGCCGTTCACCCACAGCCATGCCACCATGCTGATGCGGAACATGCGGGCCACCACATTCGACCCCGCTGTGCTCGACGCCTTCTTCGCCATCGAAGACCAGGTCAAGGACATTGCGGCGCGTTTCCAAGACCAGGAGGCGGTCGTGGTGGGACCGCACGCTGGAGCCGAATTGTTCGATGCATACGGTCTGACTTAGATCAGCACGGGTTGAGCGTTTGACCCAAGTGTTTGTTCTGAGTGCGTGGAGGAGTGTCGCAACAAGAGGTTCCAAAGCTGCAAACTGTACTTTATACGATGTATATTATTGTCAAGTGGTTTCTGAACTGATCCGTTGTATTTATAGCACCAAAGCCCGGAAATTCCGGGCTTCATTATTTGGCGAGTCGATAGACAGTGAGGACAAGAAAAAGCACAAAGATGGCGACAAGAAGCCTCGTCAAAAAAGAGGAGCGCTGAAACCAACGGTTGATATCCTCCCGCGCAAAGCGAATGTGCCAACGTAAGCGCCAGTAGATCTGCTGAAGATTCGATGGACCTTGATCGGAGGAGCAAGGACCAGGTCGCGACGTTGTTTTAGATGCAGACTCTCGAAAAGAACCGTCCGCGTTGCGGTTTTCGTAGTAGTAGTCACGGTCTTTGATGCCCATGGCGCAGAGTGTATCTTTCAAGAACCATAGGTTAAAATGTGCAGGCGTCCGGAGCGCTCGTGCCGCTGGCGCGTCCCGGCGCACGGACACCTGAAATTCCCGCTTTTAGGCGCGTGAGACGTTCTGCTGTTAATGAGCATCGCTCTTCGCGACGATGACGGCGGTAGATCTACCAGTGTGAGAAGCCGCTTTTGTGAGAACTGGATCTGCAAGCAGAGGGAGGCGGCCTAGTGACACCGCTACCCGTAAGCCGGGCACGTAGGCCGAGCTTTATTGCGGCGGGTTTGCTGGAGCTGATAACAGCGCATGGTCCTGATGCAGCTGCTCGGACTCATAGGGGTCAAAGGGCCGGTGCTGAACGTAGGCAGTACAAGCCTCCGGGGAAATCTCAGCAACGGTCCCCTGTTGAGTGAAGCAACGACAAGAGTTGTCCACACACATGAAGCCTTTAAGCTTCGGAAAGACGACTGCAACGCGGAGTTGATCGTAAGCCGGTGCAGTCTCAGGTCGGTCAACAATTCTGGGCTTCCAGTCAGTCATGTCGTTGATTGGAGCGCGGATACCGTTACCGGTGAACTTGGTCGTAGTTGGGCCCTGATTGACCAGGGGACTATGCAAAGGTGCAACGGATTTGACCTGGTCGGCTTGTGGAGTTCCGACCCGTCCCTGAAGGCGCTTGTAAAGGGTCGGTCCGAGAAAGGCCAACGCAAGCACGCCGGCCAAGATGTACCAGATGAGCCCCGGAAGCTTTCGGCGCTGCTTAGTGTGAACCTCTGCAGACTTGTAAAGCTCGAATACCTTGGAGCTGTAGCGCCAAGGACTCTTAGTCAACGACTTTGAGTAATTTAAGGTCCGGCTAACGTGGTCCCACTCGTAGACAGTGGCCAACTTCATATTGGCAATTCTGCGAACATGCAGATGCCTGTCGGCCAATGCATGGACGTTACGGTCCACCAACATCACATTTTGGGTGACGAGGATGAAGTCAACACCCATATGCCGATGGGTTTCGAGCTTCTGTATCCAAGCTGGGACAGCCGAACCATTGGGGCGAGGCTTCCAGAACTCCTGTACCTCGTCGAAAACGATCACGGAACCGGGCTTCGCCCATTCGTGCCAATCACAGAGCCCCTGTGACGTGCCGCCATCAATCTTTTCATGATCAAGCAGCAATCCATTAATATTCGAATAAATGACCCGTGGAACGGTCTGGAGCTGGCCGTCAGGGCCCTTTATCTCGATAGTCTGACCTATCAACGGCTGGAGGAGGTTCCCAACTGTGTAGAGGGTTTTACCAGCTCCGGGGGTTCCGGTGATAAGCGTGATGCTCATGTTGGGTTAACGCCGAGAATCTTAGTCGCTGACTGGATTTGCCAAAGAAGGATTTTGGTAGTAACAGCGCCGAGAATGATCCCAAGCGCATGACCGCCACCAGCGTAAAGAAACAGGTTGAGCATATCGCCCGGCAACGAATTAACGCCGCTCGTGACCATGCCTTTCACCTGATCCATAACGGCCTGCATGCCCACGATAGTAACGAGAGAGAAACCGAGCGAGAGAAGGATTTTCGCAATAAGGGGTTGAGCGAGCGAGAGTATCCAGACGCCGAGTTTCATTAATCGCTCCTTCCGGGAACAAGGATCATAAATGCCGAAAAAGCAGCGAGCACGAGCAGAACGGGCCTCAGATATGTTGAAACATAGCTACAGGTCTGCTGATAGTCCCACACCTTATAGCTCACTCCGTGAATGGTGGAATACAGATCAGCGGGACAACTGCCGCCGCCCCATTGATCATCAACCTGATATGTCAACTCCTTTTGAGATCTAGGGATCTCGCCCTCAGGTGTATCCAACTCCTTGCAGGCGAGTATATCGGGATGAAGCTTGCACAGGTCGGACGGATCTTCACCTTTGGGCTTATCGGTAGATGTACTACTGCCAGTGCAAGACGTGGGAAGAACGGTGCCATCACCCTTGGTTGTAGTCTTGCATTCCTGCACATCGGTTTTATCGGTCCGAGTAACCTGATTATTGTTGTAGTTGTAGTTGTAATTATTCGTGGTTGTTGTCGTGGTAACGGTCGTACTTCTGGCGGACGGATCAGACGGCGTGGGATCAGAAACGGTGGTGGTGGTCGTGCTTGTGGACACCGTAGGCGCGGAGGTAGTAGACGGGCCATCCACAGTAATGTTCCCAGTCTCAATCTCAGCGCCCTTGTTCAAGAGTTCACGTACAACGTCCGCTGAACGGGTGTCATTATGATTGGACGGATCGTAGCCATAGAGAAAATCTGCTTGGTTCCACTTGTCGAACGCATCAGCAATTCGAGTGGTTGCCTTATCATTTGAAGCAGGCCTGTAAGTCGCAGAATCCTTGAAGCCGGCGCAAGTAGATGATTTGGCGACCTCGACACCATTCGGACAAATATAGATTGCCTGCCACGATCCAGCAGTAACTATTGTACCGGGCTGGTCATTTGGCTCAAACAGGAACTTACATACACCAGAATCAGGATCAGCCGATGAATCGGCAGAGACAAACGTATATTTAGACCGAGGAACGGCGGTGCACATAGCCTCCTTCGAAGCGAAGAGGGTTGACGAGTTTAGACCATAACGCCGGTCCGGTGGAACTTGAGCGGCGACAGGAACGCACTCATCCCAAGCAACACCGGGTTTTAATTCATTTGCGCCGTTAGAAAGACGAACACATGCCTGATCGATTAACTGCTTAACTAGAGCAAGGCCCACGGCACCGGCGATGCCACCCATCAAAGCCCGAGGCGACACTATTTCCTTAGCAACCGACTTTGGAGTGATTGATGCTTTCCACTTCGCCCATTGAGAGTACTCATTGGGCTGAGGCGACCAAGGAAGCGCTCGACCAGCGGAAAACTCCATTCCAGTAGCGGTAGGCCGAGCGTAATTCAGTATGGTGGAGCCAGAGCCAGTACCGACATTACCTTCTGCGACATTGCCGGACACGGACCACACGAAGTCACTGGTCGCTTTCCACGAAATCGCGTGAGCTGGAGCGATCAGCGAAAGCCAACCCAAAGCAAGAACAGCGACCCGAGCGCGAACATCAATTCGATTGAGGAGGGCATTAGTCGTCACCATGAGAGGGCACCGTGAAGAGGTCTAGCAACCGCCGAGCGCACCAGATCACAACGGTGGCACCAAGGAATAAGGAGAACACCAAGCCGATATCGGCGAGGTGCTCAGATGAAGCAGGAGCGGGCTCCATCTGGACAACCACCGAAACACCGTCAGAGGTTGTACCCGAGCCGGTGTTCGTGGCCATTGGCTTAGCGCCAGCCGAGCTTCGAGGCCAGCTTGAGCAGGCCCCAAATCACGACACCAGCGCCCATAATCAGGCCGATAGCGGTAGTCGCATCAGTCTGATAGGCGGTGATCGAGGTCGCGACTTCCGGAGGCAAAGCAGCTTGAGCGGAACTGGCGGCGGCGGTAGCGATCGCCAGCGCGGCAGAGACTATGGCAAGGGCAGTAGAACAAGCAGGACGGAATTTTTTAACAACGTTCATTTCGTTTCTTTCGTTAGAGATGCGGGATTGCATCGGCTAACCCAAGAACATGGGCTAGGCGCTGAAATCACTTGGAAAGGTGCCGGACGAGGTACATCAGAAGAGCGACAGCACAGCCAGTTATGACCCTGCTGACGATGTACCTCATGCGGGCTTGATAGGAGCCCTAGGGCCGCTCCCAAGCGAGATAGAGGCAATCTCTTGGACCTGCTCGCCGTAGCGCATAACTGTGATCATTTCGAGCTCGACTTCTGTGCCGGGTGTGACGCCGTGCAGCTTGGGAAGCAACGCGGGTTCGAGCCGAAATTCAGTGCCTTGAGTGCCGAAAGTCTCCGGAGCTGGAGCGAGTGGCAAAGCTGCGTAGAGCTTGCAAATGTCATAGGCCTTGTCGGTCTTTTTGCTGACCCCTTGGCTGCGGGACGCACCGAGAAAAACTGCTTTCATGTTCGATCTTCTTTCAAGTAAACCGCTGGCGCTGCGGAGACGAGGAACCCGGCAAGGCTCGATTTTTCGAGGCGCCGAGGAACACCCGGCCGGGAGATTGCGTCAAGGACTTCCTCGATATCGAGGCGGCCCCGGAACACGGTGATCAGCCGGCCGTAGGCCTCGCTGCAATGTTTGGTGAGCTTCTGAAGGGTCAATTCACCTTCTTTCTGCTGTGTAGGGATGCGTAGGCCCGCGACAGGCAGCACGCGCTGCAAACACTCGTACGCGCCTGCAAAATAGGTGTCACAGTTCAAGAGCACGTCTAGAGGGATTTCGCGGTCTTTATTGCGCAACTCGACCTCGAAGCGGGTCCACTTGTCACCGGAGCCGGGGGAGAGCTGAAGGCCCTTTTCATAGGCGCGGAGCATCTTTCCGTTCTCGCGTCGGCCTACTTCGAGCGTGCGTCCGTAGAAAGGCACGGGTGAGAGCCAATCGCCGGGAGTGCTGTGGCGTGGTGGACGACCTTCGCCGACTGTAAAATCGCCAGCATCGAGCCATGCGCGGGCATCGTCTACGCCGTATTCACCATGCAGGCAATCGACGGCGAGATCGACACGGGTGATAGTCGGTTTCCATTGGCGGCTGATCCAGTCATGGACAACAGACCAATCCTTGATCCGAGCACAAGCAGAACCGGACAAATCGAGCCTTGCGCGGCCTCCCATGCGTTCACCGCCGAAATCCAAGAGCCCGAGCTGGTGCTTAGCACCGTCATCAAGCATGGACTGGAGACGGACTCCGACTTGATAGCCGAAATGCCCTGAGCCTTGTTCTCCGACCGCGACGATGCCAGCATCGGACAAAAGAGCAAGGATGGTGGCCGGAACATGTTCGTCAGGTTCGGGAAGCCAAGTGACAGTTAGCCAATCGACCTTGGCGTGTGGTTGGGAGGTTTCCCCCAGTGTTACAGCACTGGGGAAGGCGCTTCGCGCCTTCGTGCGGATCACAGGCCGAGCCCCTTGGATGAAGTCTTGAAAAACGAACGCAGGCACTCGTCAAGGCGCTGGTGCTGCTTGCTCTGCTGCATGCGCAGGAGGACGCGACGCTGTGCATGAAACGACAGCTCGATACGTTCGCGGTGCAGCTCGATTTCTTGGTGATCAGCAATCGCGACCAAGGCGTCCTGAAGCGTAAGAAACTTACGCAATTCTCCGGCCGGCGTGCGAAGGTACTCAGAGGTAGGAACGCCATCAACAAGCACGACGCGGCTGACAACTACTGAAGCTTTTGTCTCTGAAGGGCCACGAAGCAAAGAAACAGGCTGCCATGCGTTGGGTTGGCTTTCGAGCTTGTCGGCGTGAGGGATAGCAGTCATGAGCGTCTCGCGGTAGGATTGCACTTGTGATTAGGTAACCAAAAATGCCTAGCCGCGAATCTAACCAATAGTGGATAAATATGCAACACCTGCAAACACTTAATTTGTTGATAGACCACGCGAAGAAGAACGCGGGCAGCGACAGCGCGGTCGCAAAAGCTATCGGAGTGCCGATACAGCATGTGAGCAACTGGCGACACGGGAGAAGGACAGCAACGCCTGAAGATCAGGCGCTCTTAGCGGCGGTGGCTGGTCTAGACCCGGTGGCTGAAATGGCGCGGGCAATGGTTGCAAAGTACGAGGGGACGCCGAAGGGCGACAAGCTCATGCGTGCGTTGGGAAAAGCTTTGCCAGTGATTGGCGCGGCGATAGGTTCCGCTGGAGTCGCCGTAGTGGTGACCTCTTCCAACCGTCAGGACCTGATTGATACGATGTATATTATGTAAACTAACGAACGAGTGCGTCAAATCGACTTTGCTGTCTTGACACACAGCATGACGCACCGCAACAATCCGGCTCCTTCGCAAAAGAGCTTTCGGCGCGCCCCCCACGACGCACCGCCTGGAGCCCCGAACCAACGGTTAAGGAAACGACATACGGTGGAAAGCTGGCTCCAACTTTCACCCCGCGTCGATCACCAACCCAGCCACGTTGTTGTCAATTCCCGCCTGGCGCGGGGCTGCGCACCGTAAATTGAACCGACAAGAAAGGATGCACATGGACCCCGACCCTCGCTCGCGCTCCGGCGCTCATCCATCTGCCCGACTGAAACCCGCACAGCCCGCGTTCATCAGGAGACCCTCGCGCGTCTGAGTGCGACAGGGATCTCCTGATCGTGCGCGATCAAGGAGATACCCCGTGACTTTCAAAACCTCGAACTGCAGCTGCCGCCCGGTGACTGGAGGAGCGCGATGATCATCATCGACAACATCCTCAAGAACTGGTTCGGCGGCTTTCTGGCCCGTCGCCGAGCCAGCGGGCTTTTTGGGCGACGCGCTCTGCAGAACACCGTCGGCGGCCACGGAGAAATCGGGCCAGTGCCGGAGCGGGTGGCGCGGGACATGCTTTTTGCCGCCGGCGCCGCAACCACGGCATTACTCGAACGCACCCATTCGCATCCCGACGGGCTCACTGCGCTGGAAGCAACCGAGCGGATCGAGAACGTGGGGCCGAACGAAGTCGACCACGAGAAGCCCCTGCCCTGGTGGCTGCATCTGTGGCACAGCTACAAGAACCCGTTCAATCTTCTGCTTACCCTGCTGGCAGCCGTTTCCTACGTCACCGAAGACGGCACCGCCACCATCGTCATCGGGACCATGGTGCTACTGAGTACCCTGATCCGGTTCGTTCAGGAGCGGCGTTCGAACCGTGCTGCCGAGCGACTCAAGGCGATGGTGAGCAACACCGCAACGGTGATCAGACGCAACGCACCACTGCCACTGGACCTGACCGGTGAGTCCGATGGGGCCCGTCCTCAAGGGTTCGTGCGTCAGGTCGCGCGGGGACACTCCAATTTGAATCAGCGGGATGTTCCGATTCGCGACCTGGTGCCAGGTGACCACATCGTCCTGTCGGCCGGTGACATGATTCCAGCCGATTGCCGCCTGATGACGGCCAAGGACCTTTTCGTCGCGCAGGCAGCGATGACGGGTGAATCACTACCTGTAGAAAAGTTCGCCGAGCCGGTCGACGCCACAGGCTCCGTGCTGGAAGCGGGCAACCTGGTTTTCATGGGCACCAATGTGGTTTCGGGCGCAGCAACTGCATTAATCATCGCAACCGGCAACCGGACCTATTTCGGCACCCTTTCGACCCGTGTGACTGCGGCGGATGCCACGCCCAACTCGTTTGAAGCCGGAGTCAACAGCGTGAGCTGGCTGCTGATCCGCTTCGCGTTGGTGATGGTGCCCATCGTGCTGCTGCTCAACGGTTTCACCAAGGGAGACTGGATGGAGGCGTTCCTGTTCGCTCTCTCCGTTGCGGTAGGGTTGACGCCAGAAATGCTACCAATGATCGTGACGGGGACCCTTGCCAAGGGCGCCGTCATCCTCTCGCGCAAGCAGGTAATCGTGAAACGACTTGACGCCATCCAGAGCTTCGGCGCAATGGATGTGCTTTGCACTGACAAGACCGGCACGCTCACGCAGGATCGCATTGCATTGGAACGACACACCGATGTCTTCGGAAACGAATCGGACGAGGTACTCAAATTCGCGTTCCTCAATAGCCACTACCAGACAGGGCTGAAGAACCTCCTCGATCGTGCGGTACTAGAGCATGTCGATCTCAAGAGCGAACTTCGGCTCGAGCAGGACTATCGAAAGATCGATGAAGTCCCATTCGATTTCGAGCGTCGACGCATGTCGGTCGTAGTCTCGGAGCGGGAAGATCATCACGAGCTGATTTGCAAGGGAGCGGTGGAAGAGATCCTCGCTGTTTGCAGTGGCGTCCGGCTTGAAACAAGCGAGGGTCCGCAGCATCAAAAGCTCGACGCCGACATGTTGCAACGCGTGCAGCAGGTTACGCGTGCGCTCAATGAAGAAGGGCTGCGCGTGGTCGCGGTCGCGATGAAAGAGATCCGGTCACGCGATACCGGGTATGGCATTGCCGATGAGAGCGGCCTGACATTGATCGGGTATGTGGCTTTTCTGGACCCGCCGAAGGATTCGGCCGCACCTGCATTGCAGGCGCTCAAAGACAACGGCGTTGCAGTCAAGGTGCTCACCGGTGACAACGAGCTTGTCGCGCGTCGCGTCTGCACCCAAGTAGGGCTGAACGCCGACGAGGTACTGCTTGGAACGGAGATCGAAAACCTCAGCGATGCAGCGCTTGCGCAAGCGGTAGAGGCCTATCAGGTCTTCGCCAAGCTGACGCCGCTGCACAAGGAGCGGATCGTTCGTGCCTTGCGCAACAACGGGCATGTGGTGGGATTCATGGGTGACGGAATCAACGACGCGCCCGCGCTGCGTGCCGCGGACATCGGCATCAGCGTCGACAGCGCCGTCGATATCGCGAAGGAGGCAGCCGACATCATCCTGCTGGAAAAAAGCCTGATGGTGCTGGAGGAAGGCGTGATCGAAGGCCGCAAAACTTTCAGCAACATGCTGAAGTACATCCGTATGACCGCCAGCTCAAATTTTGGCAACGTCTTTTCGGTTTTGATTGCCAGTGCCTTTTTGCCATTTCTTCCGATGCTTCCGCTGCAACTCCTGATGCAGAACCTGCTTTACGACGTCTCGCAGATCGCCATTCCCTTCGACAATGTGGACGACGCTCTGGTCAAAAAGCCGCTGAATTGGAACCCGGCGGATATCGGTCGCTTCATGCTGTTCTTTGGGCCGATCAGTTCGGTGTTCGATATCTCGACCTTTGCCCTGATGTGGTACGTCTTTCATGCCCAAACCGAAGCGCAGCAGGCCCTGTTTCAATCGGGCTGGTTTGTGGTCGGACTACTCACACAAACCTTTGTAGTGCACCTGATCCGCACGCCCCGGATCCCGTTTCTGCAAAGTACCGCTGCGCTTCCCCTGCTGGTGATGACAGGCTTGATCATGGCCGCTGGAATCTTCCTGCCGATGGGTCCGCTTGCGTCATATTTCAAGCTGCAACCGCTTCCGTGGAATTTCTTCCCATGGGCACTCCTGATCGTCGTGGGATATGGCGTACTCGTCACGCTCATGAAGCGGGTCTACATCCACCGTTATGGATGGCAATGAGGAAGCCGATGCCTCACGAAAATTTGAATCCTTTGTGATCAGGACGGGAAGTTGCGCCGCTCGTCGCAACACTCGGTTCCGTCGCGGCGTCGTGGGCGGTTCACCTCGATTCAGCCGGCCGCACGCTTGCCATTGTTGCGGTCTCAGTGCTCGGCGTTTCACTCATCTGGCCGCCGCTGGCGCAATGGCTTGCCACGCCTTTTGTCCGCCTGGGTCAACGCCTGGCTGAAACACCAGCCGACCCGTCTGCCGTCGGCCGTCAGACTTCTCCTGGCCGGATGGCTCTGCTTTCTTTTTTGTTGGGAATGGCAACGGGCTTGCTCTGGGCGCCCTGCGCCGGCCCGGTTCTGGGGCTCGTGCTGGCGGGCGCAATCTGGCAAGGGCCAAACGCTCACTCGAGCCTGCTGCTGAGCTACGTATTGGGTGATGTTGGATCTCCTCTCTCTCGGAAACGCTCCCCCCATCGAAGGCGCGGTGCAATGGCTGAAATCCCCCCGTTAACGCCCGCCGACCCGAAGGGCAAGGTGATCCTTGTCAATTTCTGGACTTTCGGCTGCATCAACTGCAAAAACGCACTGCCCTATGTCCGGGATTGGTCCCTCAAATACAAGGATCAAGGGCTCGTGGTGATCGGAGAAGGGGCATATGCCAAATCAGAAGCTGCCTTTCAACAGCTTCTGGAAGAAGCCAAGAGATCGAGAATCTGATGCGTCTATGATGGGCCTTTGCTCTGGACAGCACCGGCCAGCGAGCCCGCGTCAGGGAACTTCGACCGCGCCTGTTTAACGCGGCGCTGCGGGGGATTGCGTGGACCCTGCTGAAGTAGCCGCGTCGTCTTTTTCGGCGGCCTCTTCGAGCATGTTTTCCGGCATTTCGGGCTCAACCGGCAATTGGGCGAGGTGTTCAGCACTGTCATGGCCGCCCGCAACATGTGATTTTTCGTTGGTGGTCATGGTGCGCTCCATGCGATGGAGCCAATATCAACGATTCCCAGGTCACTTGCCTTCGCCGATCCATCGGGCAGGATCGAGACAACGGCAGCACTGAGACATAGGGCGCACACAAGGCTGAATGCGATGACGGCTTGGCGATTCTGAGATTTCATTATCAATAGCAAAAGGATTGAGCGGATTCCAAGGCCATACCGTCACCGCACATGCCGGACCGGACGCCATGGGGTTTCCGGCAAAAACCTACAAAACTCGTAGTCGTACCCGACCTGGATGGCCCGTCCTGCACTACAGACGCCAATACGGCGCAATAAGCAAGGGTTCACCACTTGCCTGCAGGTGCGGCACCACTGCCACTCGATCGGCCACGTGCGGCCGCCTTGTCGAGTTCAGCCGCCAGCTCCGTACGGTTGCCCTTGCGAGCGAAGTCGGCTGCGCTCATGCCTTGCTGGTTGCGCAGCGTCGGGTCTGCACCCTCCTCCAGCAGCATGCGTGCGGCGTCCGGACTGCCGTAGTAGGCAGCCATCATCAACGGCGTGGTCTTGTTCGGTGAATCGGCGTCGATGTACGCGCTGTTGTCCAGCAGGATCTTGGCAATTTCGGTCTGGTTCGGGCCCTGCACACTCACCGCGTAATGCAGGGGTGCCCAGCCCGTTTTGTTGACGTCGGCGTCTCGTGCGATCAGGGCCTTCACCGATTCGACATCGCCCTTGATCGCCGCAATCATGAGCGGGCTCTCGTCGGCGGCATCACGCAGCTCTACCTTGGTGGCTGGTGCAGCGATCAGTACCTTCACCACCTTGGGAGATGGTTCGCGCAGAGCCATCAAGAGGCCGGTCTGGCCATGGGAATCAGTGGTGTTGGGGTCGAACCCGCGGCCGATGAGTTCTGCGACCGAGGCAGCATCGTCCCTTTTGATCGAACGGAAGAAATCATCGTAGGAACCCGCTGTGGCGCAACCGGTGACCGCGAGTGCCAGCATGGTGACGCAGGCACCACGAACGACCTGCCTGCGGCTTGCCCGTGCCAAAAGAGCAACTGGCGAGTGATCCGCAGCAGGTAAAACATTGGAGATGAAGTTCATGATTTGGAGGCGCCCTTCAGAAAAAGCCGATCGAAATTAGCGCTGGTGATGCTCCCCACTTCGGCAACGTCCAGCCCGCGAAGTTCCGCGATTTGCCTGGCAACAAACGGAACATACGAGGGATTGTTCGTCTTGCCGCGCATCGGCACGGGTGCGAGGTAAGGGCTGTCGGTTTCGATCAGCATGCGATCCATTGGAACGAAAGCAGCCACGTCCCGCAGGTCTTGCGCCTTTTTGAAGGTCAGGATGCCCGAGAACGAAATGTAGAAGCCCAGGTCGAGCGCCGCACGCGCCACATCGGCGGTCTCTGTGAAGCAGTGAAAGACGCCACCCGCCGCACCGGCGCTGCCGTCTTCGCCCTCCTCCCGCAGGATGGCGAGGGTGTCATCCGATGCGCTGCGCGTGTGGATGACGAGCGGTTTACCGGTCTGGCGCGCTGCGCGGATGTGCTTGCGAAAGCGCTCGCGCTGCCACTCAAGATCCGCAACGCTACGGCCACCCTTGCGATCTTCCATACCGTAATAGTCGAGCCCGGTTTCACCGATGGCCAGCACCCGATCAAGCGTCGCGCGGTCGACCAGATCGGCCACCGTAGGTTCTGTCACGCCTTCGTTGTCGGGATGGACGCCCACCGTGGCCCAGAAGTTGTCATGCTCAAGGGCAAGCGCATGTACGGCGACAAATTCCTCGAGCGTGGTGCAGATGCAGAGTGCACGACTCACCTGCGCATCTGCCATGGCGGCACGGATCGCCGGCAACTGCGCGGCGAGCTCGGGCATCGATAAATGGCAATGGGAGTCGGTGAACATCGAGGAAAAAGTCTCAAGATTGTGCAATGAAAAATGGCTAAATCGCTTATATAACAAGCGCTATTAGCTATCAATTCCAATGTATTTCGCGAGGAAAGCGCGGATACTTCGCAACCCGTTGAGCCGGCTGCGTAAGCGCTCGCAGAGAGAAAACAGGCCGGTCGGCCTTGGGCGAGTGTGAGCTCGGCGCGGGCCGGTGAGGTATCAGATCGTCTGTGTAGCCCGATCCGAGCCGAGGTGGCTGCCCAGCATTTCCTCTATCTTCATCTTGAGGATGCGGGACTTCT
>JBBSUX010000014.1:0-23285 GCA_038234045.1 Burkholderiales bacterium
CAAGCGAACCTTTTCTCCTTTGTCGAATAGCCCCGTCCAGTTGCCGTCTGGCGAAGCACCGTTGACCAGATAGGTGTAATGATGGCCCGTGACGTCAGATAGATCGGTCGGACTCATCCGCATGCTGTTCCACATCTTGCGTTTGGCGAGCGCCTGCTTGATCCCTACTTTCGCAGCATCCTGTGCGAAGTCAACCGCAGTCGGCTCATTGAAGTTGTAGAAGTCGCTCATCTTCTTCAGGTTCGCCATCACCAACTGGGGATCGTCGTCCGACCAGTCGGACAGCATCACAACGTAGTCGCGTTCGGCTTGGTGCCGCTCGCCCTGGCGGGGTGTGACCACGATAGGCCCGTACAAGCCGGTCTGCTCCTGAAAGCCGGAGTGGCTGTGGTACCAATATGTGCCGCTCTGGTTCACCGCGAAACGATAGTTGAAGGTCTCGCCTGGTGCGATCCCGTCGAAGCTCAATCCGGGAACTCCGTCCATGGCAAAGGGCAGAAGAATGCCGTGCCAATGAATCGACGTTGACACGGGCATGCGATTGCGAACACGCAGCGTTACGGTGTCACCTTCCCGCCAGCGCAGCACTGGTGCAGGTACAGAGCCATTCACCGTTGTCGCCTTGGCGGCGCGTCCGGTGATGTTGACGGGTGTTTCGTCAATGGTGAGGTCAAAGGAATCACCAGACAGAACATTCACATTGCCGACGGCGGGCAGTGGGGCGGCGAATGCACTGGGAAGTCCCAGCCCTGTAAGGATTCCACCGGCAGCAAAACCGGTAACGAAGCGACGGCGCGAAGCCGACGCAAGGGCCAAGGTAGGGCCCAGGCGTGAAAAAGACATGGAAATCTCCGAACGTTTTGACGCGTCGGCACATGCGTGCGACGTATGAGCAGGCTGCGAAAAGCAGCAGCAATTCCGGGCCGCGAGGGCTCGGAAGCCCTTGATGGGCGTCAGGCGATCGGAGGTTTGATCCGGCGTTGCGCAGCCGGGGAGCGATAGGAGTTACTGCGAAATTTAATAATCGTCGCCACCATCACGGCGGCTGGTATGTGTATCGAAAGCCCCGCCAGTGCGACAAAGCCTGATGGGCAGGGGCAACTGCCCGAATTGCAGCATCCCGATTTGTCGTGACTGGATCCACTTCCATATCCGTCATGGTGCATCAGTGCGTGAGCGGATCGATGCTGATGAACAGTGCCAGGAGTGGTTGTTGAGTCTTCACAGTCTTCATGCACCTGCGCCATGGAAGCCGGCAGCGTTCCGAGCGCCCAACTAACGGGCGCAGCGTAGCCCAAGCCTGAGATCAACACACTCAGTACCAATAGCAGGCTGAACACTTTCCGAAAGTTTTGCATTGCGCGTGGATTTTGACGCTTACCACCGTGGCAACGTCAACTATCTTTTAGACTGGACTCACATCTTTTCCTTGATGCCGCTCCGTATTAACCACCAGTTGACAGGATAGGCAGTCACGAAACCCGCAATCATCGCCAGTTGCATGGCAAACCAAAATTCTACGGTATTGACTTCCGCGTGGCCGCCGAACGCATGCTGAAACCAATAGAACTGCGCAAACGCCATAAAGCCGTACATGCCCACTTGCCACGACATCAGCGATAGCGTGTCTGCTTTGAGAGCGGCAACAATGCCTTTGCCCATTGAAAGGCCACGCATGGGAACGATAGCGAAGTACTGGAAAACAATGCCAAGCCCAAACGCGAGGATGAAATCCAGTACCCAGACGGCAAATATCTTTTCCTGAAAAACGGAGTGCCAACCCACCCAGATAGCCGCTGTTGGTACAAGAAAAGCGATCCATTCCGCGATGACGTCACCGATCATGCAGCCGGCGCCGCAATGGAGGGCCCCCTTTGCGACCAGGGCGGGGAAAGGCTGGACCTCGGACGGCATTGCGCGCTTTTCTGCCTTGGCGCGTTCCATCGCCTGCTTGCTCGAAGCGCGCCCATAGTGAAAGTAACCCCAAACGGTTAGCACCGTACCAAACAGCGCGGTGACCGGCCACACCACATTCATCACCGCCATCTTTTGCGGATGGCGCGTCACGTCGATCAACACGAGCACAGCGCACAGCGCTCCAAGTACCAGGGCTGCGATGCTCAAATTGTGGAGCCAAGAGGGAAACATCGTCTTTCCGTCTAAGAATTATTGAGGGTAGCGTTTTGACAGGAAGCGGTCTTGAAATGCCGCAGGATTTACTCCACTTCCAATCCGCTTCCGGATCCGGATCCGTAAACGCCGACTCTAAAGACGCAAATGTTCGAGCCGCGTCGGACAAGTTCTTGCCTGCAGCCCCGAAATGGTCTCGGGCCAGCGTATCGCGAGGGCCGATGTGGCGCGCCACGCCATCAATGTCTGCGGCGCAGGGTGTGACCGCCGTGAAAGTGCGGCGCAAAAAAAGGCCCCGTCAAAAAGACGGAGCCTTGATCTATGCACGACTCGCGGTAGGGAGAGATTGGAGGTCAACCCTGGTCACTCAATTACTTTCTATTCGGCGGAGCAGGCGGGATTCGAACCCGCGGAGGGCTATTAACCCTCACACGCTTTCCAGGCGTGCGACTTAAACCACTCATCCACCGCTCCTAAGCCCACGATTGTAGCAGTGCTATCAGGCTAATCCCGCGTGGATCGGGACGTGTTGATCATCTGCATGGCCGACGTGATGAGGCTCGACACTTCGGTCATGGTGCTCGGAACAATGAGAGTCGTCTTGGCGTCGGATGCGACCTGGCTGTACGCCTCGACTGCTTTTTCTGCCACCTTCAGTTGCACGGCTTGATCGCCGCCGGGCTGGCGAATGGCGGCGGCAATGCGCTCAATCGCCTGTGCCGTCGCGTCGGCCACCGCCATGATCGAGGCGGCCTCGCCTTGAGCCTTGTTGATGATCGACTGCTTTTCGCCCTCGGAGCGCGCGATGTAAGCCTCACGCTCGCCGGTTGCAATGTTGATCTGCTCCTGCCGCCGACCTTCGGAGGCGGCGATCAGGGCGCGCTTCTCGCGTTCGGCAGTGATCTGGGATTGCATGGCGTGCAGGATTTCCTTGGGCGGAGTGAGATCCTTGATTTCGTAGCGCAGCACCTTCACGCCCCAGTTCAATGCTGCTTCGTCGATCGCAGCCACCACCTGCGCATTGATGATGTCGCGCTCCTCGAAGGTTTTGTCGAGTTCAAGCTTGCCGATCACGCTACGCAGCGATGTCTGCGCAAGCTGCGTGATTGCGACGACGTAGTTGGAAGAGCCATAGCTTGCCCGCATGGCGTCCGTTACCTGGAAGTAGAGGATTCCGTCGACCTGAAGTTGCGTGTTGTCGCGCGTGATGCAGATCTGGCTCGGCACGTCGAGCGGGATTTCTTTCAGGCTGTGCTTGTAGGCAACTTTATCGATGAAGGGGATTAAAAAGTTGGGGCCGGGCAGCAATGTGTCGTGGTATTTACCCAGACGTTCGCGTACCCAGGCGTTTTGCTGCGGAACGAACTTAAGCGACTGGCTGATAAAGATGACTGCGATCACGAGGATCACGAGGGCGATTTCCATGGAGGGTCCTGTCCCGTCGGTGCGGGCGTTGCGATTAAAGAGGTTCGACGACCAGTCGGCTGCCGACGATGTCGACTACACGGTGAGGTCCTGGAAGAAGCGGGCTGCCGGGACGGGCGATGGCCGTCCAGCCAGCACCGCGGTAGCGAATGGCGGCGGTTCCGTCGGAGTTCCACCCGGCAATCTGCACCGTTTCGCCGATATCGAGCGCGTCCGCCTTTCCGCGTCGTGCCGTAATGCGCGGTTCACCCAATTTGCGCCATAGAAGCACAGAGCCGGCACCGACGATGGCCGCGGTGACAATCTGCGAAGTACCGCCAACGCCCAAGTGCGCCGCAATAGCGGCGGCTGCGAATCCGCCGCCAATCAGCAAAAGGTATACGGTGCCGGTGAGCAGTTCGGCGACGATGGCGGCGCCTGTTAACACCCACCAAAAAGTGGAAGGCGCGAGGTCGAACGTTCCGAAAGTCACAGTTGGTCTCCCTAAGTCCCCCATTCTGTTGCAAAAAGCAGGTCTGCCTGCCGCGGCGGTCAACGGGTTTTCCGTAAACTGCGCGGTTTTTCGTCCGTCGCCAACGCCGCGCCTCTGGAGCACCGCATGAAATTTCGTTTTCCCATCGTCATCATCGATGAGGATTTCCGTTCCGAGAACACTTCCGGACTTGGCATTCGTGCGCTGGCAACCGCCATCGAAGCGGAGGGCTTCGAGGTACTGGGCGCTACCAGCTACGGAGATCTGAGCCAATTTGCCCAACAGCAGAGCAGGGCAAGTGCCTTCATCCTCTCGATTGACGATGAGGAGTTCACCAACGGCCCGGATCTCGATCCGGTGGTGCTCAACCTGCGCAACTTCATCACCGAAGTGCGGCGCAAGAACCTTGAGGTGCCGATCTATGTCTATGGTGAAACCAAGACTTCGCGCCACATGCCCAACGACATCCTGCGCGAGCTGCATGGGTTCATCCACATGTTTGAGGACACGCCGGAGTTCGTGGCACGCCACATCATTCGGGAGGCCAAAAGTTACCTCGAGGGCGTGCAGCCACCGTTCTTCAAGGCCTTACTCGACTACGCCGAAGACGGCTCGTATTCATGGCATTGCCCAGGCCACTCCGGCGGAGTTGCTTTTCTGAAAAGCCCGGTTGGCCAGATGTTTCACCAGTTTTTTGGCGAGAACATGCTGCGTGCGGACGTCTGCAATGCAGTGGAGGAACTCGGCCAGCTGCTCGACCATACCGGCCCGGTGGCCGCCAGCGAACGCAACGCGGCGCGCATCTTCAATGCCGACCATTGCTTCTTCGTGACCAATGGCACGTCGACGAGCAACAAAATGGTCTGGCATCACACCGTTGCGCCGGGAGATGTGGTGGTGGTCGATCGCAACTGCCACAAGTCGATCCTGCACTCGATCATCATGACCGGCGCCATCCCGGTTTTCCTGAAGCCAACCCGCAATCACTTCGGGATCATCGGACCGATCCCGAAGAGCGAATTCACGATCGAATCCATCCGCAACAAGATTCGCGCCAACGCCCTGCTCGAAGGCGTCGACGCCGATGCTGTCAAGCCGCGGATCATGACGCTGACGCAGTCAACCTACGACGGCGTGGTCTACAACACCGAGACGATCAAGGCCATGCTCGACGGCTACGTCGATACCCTGCACTTCGACGAAGCATGGTTGCCCCATGCGGCTTTCCATCCCTTCTACGGACCGTTTCATGCGATGGGCAAGAACCGCGCGCGGCCTAAGGATGCGCTGGTTTTCGCGACACAATCCACGCACAAGCTGCTGGCGGGGATCAGTCAGGCCAGCCATGTGCTGGTTCAGGATTCCCAGGACCGACGTCTCGACCGCCATCTCTTCAATGAGGCGTACCTGATGCACACCAGCACCAGCCCTCAATACGCAATCATTGCCAGCTGCGACGTTGCTGCCGCAATGATGGAGCCGCCCGGCGGCACCGCTCTGGTGGAGGAAAGCATCCTGGAAGCGCTAGATTTCCGTCGAGCGATGCGCCAGGTAGAGGAGGAGTTCGGCAAGGACGACTGGTGGTTCAAGGTCTGGGGACCCGAGCGCCTGGTCGACGAAGGAATCGGCACCGCCGACGACTGGATCATCAAGGGCGAAGACCGCGACGCCGCCTGGCATGGCTTTGGCAATCTGGCCGACGGCTTCAATATGCTCGATCCGATCAAGGCCACCATCGTGACGCCTGGTCTCGACATGGAAGGGCAGTTTGCCGACACCGGCATTCCCGCCTCGGTGGTGACCAAGTTCCTGGCTGAGCATGGCGTCATCGTCGAAAAGACCGGCCTCTACAGCTTCTTCGTCATGTTCACCATCGGCATCACCAAAGGCCGCTGGAACACCTTGCTGACTGCACTGCAACAGTTCAAGGACGACTACGAGAAGAACCAGCCCATGTGGAAGATTCTTCCGGAGTTCTGCCAGCAATATCCGAAATATGAACGCTTGGGTTTGCGTGAGCTGTGTCAGCACATCCACAAGCTGTACGCGCAATACGATGTCGCTCGATTGACCACCGAGATGTACCTGAGCGACCATACGCCCGCGATGAAGCCAAGTGATGCCTTCGCCCACATCGCCCACCGCAAGACTCAGCGCGTGGAGATCGACGCCCTCGAAGGCCGCATCACCACCAGCCTTGTGACGCCTTATCCACCGGGCATTCCCCTGCTGATTCCTGGCGAGGTTTTCAACAAGAAAATCATCGACTACCTGAAGTTCTCGCGCGACTTCAATACCAAGTGCCCGGGCTTCGAAACCGATATCCACGGGTTGGTGGAAATCGAAGGCGAAGACGGCAAGGTGCGCTACTACGCCGACTGCGTGGCCGAAGGCCCGCCCATGACAGAAGCCGAAAAGCCGCAGCCCAACGAGCGACTGGTGCAGGAGGGCGACATGGGGCCGTTCAGTCGTATCGTCTGACCGTCTGACCCTCGCGCTCAACCTATCGCAAGAACCTCATCGATGCGAGCTAAAAGACCGACCTCGCCCAACCCCAAGGGCGCAGTAGATCGGGGCCATCGACCCGCGTCCTCCATTGCGCGGCGTCGCGGCCGCAGCGCTCCTGAGCACCCCTTCGGTATCCCCGAGCATGGTTGGCGGTGCAGGATGAACATCGTCATCTTTGGCACTGATACCAAAGCCGGCCGCGCCTTCGATCTGACACTGATCTGGCTCATCCTTGCCAGCGTGACGGTGGTGATGCTCGATAGCTTTGCCTCGCTCAACGCGCGCTGGGGTGGCGTGTTCACGGTGCTGGAGTGGATCTTCACCGTTCTTTTCACAGCCGAATACGTTGCGCGGCTGCTGTGCGTCGAGCGTCCGGCAGGCTATGCGCGCAGTCCTTTCGGCATCATCGATCTGGTGGCAGTGGTGCCAACCTGGGTGGCATTGTTCGTGCCGGGGCTCGAAGCGCTCATCGACGTTCGTTTGCTGCGCCTGCTGCGACTTTTCAGAATCCTCAAGCTCGCCGCCTACATCGAGGAATACACCGCCCTTGGCCATGCGCTGCGAGCGAGCCGGCGGAAAATTTTTGTTTTCATCAGCTTTGTCATGCTGGTGGTGACGGTCATGGGCACCCTCATGTATGTGGTTGAGGGCCCGGAGAACGGATACACCAACGTGCCCGTCTCCATCTACTGGGCCATCTCGACGATGACGACCGTGGGTTTTGGCGACATCACGCCCAAGACCGGTATCGGCCGTTTCATCGCATCGGTAATGATGCTGCTGGGTTGGGGCACGCTGGCGGTGCCGACCGGCATCGTCAGCGCCGAGTTCACCGCCTTGCGCACGGGCGGCGGCGGCCACGAAGTACCGGTCGCTTCAAGTCCGGCAGATCGCATCTGTTCGGTGTGCGCGTCCAACGGCCATTTGGCAGATGCCCGGTTTTGCCAGGACTGCGGCGCCGAACTCCCCTTAGCGCCCACCACGTCTTCGCGCTGAAGATCGCCGGACGAGGTCGATGGCATGGGGATTGAAGGGGTTTTCTAAATCCAGTCACTGCCTCGCTCCGTAATCAAGTCAACCGCACATCTTTGCGGCAGCGGCCCGATATCGGGCCCATCTTTCACGGAGATTTCAAATGATCACATCCCGCAGCGTTCGCGCATTCGCCAGCATCGGTTTTGCAGCTGCCCTGTCGGTTGGCGCAGTCAATGCCATGGCCGACGTTATGGTCGGCGGCGCGGCAATGTCGCCCACCAAAGACATCATCGAAAACGCCGTCAACTCTAAAGACCACACCACGCTGGTTGCAGCAGTCAAGGCGGCTGGCCTGGTCGACACGCTCAAGGGCCCAGGTCCTTTCACCGTGTTCGCTCCCACGAACGAAGCGTTCGCCAAGCTGCCCAAGGGCACGGTTGAAACATTGCTGAAGCCAGAGAACAAGGCCAAGCTCACCTCGATCCTTACCTACCATGTGGTGCCCGGCAAGCTGACCGCCGCTGACATTGAAGCAAAGATCAAGGAAGGCAACGGAATGGCCAAGCTGACGACGGTTGAAGGCGGCACGCTGACCGCCAAGAATTCTGGCAAGAACGTGACCGTCACCGACGAAAAAGGCGATGTCGCCACGGTCACCATTGCCGACGTGCTCCAGTCCAACGGCGTGATCCACGTCATCAACAAGGTCATGTTGCCGAAGTAATGGGTGGACGTTCAACCGGCAGCTTGCTTGATCAGCGAGCTTCCAACTTGAACGGCCATTAGCTTAGAAAAAGCCCGCCGTCCTTTTTAAGGGCAGCGGGCTTTTTTTTCTGCTTAATTCAGATCCGGTCGCTCGCGCAGATAGGTGGCAAAGCGCGGCAGGCCGCTGTCGTTGAGACCTCGGAAGCGGTAGCTGATCCAACTGCCCACAGCGGGCGGCCGACGCCGATCGGCATCGCGCAATCCACTGCCGATGCGCATGCGTTTGCCATCGGGGAGTTGAACCAGAAGCGCGCCCACCATGCCCTCGTACTTGCCACGCCCTGGCGCATAGCCGATTACCTTGGCATCGGCATCTTCAGAAGGCTTGACCTTGAGCAGATCGTCGTTGCGCTCTGCGCGGTAGAGCGACGCACTCCGGTGCAGCATCACGCCTTCACCTCCACCCTTGACGATGGTCTGCATCATCTTCATGAGCGCAGCGTGGTCGGAGACACGCGTTTGAGCGACCGCAATGGCAGTTGCCGGCTCTGACCTGTCGAGCAGCCCGTTGAGCACCGCAAGCCGCTCGCTGAACGTGCCTGGCTGCGCCGGCAGATCGAAGACCATGAAGCGCATCCGGCGCCAGGCAGGGTCGTCGGGCTGTTGCTGGCGGACGGTAGAGACAGCATGGGGAAAGTGTCCGCGCCCGGCCCAGAGTTCACCGTCCATTGGAATGGCAGGCCAGCCCGCCGTGAACCAGGCCGGTGGATGCACCGGCTCGCCGCCGCGGGTCCACAGCGCATGGCCGTCCCAGTAGCCGCGAACGCCATCCATCTTCTCGCTTGCCCAGTAATCACTCAGGTCAATGCCGGGCCGGTAGATGTTGGCCAGCATCACAGGTGAGCGCGCTTTTGCCGGCTCGCTCGCCTGCGCACGCAATGCCGCTGCGCCGGTGACTGTCCAAAGCGCTGCACTGGCAAGACCGCGCGCCAGCGCTCTGAGGCCGGAGCGACGACTGAATGGGCTTAAACCCGCTGGAACATCCGACACGGAAATTTTTACTCGGTTATCCACTATATAAAGAATAGCTAATCGCGTTTGTACTATATGCGCTAGAGGCACATTTCATCAACGATTTCAATCGAAGAAGCTGTGGATCAGCCCGCAGCGCCTTCGCTCATCCCGCCGACGGTCCGGCTGAACCCACCGTCCACATAGGTGATCTCGGCCGTTACCCCGCCGGCCAGATCCGACAGCAAAAACGCCGCCACGTTGCCCACATCCTCGATCGTCACATTGCGGCGGATCGGAGCTGTCTCGGCCACCACCGAAAGAATTTTGCCAAAGCCCTTGATGCCGCTGGCAGCCAGTGTCTTGATCGGGCCGGCGCTAATGCCGTTCACGCGCATGCCTTTGGGCCCGAGCGATTCGGCCAGGTAGCGCACCGACGCCTCCAGGGATGCCTTGGCAAGACCCATCGTGTTGTAGTTGGGGACCGTGCGGAGGGCGCCCAGGTAGGTCAACGTGAGCAGCGCGGATTTCGGATTCAGATAGGGCAGGGCGGCCTTGGCCATTGCCGGAAAGCTGTAGGCACTGATGTCATGCGCTACCTTGAAGCCTTCACGCGAAAGCCCCTCCAGAAAATCGCCTGCAATGGCTTCTTTCGGTGCATAGCCGATGCTGTGTACGAAGCCGTCGAACTTGGGCCATGTGACGCAGAGATCAGCAAAGAGCTTGTTGATCTGCGCGTCGTCGCCCACGTCGCAATCGAAGATCAGCCTCGAATCGAAATCGGCAGCGAACTCGGTGATGCGGTCCTTGAAACGTTCGCCCACGTAGCTGAAGGCCAGTTCGGCGCCTTGCTGGTGGCAGGCACGTGCGATGCCGTAGGCGATGGAGCGATTGCTCAGCACGCCGGTGATGAGCAGTTTTTTGCCGGAGAGAAAACCCATGGAAGACCCCTGTCGAAAGTTGGGCAGAATTCTCGCATGCGACTTTTGCTGATTTGGGCGGTGATGACTGCCGCCGCCGCGATGGCACCAGCCGCCTGGGGCGCGCATGCTTACGCCCAGTTCGGCGACATCCGTTATCCCGCTGGTTTTACCCATTTCGACTATGTCGATCCAAACGCGAAGAAGGGCGGCGAGATCCGCCTGGTTCCGCCGACCCGGCCGACGAATTTCGACAAGTTCAACCCGTTTACCCTCAAAGGGACGGCGCCGTATGGCATGGGCACGCTGATTTTCGAAAGCCTGCTCACCGGTAATTTCGAGGAGCCGACGACCGCCTACGGCCTGCTGGCCGACGACGTGACGGTTGCCGCCGACCACCTGAGCGCCACCTTCCACCTGAATCCGCTGGCACGTTTTCAGGACGGCTCGCCGGTTCTGGCCGCCGATGTCGTGTACTCGTTCGACACGCTCAATGGCCCACTCGCCGCGCCGCAGTTCCGCACCATTTATGCGGATGTGAAGCAGGCCGTGGCGGTGGACACGCAGACCGTGCGTTTCGATTTTGGCCGCCCCAATCCTGAATTGCCGCTGGTGGTCGGTGGCATGCCAGTGTTCAGCCGGGCATGGGGCGGGGGCAAACCGTTCGACCAGATCACGACCGACCAGCCGATAGCCTCGGGGCCGTACCGCATTGCCAGCGCAGATCTGGGGCGCGACATCACCTACGTGCGCAATCCGAAGTATTGGGGTGCAGCGCTGGGTGTCCGGCGCGGCCAGTTCAATTTCGATCGCATCACCTTCAAGATCTACCTGGACGAAACCTCCAAGTTCGAGGGCCTCAAGGCGGGTGAATACGACTTCGAGCGGGAGTTTTCGTCGCGCAACTGGGCGCGCCAGTACACCGGCCGCGCCTTCGACCGCGGTGAGGTCGTCAAGCGTGCGTTCCCCAACCACAATCCCGGAGATTTCCAGGGTTATGTCTTCAACCTGCGGCGCGACAAGTTCAAGGATGTGCGGGTGCGGCAGGCGATCGGGCTGGCGATGGATTTCGAATGGCTCAATCGCCAGTTGTTCTATGGCCTGTACAAACGGGTACAGGGCTATTTTCCGAACAGCGAATTTCATGCGGAAGGATTGCCCGGCCCGGACGAACTGGCACTGCTGGAGCCGCTGCGCAAGGAGCTGCGCCCCGAGGTCTTCGGCCCCGCCGTGATTTCGCCCAGCACGGCGCCGCCAGGCAGTCTGCGGCAGAACCTGCGCCAGGCACGCGACCTGCTCGCCGAGGCAGGCTGGACTTATCGTGACGGCGCACTGCGCAATGCGAAGGGCGAACCCTTCACCATCGAGTTCCTGAACGACCAGCCATCGCTGATTCGGGTCGCCACGCCGTTTCAGACCTCGCTGGCCAAACTCGGTATCACGATGACGTTTCGCACCGTGGATTTCTCGCTGGCGCAGCAGCGAATGGAGCAGTTCGACTTCGACATGACAACCACCCGCTTGCCGGGGAGTTCCGCGCCCGGCAGCGAGCTGCTGGAAACCTTTGGTTCGAAGGCCGCTGCCACGCCGGGCTCCAGCAACATCTGGGGCATTTCGAACCCCGCTGTAGATGTGCTGGCTCGCAAAGCTGCAGCCGCGACAACTCGCGACGACCTGCGTGCTGCCATGCGCGCACTTGACCGGGTGCTCTCGCATAGCTACTACTCGGTCCCGCAGTACTACGGTGACGCCTTTCTCATCGGTTACCGGCCGGCGCCTTTCGTACTGCCTGCGGTCATTCCCCCGTATTACCAGCCTGATACCTGGGCGATGATGACCTGGTCGGCTTCGCCGTCGAACCGCTGAGTGCCACGCATCAGCACATCGCCATCGCTCCTGAACCATCTGCTTTAGCCGCACTCATCAAACGCCAGTTTCCTGCATGGCCAGCTACATTCTCAAGCGCCTCTTGCTCATGGTGCCCACGCTTTTCGGGGTGCTGTTGCTCACGTTCGTGACGATCCAGTTCGTGCCCGGCGGCCCGGTCGAACAGATGGTGGCGCAATTGCAGGGGCGCGATGCCGGCGGCGAGCGGGCCGCGTCGGCTGGTGCGGGGTATCGGGGACGCCAGGGGCTGGACCCGGCGCGCATCGACGAGATCAAAAAGCTCTACGGATTCGACAAACCGCCGCTCCAGCGCTTCTGGCAGATGTTGAAATCCTTCGCGCGCCTGGACCTGGGCCAAAGCTTCTACCAGCGCAAGGATGTCTGGCAGCTGATCAAGGAGAAGTTGCCGGTTTCCATCAGCCTCGGGCTCTGGACGTTTTTCATCAGCTACCTGGTGGCGGTGCCGCTGGGCGTGGCCAAAGCAGTGCGGGCCGGATCGCGCTTCGATTTCCTCACCACCCTGCTGGTGCTGGTGGGCTATGCGGTACCCGGCTTTGTACTGGGCGTGGCGCTGCTGGTGATTTTTGGCGGTCAGCTGCAGTGGTTTCCGCTGCGGGGACTGACGTCCGCCAATTGGTACAGCCTGAGCTGGGGCGCGCGCATCGTGGACTACTTGTGGCACATCGCTTTGCCGGTGACAGCGATGGTGCTGGGCAGCTTTGCCGTCACCGCCATGCTCACCAAAAACGCTTTTCTGGAGGAAATCCGCAAACAGTACGTGCTGACCGCGCGCGCCAAAGGTTTGTCGGAGCGCCAGGTGCTGTGGAAGCATGTGATGCGCAACGCGCTGATTCCGATCGTGACCGGCTTTCCGGCGGCCTTTATCGGCGCGTTCTTCACCGGCTCACTGCTGATCGAGACGCTGTTCTCGCTCGACGGCCTGGGGCTGCTGAGCTATGAGAGCGTGATCCGGCGCGACTATCCCGTGGTGCTGGGAACGCTGTTTTTCTTCACGCTGATCGGGCTGGCGACCAAGCTGATCAGCGACCTTTGCTATGTGCTTGTGGACCCGCGTGTCAAATTCGACTGAGATGGATACGACAGCGAAAGCGCCCGATCCCGCTACTGCGAAGCTTGCAGGTGGCGATACGGCATCGGCACCGGCTGCGCCCGTGGCGTTTTCTTCGCCGGGCCAGCGCGCGTGGCGGCGTTTCCGACGCAACCGACTGGGCTTTGTCAGCCTTGTCGTGTTCGTCTTTCTGGTTGTGACAAGCCTCTTTGCCGAAGTGTTGAGCACCGATCGTCCGCTGATCGTGCACTACCAGGGCAAGACGTATTTTCCGGTGCTGCACGAATATCCGGAATCCACCTTTGGCGGTGATTTCAAGACGCCTGCGGACTATCTCGACCCCTTCATCCACGATCGCATCACCCAAAGTGGCAACTGGGCCATCTATGCGCCCAATCGGTATGGGCCGCGCACGCTCAATTACTTTGCCTCGGCGCCGAATCCGGCCGCACCGTCGCGTGAGAACTACCTGGGTACGGACGATCGTGGACGTGATCTGCTGGCCCAGCTGCTTTACGGCTTTCGGGTCAGCGTGCTGTTCGCGCTGGCGCTCACGACGGTCGGGGTGATCCTCGGTATCGCGGCGGGCGCCGTGCAGGGCTATTTCGGCGGGCGGACCGATCTGGCGTTTCAGCGCTTCATCGAAATCTGGGGATCGATGCCCGAGCTGTATCTGCTGATCATCTTCAGCGCTTTGTTCGCGCCCAGCGTGGCGCTGCTGCTGGTGCTGCTGAGCCTGTTCGGCTGGATGGGGCTGGCGGACTATGTGCGTGCGGAATTTTTGCGCAACCGCCAGCTCGACTACGTGCGCGCGGCGCGCGCTTTGGGCGTTGGGCCGTGGGCCATCATCCGGCGACACATTCTTCCGAACAGCATGGTGCCGGTCGTCACGTTTTTGCCGTTTCGCATGAGCGCCGCGATCCTGGCGCTGACATCGCTCGACTTTCTGGGACTCGGCGTGCCCCCTGGAACGCCGTCGCTTGGCGAACTGCTGAATCAGGGCAAGGCCAACATCGACGCCTGGTGGATTTCGCTGGGCACCTTTGCCGTGCTGTCGGTGACCCTGCTGCTGCTGACTTTCATGGGCGATGCGCTACGGGATGCGCTGGACCCCCGCAAGCTATGACCGCCGCCACTCTTCCACCACTTCTCGACGTGCGCGGCCTCCGCATCGCCTTCGATGGGCATGAGGTGGTGCATGGAATCGACTTCAGCTTGCAGGCGGGCGAAAAGCTGGCGTTGGTGGGCGAGTCGGGCTCGGGCAAGACGCTGACGGCGCTGAGCCTGCTGCGACTGGTGGCGGACGCGGAGATCAGCGGGTCGGCGCGTTTCCCGGGCGGCGGCGCAGAGGCGGAGACGGTTCTCGGGGCAGGTGATGCGCAAGGCCATTGCGATCTACTCGCTCTGCCCGAGCGGCAACTGCGCGCCTTGCGCGGTCGAGACATCGCGATGGTGTTTCAGGAGCCGATGACGGCTCTCAACCCGTTATTCACCATCGGTCAGCAGATTGCCGAGATTCTTCAGCTAAAAGAGGGTCTGACGCAGGCGGAATCGGCGCAATCAGCAATTGAATTGATAGCGTCCACCGGAATTGCCGAGCCCGCACGCCGTGCAAAGGCCTATCCGCACCAGCTTTCCGGCGGGCAGCGTCAGCGCGCGGTGATCGCCATGGCGCTGGCGTGCAAGCCCCGACTGCTGTTGGCCGATGAGCCCACCACGGCACTTGATGTCACGGTGCGCGGCCAGATCCTCGATTTGCTTGCGAGCTTGCAGCGCAGCCGCGGTATGGCGGTGCTGCTGATCACGCACGATCTGCATCTGGTGCGGCGCTTTGCCGACCGGGTGGCGGTGATGGAGCGTGGGCATATCGTGGAGGAGGGCGCTGTCAGCGAGGTGCTGGCCCACCCGCGCCATCCCTACACGCGCCGCCTGCTCGACAGCGTTCCGCGCCGCGACCCGGAGGAATTGCCGCAAACGCGCGATGCCACGCGTTTGGTGACCGCCAAGGAGTTGCGCGTGAGCTATGCCGTGCCGCGGCCCGGTTTGCGCGGCTGGTTCGGCAAAGATGCTTTCGTGGCAGTGCAGGGTGCGGATTTCGACATCGTTGCCGGCCGCACGCTCGGGATCGTGGGCGAATCGGGTTCGGGCAAGTCGACGCTGGCGCAAGCCGTGCTCGGCCTGCTGCCGCATGAAGGCAGCCTACTCTTCGGCAACACCGCCTGGAGCGGTAGCACCCGCGCTGACAGGGTGCTGCGGCGCAATGTTCAGGCGGTGTTTCAGGATCCGTTCTCATCGCTATCGCCGCGCATGACGGTGGGTGAGATCGTCGCGGAGGGCCTGCGCGTGCATCGCTCGGAGATGCGAGCCGAAGAGCGCGAGGCAAAAGCGCGCGCTGCTCTGGCCGAAGTTGGGCTCACCGAGGACGAGTTCCCCGGCTTGCTGGAGCGCTATCCGCATGCTTTCTCGGGCGGCCAGCGCCAGCGCATCGCCATCGCCCGCGCGCTGATCGTCGAGCCAGCACTGCTGGTACTCGACGAACCGACCAGTGCGCTCGATGTGACGATTCAGATGCAGGTGTTGACGCTTTTGCAGCGGCTGCAGCGCGAGCGCGGTCTTGCGTATCTGCTGATCACGCACGACATGGACGTGATCCGTGCCATGGCCCACACGGTGTTGGCGATGCAGGACGGCGTGGTGGTCGAGGCCGGCCCGGTCGAAGAGATGCTGGTGAGTCCCCGGCATCCGTACACGCGCGAGCTGATCGCCGCGGCAGGCGATGCAGCGCATCCGCCGACGGCCCGGTCACCGGGCGGTAAGCTGGTTCCTCCGTTGCCATTCGCGGGCGCCGAGCCGGGGCATGCGTCGTGGCCAGCAACATGATTGCTCATTATTTAATAGCTGGTAGCGCTTGAATAGCAAACGCTAGAACCCAATTTCATTCATGATTTCAACGTTTTCGGACGAAGGCTGGCCAAATGCGGCTGCGGCGGTGAAGAAGGCGACCGAGCTTTGTATCGTGCTCGCGTTGCTCTGCGGAGCGGGAGCCGGTTTTACTCAGTCGCGTGCAGCGACCGTTTCCGGTGGCGACGGGGCTGTCGCTCCGATGCCAGTTGGGTCAGCGTTGGGCGAAAAAGCCCATCCTCAGCCGATACCCGACGATGCCCGAGCGATCGGCCCCATCGCTGACCGTGTGGTCGCTTGCACTGCCTGCCATGGAAAGCAAGGGCGCGCCACCAACCACGGCTACTTTCCGCGAATCGCTGGTAAGCCGGCTGGCTACCTCTATCACCAGCTGCTCAACATCCGCGACGGTCGGCGCCACTACGCGCCAATGGCTTTGCTGCTGGACCATCTGACGGATGACTATCTGCGCGAAATTGCCGACTACTTCGCCGGCCTCGACATTGCCTATCCGCCGCCGCAAACCACGGGTGCTCCCGTTGCCTTGCTCGCCCTCGGAGAGAGTCTTGTGCGGCAGGGGGACGCAGCGCGTCGCATTCCAGCATGCGTGCAGTGCCATGGCGCCGCCATGACCGGCGTCCGTCCGGACATCCCCGGCCTGCTGGGTTTGCCGCGGGACTACCTCAATGCGCAGCTGGGCGCCTGGAAAACGGGGGAACGCCACGCACAAGCGCCTGACTGCATGGCTCAGGTTGCTGAACAACTGACCAGCGACGATGTGGAGGCGGTCTCGACCTGGCTTTCATCGCAAGCCTTGCCGGCAGACACGCATCCTGCGGTCGGGTTGCCGGCAAGGCTGCCACTGGTCTGCGGTAGCGTGGCGCTAGATGGGCGCACGCCATGAGCACACGACGTCTGACGGCAGGACGCCTGTTCCTCGCGCCGGTGGTAGCGCTGTTACTGCTTCTGGCTGCGGGTACGGCAGTCGTGATTGCATTCAACCGGCTGGATGAAACGCCTGCTCCTGCTCACGCGTCAGCAAGCAACGTGCTGTCGACAGCTGAACGGCCTGTGGCAAACGCTGCCGGGTCGACCCGCCCTTCAAGCCTTATCGAGACAGGCGCCTATCTGGCGCGCGCAGGAAATTGTGCGGCTTGCCATACCGTGCGTGGCGGTGCGGCCTATGCGGGCGGCGTGGCACTGGCAACGCCCTTTGGTACGGTCTATTCCAGCAACCTCACAGCCGATCCCAAGACCGGCATCGGTGCCTGGAGCGCCGAGGACTTCTGGCGTGCGATGCACAACGGACGTTCGCGTGACGGCCACCTGCTTACACCGGTCTTTCCCTACACCAGCTATACCCTGGTAACCCGGGAAGATTCGGATGCGCTCTTTGCGTTTTTGCGGTCGCAGGTCCCGGTTGCGGCTGCGCCGCCCGAAAACGCTCTGCGTTTTCCGTACAACACGCAGGCAGCGCTGGCGGTCTGGCGCGCGATGTATTTCAGACCGGAGCAGTACCAGCCGCAGCAGGCGCGCGGCGCCGAATGGAACCGGGGCGCCTATCTGGTGCAGGGCCTCGGACATTGCGCCGCATGCCATAGCCAGCGCAACGCCTTGGGCGCGATAGATGCTGACGGGCGCCTGGGAGGCGGGATGATTCCGATGCAAGGCTGGTACGCGCCGTCCTTGCGCTCAAACAGCGAAGCGGGTGTTGCTGCCTGGCCGTTGCAGGATGTGGTGACTTTGCTTGGCACCGGCCTTGTCGATCATGGCAAGTACCATTCCGGAGTGCAGGGCCCCATGGCGGATGTGGTTTTTGGCAGCCTGCAGTATTTGATGGAATCCGATCTGCGCGCCATGGCCACTTATCTGCAAAGTTTGCCGCAAGAACCCTCGCCGCCCGCTCGGCAGGTGCAGGTTCCGCAGACAGTCATCAGCGCCGGCGAACGCCTCTACGGGAGTCATTGCGCCGAGTGCCACGGCAAGAGCGGAGAAGGAGTGGCCGGACAATTTCCAGCGCTCGCCGGCAACCGTGCGCTTTCGCTGGGAGATCCGTCCAACGTGATTCAGACCATCCTGCATGGCGGCTTTCTCCCCGCCACCTCGGGCAATCCCCGACCTTTCGGCATGCCGCCGTTTCTGCAGACGCTCGACGACAGCCAGGTGGCTGCCGTTGCTTCCTATGTGCGCGGGGCGTGGGGCAACGCAAGCTTTGCAGTCGAGCCGCTCGATGTCTACCAGTTGAAGAATGCCGATGCCCCCTGATACTTTTGGCAATGCAGCTGAGCCTATGCAGCCAGACGGGACACCGAAGCTGACGCGAGGCCGCGTCATTTGTCTGTGCGCGCAGTGGTGCGATCTGTGCCGCGACTACCAAAAGCTCTTCAACGAAGC
The DNA here is from genome assembly GCA_038234045.1 of Burkholderiales bacterium. Taxonomy (GTDB): domain Bacteria; phylum Pseudomonadota; class Gammaproteobacteria; order Burkholderiales; family Burkholderiaceae_C; genus JBBSUX01. The sequence continues at coordinate 18,398 of JBBSUX010000014.1, forward strand.
AGCGCAGCGCCATCCAGCGATGGAGTTCCGCTGGATCGACATCGAGGACGAAGCCGACCTGACCGGAGACATGGAAGTGGAAACCTTTCCCACCCTGGTCGTCGCCGACAGCGAGGCCCGCCTGGTTTTCGCCGGCCCGCTGGCTCCCCAGCCGGGGGTACTGGAGCGGCTGCTTGTCTCCGCAGCAGGGCCGGCCCGTGTCAGTTCCGTGGAACATCTGGAGGCCAGCGCGTTGCTAGCGCGACTGGATGGCGATACGACACGGCTCTGACGTGGGCCGGCCACCGGGCTGATGCATCCAGCGTCTTCGAGAAGCGGGTTGCAGCAGAATTTGCGCTCAATCGAGGCAAGGTTTCGGCGATTCGCGGGCCCATTCCTTGCGTATCTGCTGCCAAAAGATTAGAATCTGAGGCTCACGACCAAACGGGCGGGTAACTACCGCTCGTTTTTTTTGGTCGATTGTTTTTATGTTCGCCCGGTGTCGGTTTGCCCGCCTGTTCTCCTCGTGATGGAGGCGGGAGTTACGGGGAAGTCGCCCCGGGTCGAAATTTTTATGGGTGCAGCTGGATCAACGTGGCTTTGCAGCAAATTGTCGAGCAGACCGTCAGCGGTCTGGGTTATGACCTGGTGGAGATCGAGCGCTCCGCCGGTGGATTGCTGCGCGTCACTATCGATCTGCTATGGCAGGCGCCGGACGCAGCCGCAGGTGCAGATGCGCCGGCCGGCACTGCGGAGCAGTTCGTCACGGTAGAGGATTGCGAGATCGTCACCCGCCAGCTGCAGTTTGCGCTGGAGGTCGATGCGGTTGAGTACCGCCGGCTCGAAGTCTCCTCGCCCGGCATTGATCGCCCGCTGCGCGGCGACAAAGATCTTGCGCGTTTCGTGGGTGAGCTGGTGGATATCACCTTGCGTCAACCCGTGGGTGCCGCAGCCTCGGGTCTGGTCAGTGCGAACCGCAAAAAATTTCGCGGTCGTCTGGAGGCGGTCGCATCCGTCGAAGGGTCTGATGACGCTGCTCAGATGTGGCGGATCGTCTGGAGCGACGAACCCGAGCGCAAGCCCGGTTCGCGCGTGAGCCGCAAGCGGGTACCGGCGCCACTGCAGGCAATGGATTTCCATTATTCGGAATTGCGTGACGCACGACTGGCTCCCGTGATCGATTTCACGGGCCGCCGACCGCGCGATGCGCAGGCTGCGGATATGCTCACTGCGGCGGCCGTCCAGCCTGCAGCTGAAGAGCAGCAATCCTCGCGCCCGGAGGAGTTGTGATGACGAGAACCTCATTTCGCACCGGCTCAGTCGGCATGACATTACAAAAAAACCATCGCCCGGAGGGTGCCCGAACGTCGGGGCCCGATGCGCATGTACTGGACAGGAGTGACGTGGCATGAATCGCGAATTGTTGATGCTGGTGGACGCGATTTCGCGTGAAAAGAACGTCGAGCGCGACGTGGTGTTTGGTGCGGTCGAATCTGCTCTCGCCCAGGCGACCAAGAAGCTGTACCAGGCCGAGGTGGACATACGCGTTTCCATCGACCGTGACAGTGGCGTCTATGAAACTTTCCGCCGGTGGCACGTCGTCCCCGACGAGGCTGGACTGCAGCTGCCCGAACAGGAAATTCTCCATTTCGAAGCGCGCGAAGAGATGCCCGATATCGAGGTGGACGAATACATCGAAGAGGCGATCGACTCGCTGCCGATCGGCCGTATCGGTGCCATGGCCGCCAAGCAGGTGATCCTGCAAAGGATTCGCGATGCTGAGCGCGAGATGCTGCTCAATGACTTCATGTCGCGCGGTGACAAGATCTTCGTCGGCACCGTCAAGCGCATGGACAAGGGTGACCTGATCGTCGAGGCCGGCCGCGTTGAAGGCCGCCTGCGTCGCACCGAGATGATCCCCAAGGAAAATCTGCGCACGGGAGACCGGGTGCGGGCCATGATCATGGAGGTTGATCTGACGCTACGCGGCGCGCCGATCATCCTGTCGCGCTCGGCTCCTGAATTCATGATCGAGCTGTTTCGCCAGGAAGTCCCCGAAATCGAGCAGGGCATGCTGGAGATCAAATCGTGCGCCCGCGATCCCGGGTCCCGCGCCAAGATCGCTGTGCTTTCGCATGACCGTCGTATCGACCCGATCGGGACCTGCGTTGGTGTGCGTGGTACCCGCGTTAACGCCGTTACCAATGAGCTCGCCGGAGAACGCGTCGACATCGTTCTCTGGAGCGAAGATCCTGCGCAGTTCGTGATCGGCGCGCTGGCGCCCGCGAACGTGTCGTCGATCGTGGTCGATGAGGAAAAGCATGTCATGGACGTGGTGGTGGACGAGGAAAACCTCGCCATTGCCATCGGCCGGGGCGGCCAGAACGTGCGTCTGGCTTCGGACCTCACCGGCTGGAAGATCAACATCATGGATGCAGCCGAATCGGCCGAAAAACAGGCGAGCGAAACCAGTGTCAGCCGTCAGTTGTTCATGGAAAAGCTCGACGTTGACGAGGAGATCGCTGAAATCCTGATCTCCGAAGGTTTCACCAGCCTCGAGGAAATTGCCTATGTGCCGTTGTCCGAGATGCTGGAAATCGAAAGCTTCGACGAAGACACCATCAACGAGCTGCGTTCGCGCGCCAAGGATGCCCTGCTGACCATGGAAATCGCTCGCGAAGAGGGCTCTGGCGGCGTCTCGCAGGATCTGCGGGATCTGCAAGGTCTCGATGCCGAGCTGATCGCCAAGCTCAACGCCGCGGGCGTGAATACCCGTGATGACCTCGCCGATCTCGGCGTGGACGAATTGACCGACATCACCGGCCAGCCTGCCGATGACGCTAAAGCTTTGATCCTCCAGGCACGCGAACACTGGTTCGCGGACCAAGAGTGAAAGGCATGGAGGCCCTAACCGAATATGTCCAGTACCACCGTAGCTGAGTTCGCCACCGAGCTCAAGAAATCCACCGATACCCTGCTCGACCAGTTGAAGTCGGCGGGTGTCGCCAAGACCACCTCCGCCGACGTTCTGACGGAAGCCGACAAGCAGAAGCTGCTCGGCTATCTGCAGGCAAGCCATGGCACCGCCGCAGCGGGCCGCAAGATTACGCTGACGAAGAAGTCCACCAGCGAAATCAAGCAGGCCGACGCGAGCGGCAAGGCGCGCACGATCCAGGTCGAAGTACGCAAGAAGCGCACCTTCATCAAGCGCGACGACCCGGCTGAGATGGCTGCAGAATCGGCCTCGAATGCGTCAGACAGTGATGTCGCGGCCGCACCGGTCGCAGAAGCTTTGCCCGTTCCGGCAGACTCCGTGCGCGATCCAGACCTTGCCAAGCGCGAAGAAGAGGCGCGGGGCCAGGCCGAAGCGCTGCGCGCGCAGGAAGACGAGCTAGTCGGTGTGCGCCGTGAGCGCGAGGACCGCGAGCGGCGCGAGCGCGAGGCCGATGAGCGCGCCAGCGTCTATGCCCGCCAGGAAAAAGAAAAGAAAGCGCAGGCGCATGCCGTGAAGGCAGAGGCTGGCAAAGAGCAGGCCGAAGCCGCTGTAGCCATAGCCAAAGCGCAGGCCGACGCACGCGAAAAAGCAGCTGAGGAATCCCGCGTGCGCTCGGAAGAAGAAACGGCGCGCGCCGTCGATCTGGGTGACAGACGTCGCAGGGCAGAAGCCGAAGCGGCTGCGATCCGTTCGATGATGTCGACGCCAGCGAAGGTTCTTGTGGCCAAGAAGCCTGAAGAGCCGAAGCCGGCTGCGGGTGTCAAAGGCACATTGCACAAGCCAGCTGGTGGCGCTGTTGCTCGCCCTGGTACTCCTGCGGCTGGGGCTGGGGCTGGGGCCGGCAAGGAAATCAAGTCCGCCAAGTTGTCTTCGAGCTGGGCGGGTGATCCAGCCAAAAAGAAAGAACTCAAAACCCGCGGCGACAGCTCGGGTGGAGTGGGTCGTGGCAACTTCCGGGGCGGCCCGCGCGGACGGCGCGGCAACGACCGTGGCGGTCGCGAAGAATATGCGCAGCAGGCGCCTGTCGAGCAGCGCATCATCGAAGTGCACGTGCCTGAAACCATCACGGTGGCTGAACTCGCGCACAAGATGGCGATCAAGGCGTCGGAGGTCATCAAGGCCCTGATGAAGATGAACCTGATGGTCACCATCAATCAGCCGCTGGATCAGGACACCGCCATGATTCTGGTGGAAGAGCTTGGGCACAAGGCGCTGGTTGCAGCGCTGGACGACCCAGAAGCGTTCACGGATGAAGAAGTGCTGTCGCAGGACGCCGAAAGCATCCCGCGCGCGCCGGTTGTCACCGTCATGGGTCACGTCGACCACGGCAAGACCTCGCTGCTGGACTACATCCGCCGCGCCAAGGTTGCCGCTGGCGAATCGGGTGGCATTACGCAGCACATCGGTGCGTATCACGTGCAAACCGAGCGCGGCATGGTGTCCTTTCTCGATACCCCTGGCCACGAAGCGTTCACCGCCATGCGGGCCCGTGGCGCGCAGGCAACCGACATTGTCATTTTGGTGGTGGCAGCCGACGACGGCGTCATGCCGCAGACGCGCGAAGCGATCAAGCACGCAAAAGCGGCCGGTGTGCCTATCGTGGTCGCGGTCAACAAGATCGATAAGCCCGATGCCAACGCCGAACGCGTCAAGCAGGAGCTGGTGGTCGAGCAGGTCGTGCCCGAAGAGTACGGTGGCGACTCTCCCTTCGTTTCCGTTTCAGCCAAGACGGGCGAAGGCATCGATGCTTTGCTCGAGCAAGTATTGCTGCAGGCCGAAGTGCTGGAGCTTAGAGCGCCGGTTGATGCTGCTGCCAAGGGCCTGGTCATCGAAGCCCAGCTCGACAAGGGTCGCGGTCCGGTGGCTACCGTTCTGGTGCAGTCGGGAACACTCAAGACTGGCGACATCGTGCTG
>JBBSUX010000015.1:0-22769 GCA_038234045.1 Burkholderiales bacterium
ATGACGACCCGCTTGTGCCAGACGTGATTCCTGTGCGGGAGCCCGGACGGCCTGCTGCTCCGATGCGGATGTAGTCAGCCAATGTTGCACGACCAGGCTTCTGCCGCGACGAGCGGACAGAACGCGGTCGGGCAACATAGACAGGTCGCGCCACGTAGCTAAAGCTGGTGTCGGCCCGGTGCCGCATTGTGGGTTTGGCCCGCTTCTCTACGTTTTATTGAGCATCACCAGCTTGCCCATGACGGATCGTGTGCCCATCAGGTCATACGCATCCTTGAGCGCTTCCATGGGCAAGGTGCGGTCGATCACGGGTTTGATTTTTCCTTGCGCGTACCAGCTGGCAAGTTCCTTCAGCGCCGCTGCCTGAGCTTCTGGTTCTTGGCGGGCAAAGCCACCCCAGAACACTCCGACGATCGATGCGCCTTTCAGGAGGGGCAAATTGAACGGCAGTGCCGGGATCGGCCCTGCGGCAAAGCCAATGACCAGATACCTGCCTCGCCATGCAATCGAGCGGAAGGCCGGTTCTGCCAGATCGCCGCCGACCGGGTCGTAGATCACGTCGGGACCGCGGCCGTTGGTCAATTCCTTCAAGGCGGCTCGTAGGTCCTGCTGGCTGTAGTCGATGGTGTCGTCCGCGCCGATCGATTTGCACAGTGCACATTTCGCTGCCGTCGATGCAGCAGCGATGACCCTGGCTCCGGCTGCCTTCGCGACCTGGATGGCTGCAGTGCCTACGCCTCCGGCGGCTCCGAGCACCAATACGGTTTCGCCGGGAACTAGCTGAGCCCGGTCGACCAATGCGTGGTACGACGTTGCATAGGTCATGATGAATGCCGCAGCGTCTTCATCTGAAAAACTCTCTGTCAGCGGCACGCATTGGTCCGCCTTGGCGCATACGTGCGTGGCAAATGCGCCGGTTCCTTGCAGGCAGGCGACATGCTGGCCAACCTTGAGGTGGCTCACCCCTGCGCCGAGCGCCCGCACCACTCCCGCGAACTCTGAGCCCGGCACAAATGGCAACTCAGGCTTCATCTGATACTTGTTCTGAACGATCAGCAAATCCGGAAAGTTGAGGCTGGCTGCACGAATTTCGACCAGCACTTCACCAGCAGCAGGGGCCGGCGTGGGTAGTTCGCGCCACTGAAGGGCTTCAACGCCGGTCGGGTTCTCGCAAAGCCAGGCATGCATGTCAGGGTCTCCTTGATGGGTGACTCCGCATGATAGGAGAGGGTGCTGGCTGCCGGACCGCGGGCCATGTCCCCGTTGCGACGGAAGATTGCTATCAGGCTCTTCGATGACCAGAACCTACAATCGGTTGCAGACACCATCATGAAAATACTTATTTGCAACGATGACGGCTTTCAGGCTCCTGGGATCGTCGCACTCCATGCCGCCTTGCGCGATATTGCAGAGGTTGAAGTTGTGGCGCCGGAGCACAACAACAGCGCCAAATCCAACGCCCTGACGCTCAACGCACCGCTGTATGTACATTCCGCTGCCAACGGATTTCGCTATATCAACGGCACGCCCGCCGACTGCATGCACATCGCGCTGACCGGTCTGATCGGCTACCGTCCTGATCTGGTGGTATCTGGCATCAATAACGGGGCCAACATGGGAGACGACACCTTGTATTCGGGCACCGTCGGCGCAGCGATGGAGGGCTACCTTTTTGGTGTTCCCGCGATAGCTTTTTCGCAGGTCGAAAAGGGCTGGGGCGAACTGGAAGCGGCCGCGCAGAAAGCGCGCGAAATTGTCCAGCAGCTGATAGCGGGTGAACTGGTGGGAGACGCGCCCTGGCTGCTCAACGTCAATATTCCGAATCGGCCGTTGAAGGATCTCCTGCCTTTACGGCTGTGCCGTCTGGGTCGTCGCCACGCAGCCGAGCGGGTGATCACCCAGCAGAGCCCGCGCGGTGAGACGATGTACTGGATTGGCGGCGCCGGCGCTGCTCGGGACGGCTCTGAAGGCACCGATTTCCACGCCGCGGCGCAAGGCCATGTGTCGATTACTCCGTTGAAGGTCGATCTGACGGATCACGAAAATCTCGGCTATTGGGTGGAGACGGCCAGACGCCTGGGCGGCGCGATGGCTCCGAGTGCAGATCGCGACCCGGATGCCGGTCGCGTGCGGGCGCCTGGCGCATGATCGACCGGTCCAGGTTTCCAGCGAGCCTTTCCCCGGCGGCTCCGCATGCGCCAACGCACCGCCCAGTGGTCCGAATTGCTCTTCAAAAAATAGCTGATGGCGCTGGTGGAATAAAGGCTACAGCTCAAAAAAATAGAGAATATATTCAGCGCACCTCTTCTGAACCGGATTTCCGCGCCGTACGCGCTCGCATGGTCCGAAAGCTCGAAGAGCAGGGTATCCGGTCGCCAGCAGTGCTGGAGGCGATGGGCAAGATCGAGCGCCATCGCTTCGTGGATAGCGGACTCGTTGCCCAAGCCTACGAGGACACGAGTCTGCCGATCGGCCTGGGCCAGACGATATCCAAGCCAAGCGTGGTCGCGCGCATGGCCGAACTGCTCTTGGGCGCTGCTGCGGCCTCGGGCGGTCGCCTTGATCGCGTGCTCGAAATCGGAACCGGCTGTGGCTACCAGGCGGCTGTCCTGGGACAGCTGGCGCGCGAGGTGTATTCGATCGAACGTTTGCGGGCCCTGCATGAAAAGGCGCGGGAGAATCTGCGGGCGTTTCGCCTGCCGAACGTGCATCTGCTGTTCGGTGACGGGATGGTGGGATTCCCCAAGGGCGCGCCCTATGCGGGCATCATCGCTGCAGCGGGCGGCCAAGCCTTGCCCGCAGCCTGGGGCGAGCAATTGGGGATGGGTGCGCGCCTGGTGGCACCCATCGTCACGCAGTCTGGACGCCAGGCATTGGTAGTGCTGGATCGCAGTGCAAAGGGACTCGCGAGCAGGCAACTCGAAGACGTAAACTTTGTCCCCCTAAAATCGGGAATTGCTTGAAGGATTGCTTATGCGGAATGCGCGTGGATTGGGGTGGATCGGAGCGGGGGCATTGGCGGCTTTGGCGCTGCTGGCCGGATGTGCTCCGGGGACGCCGTTGCGCGCGCCACCAGTGGAAGACCGCGGATTGGGAGCGGGGTCTTTTTCGACCACCGCGGCGCCCGAAGCTAGTCCGGCGACTCCAGAATCTCCCGCTGCCGCGAAGCCTCTGCCCGGTGCGGAGAACGCGGGCCGGCCAGGGTATTACACCGTCAAACCGGGTGATACCGTCCGCAAGATCAGCGCGGAAACAGGCCATAGCTGGCGTGACATTGCTCGCTGGAATCAATTGCAGAATCCCGATCTGATCGAGGTTGGGCAGGTGCTGCGCGTGGTTCCCCCAACCGGAACACATATGGCATCTGTGGCGCCAGTTGCGCCACCTCCATCACAGCCAGCGTCGGTTGCGCCATCTTCCTACGCACCTCCTCCTGGCTCACCAGCGGCGGCAACCAGCGAGGCTGGGGCGCTTGCAGCAGGAGCAGCAAGTGCTGGGAGCTCGGCCGCAGCGCCACCAGCTGCGGCGTCGGATTCTCCCTCTGCTGAAAGTGCCGACCAGCCGAGCTTCATCTGGCCAGCGGCGGGCAAACTGCTTGCCACCTTCGACGAGGCTAAGAACAAGGGTTACGACATCGGAGGCAAGGCCGGTGATCCGGTGCTCGCCGCTGCTGACGGCCGGGTGGTGTACGCGGGGGCCGGTTTGCGTGGCTATGGCAACCTGATCATCCTGAAGCACAACAACACATTCCTCACCGCCTACGCGCACAACCAGACCTTGCTGGTGAAGGAAGACCAGACCGTGCGCAAAGGCCAGAAGATCGCGGAAATGGGCAGCACCGATGCTGATCGCGTGAAACTGCACTTCGAGATTCGCCGTATGGGCAAGCCGGTCGATCCGGCCCGCTATCTCGCTGCTCGCTGACTTCCAGCGCGAACTTCGGCGCCGTTTATCACTGTTCGTGTCCGCTGCTGTGAGCGATGCCCTGGGTTTACCCCGCGGCAATTGCTCGCAACGGATGAGCGCACTTCACCTTATTTTTCATGAGTGATCTTCCTGCTGCCAGCATGCCGAATGTAGCTGCCGCAATGGCCGCTGGAGATTCTTGGGAGGAGAAAGGCGTTGCCAGCTCGGCCGTCGCAGACACGTTGCTGATCGAGTCGCTCAATGCCGAAGCGCAGGGCATTGCACGACGTCCCGATGGCAAGGTGGTCTTTGTCGAGGGGGCCTTGGCAACAGAGTTGGTGAGCGTCAGAACACAGCGCAGCAAGAGCACTTGGGAACAGGCAATAGTCCATCAGATCTATCGCGAATCGTCCCAGCGCGTGGAGCCTGGGTGTCCGAACTTCGGCCTGCACGTGGGTGCCTGTGGCGGATGCAAGATGCAGCACCTGCATATCGGCGCGCAGGTCGCGAGCAAACAGCGGGTGCTGGAGGACGCGCTCTGGCATCTTTCGAAGCTGCGGGCCGAGAATGTCATGCGGCCAATCGAAGGGCCGACATGGGGCTATCGCCATCGCGCACGACTGTCGGTGCGCTATGTGCGCAAGCGGGAAACGGTGCTGGTCGGCTTTCATGAACGCAAGAGTCGTTACGTGACAGATATGGAGGTGTGCCCGATCCTGCCGCCGCAGGTCGAAGCATTGCTCATGCCCTTGCGCGCCTTGATCGGGAGCCTTGAGGCCCGCGAGACAATCCCGCAAATCGAGCTGGCGCGTGGTGATTCCGTTACGGCCTTGGTATTGCGTCACCTCGAACCCTTGTCGCTGCCCGATCTGGCAGCACTTCGCTTGTTTGCGGATGATCACGGCGTGCAATGGTGGTTGCAGCCCAAGGGGCCTGAGACCGTGCGCTTGCTCGATGATCAGGGTGTTCAGGATCAGCTTGCCTATGCCTTGCCCGCATTCGGCGTCACGATGCCGTTCAGGCCTACTGACTTCACGCAGGTCAACCCGTTCATCAACCGGGTGCTGGTGGACAAAGCGCTGCAATTGTTGGAGGTGCAGCCGACTGAGCGCGTTATCGACTGGTTTTGCGGCCTGGGAAATTTCACCTTGCCGCTGGCTACCCGTGCCGGCAGCGTGCTTGGCATCGAAGGCAGCGATCCGCTGGTCCAACGCGCGCAGGAAAACTATGAATCAAACAAGGCGAAAGCGCTTATACCACATGCGCTTGCAGCTACTGAATTCGCAGTAAGGAATCTATTTGAGATGGGTGCAGCGCAGCTGCTGGCGGATGGCGAGGCCCACAAGTGGTTGATCGATCCGCCGCGCGAAGGTGCTTTTGCCCTCGTCAAGGCGCTGGCTGAACTGCATCGGGCGAACGGTGCTGCAATTGAGCTCGATGCGGATGATTCGGTTGGCGACAAGATTCTCGACGGCGATCCTCGCGCTGACGGCCCCTCAGTGTCGAATGCGGAGGAAGCGCACGAGCGGGCCCGATCGCTTGCGTTCCTTGCTGAGAACCTGGCTCAAGGCGCGTGGAAGCGGCCACAACGCATCGTCTACGTCAGTTGCAATCCAGCCACGCTGGCACGGGATGCGGGTGTTCTGGTGCATCTAGCGGGATATCGCCTCAGCAGAGCCGGAGTGGTGAACATGTTCGCCCACACATCGCACGTGGAAAGCATCGCGGTGTTTGACCGGATCGATGCAAGGGCAACGTCAGATACCGAAAACCAAAGCTAAAGGGGCGCTGCGCGCGCCGACCGACGCGCACGACTGCCCGCAACCAGCTTTTCGCTCTCTTTGTCGATACTGGCTTCCGTATCCGCTGCGGCGCCTGATTCGGACGCGGCAGCGGGCGGCGAGGCCTGCGCCAGATTGGCGGGGATTCCGTCAATCTTGTTGTCCCTCATGTATTGGTCCATATCCTTCCAGCCCGCAAAAACCTGCGCCTTGGATGCTTTGTCGTTCAGACGATAACAATCCTCTATCCCCCGCAGCGCATACCGGCAGGCTCCTCCTACGGCGCGAGCATCGGCATCGCGCTGCGCGATTCGGGGATCAGGACCAAGTCCGGGTATGTCGCAGCCGCTGAGCGACAACACCAGGGGCAAGGCCAGCGCCAGCATCGGCAGGCGTGATCGACGAAGAGGGCGGAAGGTGGCGGTGTGGACGGGCATCACAGAATTGGTATCGGCAGACGCTGGCAGAACTGAAGCGGGACCGCGCCGCGTCCAACATTTCTGGACAACAGGAATGAGCGAACAAAAACCGGGGCATGAAAAAAGGGCCGCTCGGGCCCCATTTTTTTGTCTGCTCGGCCGGAAGGCATATGAATGGTTCCGAACCAGCAGCTTTTCAGCAAGAGGCGAAGCGCTGATCAGTCACGCTGTCCGCCGAAGATTCCGAGCAGTGCAAGCAGACTCTGGAAAACGTTGAACAGATCGAGGTAGAGCCGAAGCGTTGCCGAGATGTAGTTTGTCTCGCCGCCGTCGATGATCTGCTTCAGGTCATACAGCATGTAGGCGCTGAAGATGCCGATCGCAGCCATGGAAACGGCCGCCATGCCGGCAGTCGAGCCGATGAAGACGTTGATGACCGAGCCAACCAGCAGCACCAGCACACCCACGAAGAGCCACTTGCCCATGCCGGAGATGTCGCGCTTGATCATGCTGGCGGCTGTCGCCATCACAAAGAAAACGCCGGCTGTTCCAGCAAACGCCGTCATGATCAGTTCGGCGCCGTTGCTGAAGCCGAGGATTGCCGCAATCATGCGCGAAAGCATCAGGCCCATGAAGAACGTGAAGCCGAGCAGCACGGGCACACCAGCAGCCGAGCGCTTTGTTTTCTCGATGGCATACATGAACCCGAAAGCTCCGCCAAGAAAAACCACCAGACCCAGGCCACCAGTAAGTGCGCGCGTGATTCCCGTTGCCACGCCCACCCAAGCGCCCAGAGCGGTCGGCAGCAAGCTCAGGCTCAGCAGCCAGTAGGTATTGCGCATAACCCGGTGGCGCTGTTCGATGGACGGCGCTTCCCGGCCGAGCCCGGCGGTGCCGTCGAAGGTCTTGAGCTGTTCGGTCATCTGATTACTCCTAGTGCCTTCGATGTGAAGGCGTTACTGCCAAATTCTAGAGGTAGCCCGCGCTGCCAATGGATTAACCCGGCAACCGCTTTCCTAAACTTCGTGGGGATATCCTGCTCTTGGTTCCGTTGCGCTTACCTGCAAAGGGCGGAGACGACTCCCCGGAGATCGCAAAGGCGCCCTGTCTGGCGCTGGATGAGCGCTATGCTCAGATGTCGCCGTATCTTTACACGTGCCGATTCACCTTCCTCCTTCATTTTTAGGTAATTCATGAAAAACAAAGCCGTACTCGAACTCGCCGACCTCAAACTCATCGCCGCTGCCGCAGAAGCTGAAGCTCTCCGCAATCAATGGGCTGTCACGATCGCTATCGTCGACGACGGGGGCCATCTGCTGTGGTTGCAGCGTCTTGACGGTGCGGCGCCGCTTTCGGCACACATTGCTCCCGCAAAGGCGCATACCGCCGCGCTCGGCCAACGTGAAACCAAAGCCTATGAAGATGTGATCAACGGCGGCCGGACGGCGTTTCTCACGGTGCCGCACGTGCAGGGTTTGCTCGAAGGCGGTGTGCCAATCGTCAAGGATGGTGTCACGATCGGCGCGGTGGGTGTCAGCGGTGTCAAATCGAACGAAGACGTCCAGATCGCCAAGGCCGGGATCGCCACGCTGTCTCTTTGAGCAGTGCTGTGGGCCTTGGCCGACGTTGGCTGCGGGTGAGTGACAAACGGGTCGTCGATCAAGGCTTCGGCGGCTCGGTGATAAACCCGATTTTTTTGACGCCGGCGGTCTGGGCTGCCGCTAATACCTTAGCGACGCGCTCGTACCTAACGTTCTTGTCGCCACGTATGTGCAGATCGGGCTGGGGATCCTTGGCGGCTTCTGCCGCCAGGCGCGGCTCCAGATCGTTGTCGGAAACCGGCTCCGCATTCCATACGTAGCTGCCATCGGCTTGCACGCTGAGGCGGATCGTCTCGGGCTTGACGTCCGCGCTTTGGGCAGCCACGCGGGGCAGGTCGATATTCACCGAATTCTTCATGACCGGCACGGTGATGATGAAGATGATGAGCAACACCAGCATGACGTCCACGAGCGGCGTCATGTTGATTTCGTTCATCACCTCGTCGGTCTCGTCCTGGGTTCCGAAAGCCATGATCAGGGGCTCTTTTTCATTTGGCCAACTGTCGCGGCAGTTGGTGTGCCGCTGACACGCGCACCGGTGACAAAGTAGGCATGCAGGTCGTGCGCAAAGGAATTGAGAATGAGGAGCACCGACTTGTTGCCACGGACGAGCGCGTTGTACCCCAGGACTGCAGGAATCGCTACCGCAAGACCGAGGGCCGTCATGATCAGCGCCTCGCCGATCGGGCCGGCAACCTTGTCGATCGTCGCCTGCCCACTGGTTCCGATGCTCATGAGCGCGTGATAGATGCCCCAGACGGTGCCGAAGAGCCCGATGAAGGGAGCGGTGGAGCCCACGGATGCCAGCACGGCAAGCCCCGACTGCATGCGCGCTGTGACCTCGTCAATGGTGTTTCGCAGGGTTCGGGTGATCCAGTCGCTGACGTCCAGAGCATCATGCAGATGCGCCTTGGTATTGCGATGGTGCGCGGCTGCCTCGCGTCCTTCGATAGCCAGTTGCCGGAACGGATTCATCGGGTTCGAACCCAGCTTTTCCAGTGCTGCCGGGAGATCTTCGCTATGCCAGAAATCGTCCGCATGTCGAGCGAAGGACTTGTAGCGCACGATGTCCATGGCTTTTATGATGATGACCATCCACGACGCCACCGACATGCCGACCAGCAGAATCGCTACACCTCGGATGACGAGGTCGCCCTGCACCCAGATATTGACCAGACCAAATTCCGAATTCATTTTTTCGAGACTCCGAATTACTCAAGAACAAAATTGATGGGAACGTTGAACCACATAGTCTCGGCCACGCCATTGCGTTTGCCGGGGGAATAACGCCATCTCAGAACGGTTTCGTAGGCTGCCTTGTCCAGGCGATCGAATCCGCTGGATTTCTGGATCTCTGCCCGCTGCGCAACACCATCGGCGCCGATAAGTACTCGAACGATAACCTTGCCCTGCTCACCCATCCGCCGGCTCATCGAGGGATAGGCCGGCTTCGGATTGTTCAGATAGTCGGCATTGCTAGACGGCAGATCAATCCGCGGTGGTGGTGGTGGAGCTTGAGCAGCCGGAGGTGCAGGAGGAGCTGGCGGCGGTAAGGCGGGAGCAGGAGGTGGTGCGAGCGTTGGAGGTGAAGGTGGCTGCATCTCGGTAGTGCCGAGCGGTGCATTGGGCGAAGGCGTGGGATCCGTGATAGCACGGGGTAGTGGTGAGGGCACGGGTGCAGGCGCCGGTGAACGGTGTCTCACTTTGGGCGCAGGGGTAGGTGCGCGAGCTCGCTTGGGAGGTGGCTCTGGTGGGGGCTTCGGTGCTGGCGGCGGCGGCCTGACTGGTGCCGGCGGCGGAGGTGGAGCAATGATCGGCTGCGCTGGCGTAATGATTTCACTAATCATTTCCACGGGCACCACAGGAGGATTGATGCGTTTGTGAAGCCCCGACTGTACGGCCCACAGGATCGCAGCATGGCAAACCAGCACACCGCCTGCAATGACAGTGTTGCGTGCAAGTCTTGACGAAGAGCCGGATGGCGAATGAGCGATAGAAACGGACATGACTGACAGGGTACCCAACGATCACCCGGACCGTCTCGGGCTAGCGAACGGATCGGAAAACTCTAAATTCGAGGCGAATAGACATCCGGCTAAGCGGGCGAGCAAAAAGGGATTGACGCGCGCGCTGCGCTCTCCAGTTTCTTGCATGCTTGATCGCATTTAATCCCAACCACAGAAATACAAAACGCCGGCGAATGCCGGCGTTGTTGCTGGGGCCTGCGTCGGTTCAGCTGACGTGTTTGCCGATGAGGGCAGCCAGTTCGAACATCGATACCTGATTCTTGCCGAAGATTTCCTTCAGCTTTGCATCAGCGTTGATGTTGCGCTTGTTGGCAGGATCCTGCAGATCGTGTTTCTTGATGTATATCCACAGTTTGCTGACGATTTCGGTACGTGGCAGCGGGGTGCTGCCGACGACCGCAGCAAGTGCCGGGCTCGGGGTGAGCGCTTTCATGAAAGCGGGATTCGGAGCGCGCTTCGCAGCCGGAGCCTTCTTGGCTGCGGCAGGCGCCGCAGCCGCAGTCTTCTTCGCCGGTGCTTTTGCCGGCGCTTTCTTTGCAGTTGCCATGTTGGAATCCTTAGGAGGGTTTGGTCTTGTCACCAGCGAAAACTACGCCTCCACTGGCACTGCGCATGCTACTGGAGAAAAATGCGCTTTCCAAGAGAAAGAACACGGTTTTGTCACCTTGTAGCAATAGCGCACCGCCGGGAATCACTGCGAATGCCATGGCCCTTCGCATTTCGGACGTCCGCGCAGTCGCGAACTGCGCTTGGAGCCAGCGGAACGACCGTGCGCGGGCGAATGGACGAGTGGGCCGAATTGGCTAGCATGTGCCATGTCTCCATCGTCGACCTTTCCTGAAGCGGTTCAATTTGATGAAGGTGCCGCCACGACCCTTTCCACTTCCGGTGCCGGCGACGCGGAGTTATCTGTCTTTCGCCATGTTTTCGTGTACGGCACCCTGCGCCGCGGAGAATCCAACGACATCAATCTGCTCGAGCCCCCGCCCACCTATGTCGACGCAGCTGTCATCGAAGGGGCACTGTACTGCCTCGGCTGGTATCCCGGATTGACGGTGCAAGCGGGAGCGCTCGTGCAAGGCGAGGTTTACCGGATAAGCCCGGCCCTTGAGAGCCGTCTCGATGAAATCGAAGGCTTGTTGCCGGAGCCGAACGGGGAGTATTTGAAGGTCATCCGGCCAGTCGAACTGGCCGGCGGAGGCTCTCTTGAGTGTCTTGTCTATGAGATCGAGCCGTCGGCCCTTGTCGAGCCTCGGCAGGTCATAGAGCACGGCGACTGGTGCGCTTTCTGCCCCACGCGTTTCGACTGACAAAAGACGTTTCGCATTGTGGGAAATGACGTGAAAGATTCTGGGTGTCGGTTTTCGCGTGTCAAAAGATCGTTCCACATAAAGAAACGTGCTGCATAAGTTGTTGATTTGAATAGAAAAGAAATATTGTCTTCTATAAGACATAAGACATAGATAGGTCTTATAGAAGACTATGCTTGGCCCCATGATCGCCGCAGTTGGTTGATCAGCCCGCTTATAAAGGAGTCCTTCATGCCACAGACCATCACCGAGCAGCTCAGCCGGGAACAACAGATCGCCGCTCTTGAAAAAGAATGGGCGTCAGACGCGCGCTGGAAAGGGATCAAGCGCGGCTATACCGCTGCTGACGTTGTCCGTTTGCGCGGTTCCTTTCCGATCGAATACACGCTAGCTCGGCGCGGTGCCGAAAAGCTGTGGGATCTCGTCCACAGCGAACCTTATGTGAATTGCCTGGGAGCGCTGACGGGTGGGCAGGCCATGCAGCAGGTCAAGGCCGGGGTGAAGGCGATCTATCTTTCGGGCTGGCAGGTTGCGGCGGACAACAACAGCTATGCGTCTATGTACCCGGATCAATCCTTGTATCCGGTGGATTCCGTTCCCACAGTCGTGGAGCGCATCAACAACACGTTCCGCCGCGCGGATGAAATCCAGTGGTCGCGAGGCGTGCAGGCTGGCGACAAGGGCCACGTGGACTATTTCGCGCCCATCGTGGCCGATGCAGAAGCCGGATTTGGCGGCGTGCTCAATGCGTTCGAACTGATGAAAGCGATGATCCGTGCCGGTGCAGGTGGCGTTCACTTTGAAGACCAGCTCGCGTCAGTGAAAAAGTGTGGGCACATGGGCGGCAAGGTGCTGGTCCCTACGCAGGAAGCGGTTCAAAAGCTGGTCGCCGCCCGCATGGCGGCCGACGTGTGCGGAACGCCGACACTGGTCATCGCCCGCACGGATGCCGAAGCCGCCGATCTGATCACCAGCGACTACGACGAGAACGACAAGCCGTTCCTGACCGGCGAACGCACGGCAGAGGGTTTCTTCAAGACCCGCAAAGGGATGGACCAAGCCATCTCGCGTGCGGTTTCTTATGCGCACTACGCCGATCTGGTCTGGTGCGAAACAGGCACCCCCGATCTGGAGTTCGCCCGCAAGTTTGCCGAAGCAGTGCACAAGGTCCATCCGGGCAAGATGCTTGCGTACAACTGCTCGCCGTCGTTCAACTGGAAAAAGAACCTTGACGATGCCACCATTGCCAAGTTCCAGAAGGAGCTCGGCGCGATGGGCTACAAATACCAGTTCATTACGCTGGCGGGCATTCATTCCATGTGGTTCAACATGTTCGACTTGGCGCAGGACTATGCGCAGCGCGGAATGTCTGCTTATGTCGAGAAGGTGCAAGAGCCGGAATTTGCTGCCCGCGAGCGCGGATACACCTTCGTTTCGCACCAGCAGGAGGTCGGGACCGGCTATTTCGACGAGGTGACGACAGTGATCCAAGGCGGCAAGTCCAGCGTGACTGCACTCACCGGCTCGACCGAAGAAGAGCAGTTCCACTGACGCAGAGATAGCCCCTTCTGACGGCGCAAATTTGCAGAGCCCGGCCCAGTTGCCGGGCTTTTTTTTGGATGCAAGATTCGAAATCCCTGGAGCGCCTCGATGCCGGCGACCTCAAGCGTCGCTGATAGACTCTTGGGTTGCTCGCAATGAGTTTTCCCCACCCGTCACAAGAAGATAGAAAGGCGCAGCAGCTTATGACACCGCGAACTCGGATCCCAGAATTGAGGGTGTTTTAGACCGCTAGCGCATATCCTGCTTGGGCAAGCAGCTTCTCTATATGTAGCAAAGCGCGGTTTCAGCCGCGCTTTTTGCTTTTCACGAGGTTTTTTCATGGTGCAGATCACGCTTCCCGACAACTCGCAGCGCGAATATCCCGGCCCGGTTACGGTTGCCGAGGTCGCTCAATCCATTGGTGCCGGACTAGCCCGGATGACGGTGGCGGGCAAAGTCAACGGCAAGCTGGTCGATGCTGTTGACAAGATCGAGCACGACGCGCGCCTGCAGATCATCACGCCCAAGGATCCGGAGGGGTTGGAGATCATTCGCCATTCGACCGCCCACTTGCTTGGACATGCGGTCAAACAGCTTTATCCCACCGCACGCATGGTGATCGGCCCGGTCATCGAGGATGGCTTTTATTACGACATCGCCTACGAGCGGCCGTTCACGCCCGAGGATCTTGCGGCGATCGAAGCGCGCATGAAGCAGCTGATCGCGCAGGACTACGACGTGTTGAAGAAAATCACACCGCGCGCCGAAGTGATCGAGACCTTCAAGTCCCGCGGTGAGGACTACAAGTTGCGACTGGTGGAAGACATGCCGGACGAGCAGGCGATGGGGATGTACCACCATCAGGAATATGTGGACATGTGTCGTGGCCCGCACGTGCCGAACACGCGTTTTCTGAAGGTTTTCCGCCTGACCAAGCTGGCGGGTGCTTATTGGCGCGGTGACGCAAAGAATGAGCAGCTTCAGCGCATTTATGGCACCGCCTGGGCCGACAAGAAGGATCTGGAAAGCTATATCAAGCGGATCGAGGAAGCTGAAAAGCGCGATCACCGCCGGCTGGGACGAGAGCTCGATTTGTTCCACCTCGACGAACATTCACCTGGCACGGTCTTTTGGCACCCGAAAGGTTGGACAGTGTGGCAAGAAGTCGAGCAGTACATGCGCCGCGTCTATCGGGACAACGGCTACCTCGAGGTCAAGGGGCCGCAGATCCTTGATCAGGGGCTATGGGAAAAGACCGGCCACTGGGACAAGTACCGTGAAAACATGTTCGTCACCGAGAGCGAGAAGCGGGACTATGCCCTGAAGCCGATGAATTGTCCTGGCCACATCCTGATCTACAAGCAGGGTGTAAAGAGCTACCGCGATCTTCCGCTGCGATATGGCGAATTTGGTCAATGCCATCGCAACGAGCCCTCGGGCGGTCTGCACGGCATCATGCGCGTCCGGGCGTTCACGCAAGACGACGGCCATATCTTCTGCACCGATGATCAGATCCTGGCGGAGTGCGCAGCCTTCACTGCGCTGCTGCAAAAGGTCTATCGTGATTTCGGATTCACCGAGGTGATCTACAAGGTCTCGACGCGCCCCGAAAAACGGATCGGCTCAGATGCCTACTGGGACCGCACTGAAGGCGTATTGATGGAGAGCCTGCGGCAGTCGGGTTGCGACTTTCAGATTGCCGAGGGCGAGGGCGCGTTTTATGCGCCGAAGATCGAATACTCGCTCAAGGATGCGCTCGGCCGCGTCTGGCAGTGCGGCACCATCCAGATCGACTCCAATATGCCCGAGCGGCTCGGCGCCGAGTACGTGGGCGAGGACGGAGAACGCCACCGGCCCGTCATGCTGCATCGCGCCATCGTCGGAAGCATGGAGCGCTTCCTCGGAATGCTCATTGAACATCACGCCGGAGCACTGCCTGCATGGCTCGCGCCGGTGCAGGTGGCGATCCTCAATATCACCGACAACCAGGCTGAAACCTGTCGCGAAATTGCCAAAACGTTGCAGGATCAAGGCCTTAGAGTGGCGCTTGATCTGCGCAACGAGAAGATAACGTATAAAATCCGAGAGCATTCGCTGCAAAAGCTGCCTTTTATCCTTGTCGTTGGCGATAAGGAGATGGCAGCCGGTTCCGTCGCGGTGCGCGCCCGGGGCAATCTGGATCTCGGCGTGATGTCGGTGGACGCCTTCGTACAGAAGCTCCTCAACGATGTCGCGGTCAAAAGCTGACCGGCTTTTCTTGAACTATCAAGAAAAACCGACGCTGACGCACGCTCCGTGGGCGGATTTGGCTACGTATTACGTAGTAAATTATTAAAGGATTTGAACCATCGCTACAGAATTTCGTGACCGCCGCCATCGCGAGGAACGCAAACATCGTTTGAACCGCGAGATCATGGCCCTTGAAGTCCGGCTTTCCGGTCCTGAGAACGAGCCGTTGGGCATTGTGTCCATCACTGATGCATTGCGCATGGCTGGAGAGCTTGATGTCGATCTCGTCGAGATCGCAGCGACCGCCATCCCGCCTGTATGCCGGTTGATGGATTACGGCAAGTTCAAATATCAAGAGCAAAAGCGGGCTGCCGAGGCGAAATCGAAGCAGACGGTCATCGAGATCAAGGAAATCAAGTTTCGGCCGGGAACGGACGACGGCGACTACAACATCAAGATGCGCAACATCCGGCGCTTTCTGGCTGAAGGCGACAAATGCAAGATTACCTTGCGTTTTCGCGGGCGTGAAATCACGCACCAGGAAATTGGAATGGCGCTGCTTCAGCGGATCCGGGATGAGCTCGCTGATCAGATCCTGATCGAGCAGTTCCCGAAGCTTGAAGGGCGTCAGATGATCATGATGATTGCTCCTGGCCGTAAAAAGCCCGTGCCCAAGCCTGCTTCGTCGGAATCGAATTCCACCGAATCGGCCTGAGGACTGAAGCGAGCGGTTTTTAAAGAGAGTTAAACCATGTTTTCACTCCGGATTTTTCCGGAGTGAGCACTGCGAGCCGGTTTTGCCGGTGCGCGCCCGGGCTGCATCGTCAGGCCGGAAAAAAGTGGCTCGGGGCATCCAAGTCCGCGGTGGTTCGCGGCGCCTCACGAGCACAATGAATAGGAGCATTCACATGCCCAAATTGAAGACCAAGAGCAGTGCAAAGAAGCGCTTTCGTGTTCGCCCGGGAGGTACCGTCAAACGTGGCCAAGCTTTCAAGCGCCACATCTTGACGAAGAAGACTACCAAGAACAAACGCCATTTGCGCGGTTCCACAGCGGTACATGAGACCAATCTGGTTTCCGTTGCCGCCATGATGCCCGGCCGCGGCGTCTGATCACCTCGAACGAACACAAGGAGTAATTACATGCCTCGCGTTAAACGTGGTGTAACAGCACGCGCCCGTCACAAGAAAGTTCTCGCCCTGGCCAAGGGTTTCCGCGGCCGTCGCGGCAATGTCTATCGGATCGCCAAACAGGCGGTTATGAAGGCTGGTCAGTACGCTTATCGCGACCGCCGGACCAAGAAGCGCGTATTCCGTCGCCTCTGGATTGCGCGTATCAATGCCGCATCGCGTGAACTCGGGTTGACCTACAGCCAGTTCACCAACGGGCTGAAAAAGGCTGCGATCGAGATCGACCGCAAGATGCTGGCCGATCTGGCTGTCCATGACAAGGCCGGTTTCGCAAGCATCGTGGATCAGGTCAAGGCCAAACTGGCCGCCTGACATTCTTCGGCGCGCCACGCGCCGTAAGCGAGGGCCAGAGCTTGAAAGAAGCGCTGGCCCTTTTTCATTTCCAAAGCACCATGAACGACGATCTCGACCATTTGCTCGAAGCCGCCAAGGCAAGTTTTTCTGCAGCCGTGACGCCCGCCGAACTGGAGAACGTCAAAGCGGGTTTCCTTGGCAAGTCCGGGCAGATCACCGCCATGATGCGCGACCTTGCCGCACTGCCGGTAGAAGAGAAAAAGGCAAGGGGCGCGGTCATCAATGCCTGCAAACAGGCAATTGAACTCAGCTTGGGTGAGCGCCGGCAGGAGCTTGCGGATGCTGAACTCGAGCGGCAATTGCAGAGTGAGCGCCTTGACGTAACGCTTGCCGGGCGGAGTGGCGGAGGCGGCGGTCTTCATCCTGTCTCGTTGACGCTGGAGCGCATCGAATCGATCTTTGCCTCAATGGGCTTCGCTGTCGCAGAAGGGCCGGAGATTGAGACCGACTGGTTCAATTTCACCGCACTCAATACGCCGCAGGACCATCCCGCTCGTTCGATGCACGACACTTTTTATGTGGAAGGTGGCGCTGCCGAAGCGCCGTTGCTGCTGCGCACCCATACGAGTCCTATGCAGATCCGGCATGCGGTTCAGCATGTCAAACGGCACCGCGGCACTATCGATTCCGGTCGCGATATGCCTGAAATTCGCGTGATTGCGCCAGGGCGCACTTATCGCGTTGACTCCGATGCAACCCATTCGCCGATGTTCCACCAATGTGAGGGGCTGTGGATTGGTGAGAACGTGAGCTTCAAGGACCTGAAGGTCGTATTTACAGAGTTCTGCCGTACCTTTTTCGAGAGTGATGATCTGGTCCTGCGCTTCAGGCCCAGTTTCTTTCCGTTTACCGAGCCAAGCGCTGAGATCGACATCCAGTTTGCCAGCGGACCGAATGCAGGTCGCTGGCTGGAGGTTGCGGGTTCTGGGCAAGTGCATCCCCAGGTCGTGCGCAACATGGGGCTCGACCCTGAGCGCTACATCGGTTTTGCTTTCGGCATGGGCCCGGACCGACTGACTATGCTGCGTTATGGCGTGAATGATTTGCGCCTGTTTTTTGACGGCGACATGCGTTTTCTTGGTCAGTTTCAATAAGTTCGAGCTGGCTCTTGCGGTTTTGTTTTTTTAAGAATCTGGGTACCTCTGCATGCAATTTCCGGAATCCTGGCTGCGGGAGTTCTGCGACCCCGCGCTTGACACTCAGCAACTGGCCGACGTCCTCACTATGGCGGGGCTGGAAGTCGAGGAAATTCGACCCGTTGCACCGGCCTTCAGCGGTGTTGTAGTCGGCAAAATCATTGATACAGCGCAGCATCCCGATGCTGATCGCTTGCGTATCTGCAGTGTTGAAATTGGAGCTACCGAGCCGCTTCAGATCGTCTGCGGAGCTCCCAACGCGCGGCCAGGAATTTTGGTTCCCTGTGCCACGGTTGGCGCGACGCTGCCGCCTGGCCCGGACGGTAAGCCTTTCCGGATCAAGGTCGGCAAGCTGCGCGGCGTCGAGAGCCACGGCATGCTCTGCTCTTCACGCGAATTGGGGCTGGGCAACGAAGAAGGTGGCTTGCTGGAGCTTGACGAAACCGCTGTGCCAGGCGTCGACATTCGTACGGCACTGCAACTCGATGACGTTCTTCTCACGCTCAAGCTAACCCCTAATCTCGCGCACTGCCTGAGCATCCATGGGGTTGCGCGTGAACTCTCTGCTCTGACTGGAGCGCCGCTGCGTGCGACGCCGGTGCCAGTCGTGACCGTCGCAACAGACGCACGTCTCCCTGTAACCATCACGGCTCCCGATTTGTGCGGCCGTTTTTCCGGGCGTGTGGTGACAGGCGTCGATCCAAAAGCCAAGACTCCTGCATGGATGGTGGATCGGCTTTCGCGCTGCGGGCAGCGCAGCGTGAGTGCGCTGGTCGATATTTCAAACTACGTGATGTTCGAATTCGGGCAACCCACGCATATCTTCGACCGCGACCGTCTCAACGGCGACGCGCTCACCGTCCGCTGGGCAACGCCGGGTGAATCGCTGAAATTGCTCAATGGATCGACGGTCGAACTCGACTCCAATGTGGGCGTCATTGCCGACGCCCAAGGTGTCGAATCGCTCGCGGGAATCATGGGTGGAGATGCGACATCAGTTACCGACGACACGCGCAACATTTATATTGAATCCGCATTCTGGTATCCCAAGGCAGTGGCTGGCCGATCGCGACGCTTCAATTTCTCGACCGATGCCGGGCACCGATTCGAACGAGGCGTTGATCCCGCTGGAACGGTGGAGCAACTAGAACGCATCACCGCTCTGGTTCTGTCGATCTGCGGTGGCAGCGCCGGGCCGGTAGAAGACCATCAACCAGCCATGCCGGTGAGGTCCACGGTTCGTGTGCGTGTTGATCGCGCAGCGCGTGTGTTGGGCATGCCACTTGACGAGGGGCAGTGCGAAAACGCACTGCATGCGCTCGGCCTCGAACCCAAGCGGGTGGGTGATGCAGCACGACCAACGCTAGAAATCACCTCACCTTCGTGGAGGTTCGATCTCAATATCGAGGAGGATCTGATCGAGGAAATCGCGCGCGTCGTCGGGTTCGACCAACTGCCGACTACGCCTCCGCTCGCACCGATTACACCGCGCCTTCGCGCCGAAAACGAGCGCGGAGCTTTTGAAGCGCGGCGCATGGTTGCAGCGCGCGGCTATCAGGAGACGATCAACTTCAGTTTTGTCGATGAGCGTTGGGAGCGCGAGCTCGCGGGCAATACCGATCCTATCCGGTTAATAAATCCAATTGCGAGCCAAATGAGTGTCATGCGCTCATCCTTGATGGGATCATTGCTACAAGTATTGAAGTTCAATGCCGACCGAAAGATGACGCGTGTCCGCGCATTCGAGATAGGCCGGGTCTTCCTGCGGGATCCTGCTGCACAGGATTCCGACACCGCCGTCGCCGGCTTCGACCAGCCGATGAGGGTTGCGGGAGCCGCTTGTGGACCATTCGCGCCGCTGCAGTGGGGCCAGTCGGACCGCGATGTGGATTTCTTCGATTTAAAGGGAGATGTAGAAGCGATTCTTTCTCCCGCTGTGGCCGTTTTCGAGCCCGTGCTGCATCCCGCGCTTCATCCCGGTCGTAGCGCGCGCGTGCTGATTGATGGACGACCGATCGGTGTCATGGGCGAACTCCATCCGCGCTGGCGTCAGTCTTGGGGTTTTGCGGGCGCACCGGTACTGTTCGAGCTCGATCTGCGGGCTGTGCTCGCCCATCCGGTGCCTGTGCCTATGCCGGTCGCGCGGCAGCAGGACGTGGAGCGCGACATCGCCATCGTGGTCGCAGAAGCGATTACCTTCGGTGCGGTGCAGGGCGCGATGCAGAGCGCCGCGACCGACGGTCTGTTGCGTCATTCGACCCTTTTCGATATCTATCGTCCGCGCCCAGGCACACCGGCGAACAGTGGACTCGAGGTGGGTGAAAAGAGCCTGGCGATCCGGCTGGTTTTCAATGGCGGCTACGGGCCCCTGGATGACACGCGTATCGAAAACGCGGTCCAGGCCGTGATAGTCCAGCTTTCAAGCCAGCTTGCGGCAAGGTTGCGAACGTGATGTCTAGCGATAAGTCTTCGCCATCGCAGAGCGATATGGTCGGAAGTCTTTCCGTTGAGACTCTCGAAACGCCGACTCTCACGAAAGCGCAGCTCGCGGATCTGCTGTTCGACCAGATTGGGCTCAATAAACGCGAAGCCAAAGATATGGTCGACGCTTTTTTCGAACTGCTCTGCCGAGAGCTGATCGACGGCGAAGACGTCAAGTTATCGGGCTTCGGTAACTTTCAAATTCGCACTAAGGCGCCGAGACCTGGCCGCAATCCTCGGACCGGCGAGCTGATTCCGATTGAGGAACGGCGCGTAGTCACATTTCACGCCAGCCAGAAGTTGAAGGAACAAGTGCAGGGGTAATACGCCTCGCGCTCTTCCCCATCGATCGCGCTTGCGGTACCCTCGACCGCTTTCGCCGACATTCCCGCGCCCATGGCCACAACGCTCCCTGCCATCCCCGCTAAACGCTACTTCACCATCGGCGAGGTCGGTGAGCTCTGCGACGTCAAGCCGCATGTGCTGCGCTACTGGGAGCAGGAATTTACCCAGCTGCGCCCGATGAAGCGGCGCGGCAATCGTCGCTACTACCAGCATCATGAAGTGCTGATGATCCGCCGCATACGGGATCTTTTGTATGAGGATGGCTTCACCATCAGCGGTGCGCGCAACAAGCTCCAGGATTGGGTCCAGACCGGACGCGGTCACGCGAACACACAAGCCAACTCGAATACGTCTGGACGTGCCGAAGGGGCAGCCGGCACGCGCGTGGGTGGCGATGACGATGCAGCCGCATCGGGCAGCTGGTTTGAGCAAGCCCCGGAGAGCGGAGGTGCATCCCTCGATGCCGCGTTGGGCTTGGACGATGTCACGCCGGGATTGCATGGCGCCATGTCTTCGGGATTGTCGCGCTTGAGGCGGGAACTCTTCGAGATACGTGCATTGCTTGAGTCGGCAGTTTGACGCCTTCAGCCGCTATAATTAGACGCTTGTCGGCGTGTAGCGCAGCCTGGTAGCGCACTTGCATGGGGTGCAAGGGGCCGGAGGTTCGAATCCTCTCACGCCGACCATATGAATTAAGGACTTAGCTTCGAAAGGGGCCAAGTCCTTGTTTTTTTGTGGCGTCCGAAACAGCCGTTGACCCAACCTTATACAAACCTGGCGCATTCTCGAAGAATCGCATCACAACCCCGCGCAATTTCTCGTTTTCTGGGCGTGAAGTGCTGGAACAACGGTTGCGCGGGTCAGCAAGTTTCAACCGGCTGGAATACCGCGCCGAGCTCTGAAGTTCTGAAGGGGCAACGCCAGCGAGCCGCGGCACGCCATGCCACCATCTAGGCTTTAGCACATGCGCTGCCGTTTTCGGGGGCGCCGGGGTCCTGAATGACAACGTGTCCTTCGACCTCTTCACCCACTGCGCTGCGATCCTTCGATTCTTTGCCCGGGCCGCGCGGCGTGCCCGTCTTCGGTAACCTGCTACAGATACAGGCTTCCCGCATGCACCGGCAGCTTGAGCATTGGTGCGCTGTCTATGGCCCTGTCTTCAGATTACGTCTGGGTCCGCGTCGCGTTGTGGTGTTGGGCGATCATTAGCTCATCGCCAGCGCATTGCGGGACCGACCGGATGGCTTTCGCCGCTCCACCAAACTCGAGTAGGTGTCGATCGAGATGGGTCTGCCAGGCGGGGTGTTTGGCGCCAACGGCGACGCCTGACGACGCCAGCGCCGGATGGTGATGGCAAGCTTCGACCCGGGGCACGTCAGGCGCTTCTACCCCAGTCTGCAGAAGGTGAGCGAGTGGCTTGTGGCACGCTGGCAAGGCGCCGCGCGTAGCGGCAGCGTCATTGACCTGCAGGCCGACCTGATGCGCTTTACTGTGGATGCCGTGGCGGGATTGGCCTTCGGCGCCGACGTCAACACGCTGCTGTCCGACGAAGACGTGATCCAGAAGCACCTGGATATCAGCAACGTTGATCCGAAGGGAAACGACCGAGGCTTCCTGGACACTTTTGAGCTGTTGGATAGACTGCCTCTATTCAGGTATACAAGCCCTACTTATCCGTGGACTGCTTTTTTGAACTGCCGACTTCGAGCCATGAACCCACCCACTACTTTCCAGACTGCGCGTGAACTGCTACTCAACTTGCGTGACGACCAGGGTGCCGCAGTTCGTGAATTCCGTTGGCCCGAATTGGAGCACTTCAACTTCGCACTCGATCATTTCGACGTACTCGCCGCCGATACCGCGTTCGCCGATGCTGTGGCGCTGCATATCGCCGATGCAGATGGCACAGAGGTGAAGCGCAGTTTCGCCGAACTGTCCAAGCGCTCGGCGCAACTTGCAAACCACTTTCGCAACTTGGGCGTCAAGCGGGGCGAACGCGTTCTCCTGATGTTGGGCAACGAACTGGCATTGTGGGAAACCATGCTGGCCTTGATGAAGCTCGGCGCGGTGGTGATTCCGGCGACTTCGCTGCTGAGCACCGAAGACCTGCGCGACCGCTTCACGCGCGGCGGTGTCAAACATGTGGTGGCCGGTAGCGCACTGACTTCGAAGTTCGCTCCGCTGGAAAACAGCTTCACGCGCGTTGCTGTCGGCGCGCCGGTGGAGGGATGGTCGAACTTTGACGACAGCCAGAGAGCGCCCATCGAATTCAAGGTCGACGGCCCCACCCGGGCAATTGATCCGCTGCTGCTTTACTTCACATCGGGCACCACGTCGAAACCGAAGCTTGTGCTTCACAGCCACCAAAGCTACCCGGTGGGGCACCTGTCGACAATGTACTGGCTGGGTCTGCGGCCCGGCGACGTGCACCTGAATATTTCCTCGCCG
>JBBSUX010000016.1:0-22427 GCA_038234045.1 Burkholderiales bacterium
GACCTTCCCGGCGCTGGGCAGCATGGGGCTTGTTCGCCCTGACTCTGGCGGTCACACCCGCGCACTTCTACATGTTGCAGGTCCCGCAGCTTTTTCCCACCATTCCCTACTGGGTCCTCGTTGCACGCCTGCCGCTTCAGGTAGCGTTGCTGACCCTGATCGCATGGGTGGCGGTCAAAGCGGCTGCACGGCCCGCCGAGCGGCTGGCGTAAAGATCCGCTTCAAGCTGAGACCCTTCACTCAGGCAGATTGGGCGTATCTGCCATTTCTTCGATGAAAAGTGGCTCTAGCCTTTTTCCTGAAAGCGCTACTAGCTATCATATTCAGACAGCTACCGTCGACTGGAAGCGGCCAATTGATATTCAGGTACCAGCGCCCGCTGCCACTTCCGGACGTGCCCGCCGAGCGGATGCAAGCGCAGTGCCGCCGGAAGCCGCGATCACGCAGGCAATGGCCAACAGTTGCACCGCGTTCAGCCTTTCGCCCAAAAACAGCAAGCCTGAGAGTGCACCAAGCGCTGGCTCGAGACTCAGCAGAATGCCGAAGGTATGCGCCGGCAAACGACCCAACGCGAACATTTCCAGGGAATAGGGAAGCGCACTGGAAAGCACCGCCAAGGCAAGTCCGGCGACCAGCAAGTTGGGCTGAAGCAGCGCCGAGCCCGCCTCGGCAATTCCGAAGGGCAATGTCAACACAGTCGCGGCCGCCATGGCCAGCGCGAGCGCTGGTCCCGGGTGCACCTTTGCGGCGCGTTGTCCCAGAAGAATGTAGGCCGCCCACAGCACACCCGCAGCCAGCGCAAACCCGACGCCTGTCGGGTCGAGCCCGGAGGAAAACTGCCAGAGCGGGAGCAGCAGGCTGACCCCGACAACCGCCAACGCAATCCAGACGAAATCAGCAGGTCGGCGTGAACCCATGACCGCCACTGCCAAAGGCCCGGAGAATTCAAGCGCGATTGCCACGCCCAGCGGCACAGTCCGCAAGGAAAGATAAAAGCAGAGGTTCATCGCACCCAGCGCAAAACCGAACAGCACCGCCGCGCGGAGCTCGCGGGCACTCCAGCGAATGCGCCAGGGCCGCCAGAACATCAGCAGCAACGCGGCAGCGAAGCCCACGCGCAAGGTAGTGGTGCCCGCTGCGCCCAAAGGGCCGAAGAGCTGCTTGGCGAACGAGGCGCTCGCCGTCAGCGATGCCATTGACCCCAGCAATGCCGCCATCGAAAGCCAAATGCGCGCCGGCGCTCGCTGGGCAGAAGATCGGGTCATCACCTCAGTCCAGGGCGGCATCCCGGTACCGCGATTGCCGCTCGATCATCCAGCCGGGGTACTCGGGCGCAAGAGCGCTGACCTTGTCGAGGGCTGTCAGATCGTCGGCGGAGAGCTTCACCGAAGACGCGCCGAGTTTGTCCTTGAGTTGTTCCACTGACTTCGCGCCGACGATGACCGCCGCTCACGGCCTGACGTGACAACAGCCATGCCAGCGCAAAGCGTGCCATCGAAACACCATGGCGCTCGGCGATCGGCCGCATAGCGTCCACGCAGGCAAAAGCCCGTGGCTTGTGCACTACAGGGAAGTCGAAATTGGCGCGGCGCGCACCCGGTGGCCCACTGCCGTCCGGATGGAACGCGCCGGTCAACAGGCCGCCTGAAAGCCGGCTCCACACCATGATGCCCAGGTTCTGATCCAGGCCTTCACCCACCAACATTTCCGAACGGCCGTGTGCGTACCCATTGGCGGTGTCGATGAAATTAACACCCGCGTCGAAGGCGGTGCGCAGTTGCGCATTCACCTCATCCTGGCCGAGCTGCCCGATAGTCCCCCACATGCCGTCCTGCCCGCCGAAAATCATGGTGCCAAGGCAAAGTTCCGAATCCTGGAGGCCGGTTCGACCGAGAACGCGATAACGCATAGTTCACATCTTTCGCAAGGAAGAAAAAATCCACGGGGCCACTGTGCAGCGCCGCGCATGGCCGATCAATGGTGCGCGATCGCGCGGACTCTGCTGAGTGGCTGCGCCACTGCTCCCCAAGCCCAAGATCGCCGGTTCATCTACCAACTGCGTGCAAACAGCTGCACCTTGTTCATGCGGGACCGGCCGGCGATATTCTTCTTTTTGACCTGCGATCATCTTGCCTTGCGGGATGCTCGCGCTTCAGGCTTCCTGCAGCGCCGCTTTCAAGCGCCCGACACCTTCGGTGATTTTTTCTGCGTCAGCCGTTGCGAAGCTCAGGCGCAGGGTGGAAATATCCGGCTTCTGGGCGAAAAACGGCGCTCCCGGAACAAAAGCCACCTTCTGCGCGATAGCCCGCTTGGCGAACTCGCCCGCATCGGCCAGGCCGCCACCGGCGCCGGTGAGGCGTGCCCAGAAGAACAGGCCGCCCTGCGGCTGCGTGAATTCGATGGCATCGCCCAGATCGCGTTGCAGGCATTCGCCCATGACAGCTGCCCGCTCGCCGT
Organism: Burkholderiales bacterium; assembly: GCA_038234045.1. GTDB lineage: Bacteria > Pseudomonadota > Gammaproteobacteria > Burkholderiales > Burkholderiaceae_C > JBBSUX01. Next base: position 2,458 of record JBBSUX010000016.1, read on the forward strand.
ACACCTTGCGCACATGATCCAAGGTTGCCGGCATCCGGCCGCTTTTCAGGTACTGGGCCGCAGTCGCCTGTGCGAAGGTACTGGTATGCGCGTCGCTGAACTGCTTGCACATGGTGGCGCGCGCCAATAGCTCGGGCGGTGCAATCATCCAGCCCACGCGCAAACCGGGGCTCAGCACCTTGCTCATGCTGCCGCAATGCACGATCAATTCGCGGCTGCCTGGCACTTCGGCGCTCATTGCCAGCAGTGATGGCGGTGGCGGCGCGGCGCCAAAGTAAAGGTCGCCATACGGGTCGTCTTCCACCACCACCGTGCCCGTTCGCGCCGCAATCTCCAGGACACGCTTGCGCCGATCCGTGCTCAGGAGCGCACCGCTGGGATTGCCGAAGGTGGGAATCAGATAGACCAGTCGCGGCTTGTGTTCGGCGATCAAGCGCTCAAGGGCGTCGGGCTCCACGCCGCCCGAATCTACCGGCGCACTCACCAGATCTGCGCCGTAAAGTCGAAAACACTGAATCGTCGCCAGAAACGTCGGCCCTTCGACGATCACCTTGTCACCGGGATTGATCAGCGTCTTGCCGACCAGATCCAGCGCTTGCTGACTGCCCGTAGTGACGATCAGCTCATCGGGTTGAACGGTTGCTCCTTTAGCCACCATGAAAGCAGCGAGTTGCTCCCGCAGCGGGCCGTAGCCTTCGGTGGCGCCGTATTGCAGCGCCGGGCCAGCCTCTTCCGCCAGCGCCCGGGCACTGGCTTCGCGGATGCCTACCACATCGAACATGGCACTGTCGGGGAAACCACCTGCAAAGCTGATGATGCCGGGCTTGCCGAGCAGCTTGAAGAGTTCGCGGATGGCAGAGGTTTCAATGGCGTCGAGGCGCGAGGCAAATTGCATGGGGTGGTTGGTTTCTTGAGAGAGGTGCGCGCAATTGTCGCCAATCCGCTCCCTGAATGCATTGCCGACTGCCTCGTCAAGCCCGACGGCGCGGCGCCAGCACTACCAAGGCGATGCCGCCAAGCAGCGCCGCCCCGGACCACCCGAGCCGCGCCGTCCAGTGCTCGCCAAGCAAGGCAACGCCGCCCAAGCCGGCTAGCAGGGGAACGCTCAGTTGCACCGTGGCTGCGATGCTCGCAGGCAGACGCGGCAGCACGGCATACCAGACGATGTAGCCCAACCCCGAGGTAATGGCGCCAGAACACAGCGCGTAGCCGAGCCCTTGGACGCTGACGCCGACGTGCGAATACAGGGCCGCCACCAGAACGATTGCGAACGGAGCAGCACGCAGAAAGTTTCCAGCTGTGGCCGCGCCAGCGTCGCGCACTGACCTCCCGCACAGGGAGTACGCACCCCAGCCTACGCCGGCGGCGAGCATCAACAATGCGCCGCCGATCGGCGGTGCAGTCAGACCCGGCAGCAGCAACAGCACAACGCCACCCGTGGCGATCAGCATGCCGATCCACTGCAGCCGCGACAGCCGCTCCCCCCGCCAGAGACCGGTTGCAATCATGGTGGCCTGCACCGCGCCGAAAAGCAGCAGCGCACCGACGCCTGCTGGCAGGCTCACATAGGCAAACGAGAATGCAGCCGCATACCCGAACAGCATCAGAGCGGCCCGCCAACTGCCGTCCTGCCATGGCGATGCGCCGCGCAAGCGCACCACAATGGCCAGCATCAGCGCCCCGGAGCAAAGACGCAGGGCGGTGAATGCAGCGGGGTCGATGGAACCGCTCTTGAGCGCCATCCTGCAAAGCAGGGAGTTGGCTGCAAAAGCCAACATGGCCAGCACCGTCAGAAAAAATAGACGCATTGGTTAGCATTATGAAAACTTCCTCGATCTCACCTTTTTTCGCCATCCTTGAGGCCGCGAATCCCGACCCGCAGACCGAACTGGAATACTCCACCCCGTTCGAGCTGCTGGCCGCTGTACTGCTGAGCGCACAGGCCACCGACGTGGGCGTGAACAAGGCAACGCGGCGCCTTTTTCCCGTCGCCAATACGCCTCAGGCACTCATTGAAATGGGTCTGGAGACACTGCAGGAATACTTGAAGACGACCGGGCTCTACCGCACCAAATCAAAGAACTTGCTGGCCACCTGCCGGATCCTGATGGATGACTATGCGGGCGAGGTCCCGCATACGCGGGAGGCGCTAGAAAGCTTGCCCGGTGTCGGTCGCAAGACCGCGAATGTGGTGCTGAATGTGGCGTTCGGCGAGCCGACGATGGCGGTGGATACGCACATCTTTCGCGTCGCAAACCGTACCGGTCTGGCTCCGGGCAAGACCCCGCTTGCGGTGGAATTGAAACTCCTGAAACGTATCCCGCAGGTGTACCTGCCGCACGCCCACCACTGGCTGATATTGCACGGGCGCTACGTATGCGTAGCGCGCAAGCCGCGATGCTGGGAATGTGCGGTGGCCGAGCTGTGCGACTATCGGGCGAAGACCGTTGCGCCCTGAACCTCCCACCACCCATCTAACGTCCCACGCAACCGCGCACTCGCATGCACGAATTTTTCCTTGCGATGGATCCACGTTCGATCATCCTGCTTGCAGGCGTCATGAATCTGGTGATGGGCGTGGTGCTATACGCGCTGCAGCGCGGAACTCCGATTGGGGTTGTTGGCCTGCGCGAATGGGCACTTGCTCCGTTTGCGTCGCTTGCCAGCACGCTGCTTTTCGGACTCCGCGGGATATTGCCGGAGGCGCTCAGCATCACGGTCGCCAACATGGTGCTGTTCGTCAGCTTCCTGCTTTACTTTTCCGGCAGTCTGCAATTTCTTGGCCAAGGCCGCCTCGCTCGTAAATGGTGGTGGTCAATCGTGGTGGGCGGTCTGCCGCTGGCCTGGTTCAGCTCCGTGCAGCCGCGCTACGACATACGGCTCGGCATCATCACGACGCTCGTCACTATTGTTTTTCTGCTGCATGCACGGCTCTACATCCGTGCGGGTGCGCGGACTTTCGGCCAGAGCTTCATGGTTGCGGTACTGTTCTTGCAGGCTACGGTAGCGGCAGCACGGCTGGTCACTGTGCTCGCTGGAGAGGTCGGCTCGGGTTTGCTCGAGAAATCCTGGATTCAGTCTCTCTACATCGCTACGTTCTCATTCGCCGCGCTACTTCTCAGCATTGCCTGCATCGTGATGGCCACGGAGCGAGTTCGGGAGGAATTCGAAGCCCTGGCATCCCGCGACAGTCTCACCGGCATGCTCAACCGCGGCGCCTGGATGAAGGCTTGCGAGGCCGCCTGGAAACGCTGCACACGCATCAATCAGCCGCTGGCAGTGATGATGCTGGATGCAGATCATTTCAAGAACATTAACGACACGTACGGCCATCAGCTGGGAGATGCCATGCTGCGTGAATGGGGAGCGCGCCTGGCGCAGCCGCTGAGACGCGGAGATCACTTGGGACGCTACGGCGGCGAGGAGTTTGCCATCGTGCTGCCGATGGCCAATGCGCAGGAAGCTCTCGCCATCGCGACGCGGCTGCGCACGGCACTCGCCGAGCCCTTTCATAGCGCTAGCGACCTCGCGCGTCAGGGCATTTCGCCTTGCACCGCAAGTATCGGGATTGCCATCTCGGGTGACGATAAAGAAGACGTTGACCACCTCATTGCGCGCGCAGACGCTGCGCTATACCGGGCCAAGGAGACCGGCCGCAACCGCGTCGATTTGGCCGATTGAGTGCGCCTACTCAGCCCTTGGCTGATCCACTCCGGCCGAATCGAAACTCGCCACCTCCCGCAGGATGAGACAGGCAGAAACCACCAACGGCCAGGCCAGCGCCGCACCCGAACCTTCCCCGAGGCGCAGACGCAAATCGAGCAATGGCTCGACGCCCAGATGCTGAAGCATGCGTGCATGTCCATGTTCGTGCGATCGGTGCGAAAAGACGCAGCGCTGCAGCACTTGTGGGAGAAGGCCCCGCGCAACCAGCACAGCAGCTCCGGTGATGAATCCGTCCACCACGATCACGCGGCGCTCCGATGCGGCTTGCATTACCGTGCCGACCAAGGCCGCAATCTCGAATCCGCCGAAGGCCGCAAGCGCATCGAGCGGTGCAGTGGCATCCGCGTGCAGGTTCAGGACACCACGCAGCACGGCGCGTTTGCGCTGAAGTCCCTCAGCATCGAGCCCGGTACCGGCGCCGGTGCAATCGTCGATGTCCTGCCCGCTCAAACGCGCCAGCAGCATCGACGCCGCAGACGTGTTGCCGATCCCCATCTCGCCCAGCAATAGCGCATTGCCAGGCAGCGCACGCACGGCCGCTGCGCCGTGCTCCATCGCAGTGTTGCACTGCGCTGCGCTCATCGCAGGACCGATGGACGCGTCTGCCGTGCCCGCAGCCACCTTGCACTGCAGGAGCCCGGGGCGCGGCGTAAATTCGTGCCGAACACCGCAGTCCATGACGGTGAGCGCAATGCCATGCTGCCGTGCCAGCACACTCACAGCCGCGCCGCCTGCCAGGAAGTTCTTGACCATCTGCCAGGTGACATCGCTGGGATAGGCAGACACCCCGCGCGCAGCCAGCCCGTGATCCGCCGCGCATACCAGCATCTGCGGCGAATCCAGTTGCGGCGCATCGCTGCCCAGGATGAGTCCAACGCGCAGCGCAAGCTCCTCGAGCATGCCAAGTGAGCCGAGTGGTTTGGTCTTGTGGTCGAGTGTGTGCTGCAGGCGGGCGCGCAACGCGGGATCGTCAAGATCCGGGACGGCAGGAAACAAATACTCCGAGTGCGGCTGCTCGGGTTGGGAAGCCTCGATCGGTTCAGCGGTTTGCATGGGTGAGGAAGGATATTTCTCGGACGTAGATGAAACCGTTATGGACCAGGCGCAATGAGCGCCTTCAGGACGCCCGGCTTAAAGCTGGTTTCGAGAGTGGCAGACAGGCCTTCGAATACATCGTCCAGCGTGCGCACTTTGAGCGCTCCGCCAGCGCCGAACAGCGCCTGCATCACGTCGGGATCTTCGAACAGCCCATGCAGGTACACGCCGAGCACATTGCCCGCCGGGTTTTGCCAGGCGAGGCCAGGCATCACTTCACGCGCCACATCACCCTTAGCTGCCATGGCTGGATGCTGCGCGGTTTGACCATGATGAATTTCGTAACCCGTCACCTGAACCCCCGAGAGCGCTGCCCACGGTCCGGCCAAGGTCCCGAAGCGTGCAGTGGTTCGCCGCACCTGCTTGGCGGGCTCGAACACGGTAACCAGCGGCAGCAAGCCAAGGCCGGGGCCGTTGCCATCCACCGCCGCCGTGTCAATCAGTGCCTCGCCCAGCATCTGCAGGCCGCCGCACACGCCAAGCACTGCGCCGCCGCGCACGGCATGAGCGGCTACAGCGCGGTCCAGACCCTGCGCGCGCAACCATTGCAGATCGGCAGCAGTGGCTTTGGAACCCGGCAGCACGATCCAATCCGCTGGCCCAAGCCCAACAAGGTCTGCCGGGCTGCGCGCCCACAGCAGACGAAGGCCCGGCACGTTCTTGAGCAGCTGGAATTCGTCGAGGTTGCTGATGCGCGGTGGCGCGATCACCGCGACGGTCGAAGGAACCGAACGCGCAGCGCTTGGACCCGCTGCGGACGCTGATGCGGACGCACCAGTACCAAGCGACGGCGCCATATCGAACACGCCATCCTCTTCCGGCAGGCCGTGGTGCCACTGCATCGGGATGGTCGCAACCGTTGGCACTCCCGTCAGCTCCTGAAGCATCTGCGGCGCCGGCGCCAGGAGCGCAGCATCTCCCCGAAACTTGTTGAGCACGAAGCCGCGAATCAACGCGCGCTCATCCGGCGGCAGCAGCGCCCAGGTTCCGTAGAGGTGCGCAAATGCGCCGCCCCGATCGATATCGGTGATAAGCAGGCAACGCGCATCGGCGTACCGCGCCACGCGCATGTTGACGATGTCGCTGGCGTGCAAATTGATCTCTGCGGGTGAGCCGGCACCCTCGATCACCACCACGTCGTTCTCGGCGCGCAACGCATCCAGCGCAGCGGTGATGTGCGGCCAGACATGCGCGCCGCGTTCGCGCCATGGCAAGGCCGATAGGTCAGCACTTACCTGTCCCATCAGCACCACCTGACTGCGGGTGTCGGCTTCGGGCTTGAGCAGCAGCGGGTTCATGCGCACCTCGGGCACGGCGCGCGCGGCGAGCGCCTGGAAATACTGGGCACTGCCGATTTCGCCCAAGCAGCCGGCCGCGCCCTCCACCACCCGGGCGTTGTTGCTCATGTTCTGGGCCTTGAACGGCGCCACCTTCAAGCCCTGATTGCTGATCCAACGACACAGCGCAGTGGTCAACCAGCTCTTGCCGGCGCCACAGGTGGTTCCAAGCACCCTGATGCAGAAAGCGGGGCGGCGTGAGGAGGGCATGGGCATGAAGGAAGGTTGCAAAAACGAAAACATTCAGAGTGTCGGCTGCGCCGGAATTGAGCGCCTCAGCGAACGCATCGCCCGCACCAGCGCCTGCTGCGCATCCGGCGCCAACACTCCCAGCCGCACATGGCCGGGAAGGCCAAACGACGCGCAGTTTCGCAGCTGGATGCCGTCGGCGCGAAGGGCGGTCAACAAGCCGGCCACTTCTCTCCCAGAGATTTGCGCGACAAAGTAGTTCGCCAGGCTGCCCGCCAAAACCCGCCAGCCGAGCGCCGCGCACGCATCTACCTGCGCCGCCTTCCAGGTCCGCAGAGTAAGCAGCGATTCAGCCAGCCAATGCTGTGCAGCGGTACCCGCCCATGCGTCCAGCATCGCAACGCCATGCGAACCGACTGGCCAGGATGGCGCGTGCGCCTGGAGCAGCGCCAATGTTTCAGGGTTTGTTCCGGCCGGAGCCAGTGCATAAGCAGCACGCACGCCGGTCAAACCCATCGCCTTGTTCGGCGTCCAGAGTTGCCAGGCATTGGCAGGAAGTATCTGCGGCAGTTGCGCATCTTCGAGGCGCAAGGGCATATAGGCGCTATCGATCACGCGGATGACTGCGTCATGGGTCTCAGCTTCGACCTGAGCCGCCCGCCAGGCAAGCAAGGCCGGGTCGAGTTGGCCTAGCGGGCTCGACGGCTCACAGGCCCAATGCAAGCCAGCCTTGGCGTGACGCGGGTCAGATGGGCGAAGCAGCAGCATTCCACGCGCCTGCGCCGCTTCAGCGTAGTCGCCATAGCTGTGCGCTGGCAATGCGACAGCTTGGGTGCCAAGTGCAGTTGCGACAGCGGTGATGCGGTGGATGAATTCGCTCGCGCTGCCCGCCAGCACGATGCGTTGGGGCGTAGTGCCGTGAAACCCCGCCAGCCGCTCGCGCAGCGCCGTGTAGGCCGGATCCGGGTAGCGCGTCGCATCAGCCTCCCGCACAGCGGCAAGCACTGGCGGGCACGGGCCGCAGGCGTTGCTGTTGGTAGAGAAATCATGTCGCGCGGCCGCAAGCGCGTCGGGTCCGCCATGCACGAACGCGCTCGCGTCAGCCACGGCCAAGCGCCATTATTGCTATCGTGAGTAGAGCTAGTCGCGCATATGCTATAAGCGCGACATCCACTTTTGATACTAAATTATCTGCGCGTGCAAGGTCATCCGCTGTCGGTTCACCGCCGGACGCGTTCAGCGCATAGCTACGTGGCTTCGACAGGCGAACATCTAGCGCGAGCGCCATCGCCGCCATCGGCCAGCCGCTGTTGGGAGACGGCGTGCGGCGGGCCTCGGTTGTCAGCGTGTGCAGCGGCACGCCACCGGCCACACTTCCAAGCAGCAGGGCCGTGATGCGGGCGGGCAGCCAGGACAGCACATCGTCCGCGCGGGCGGCCCATTTGCCAGCCCATTGCCAATAGCGCCCACCCCGCATTCCCGGGTAGCCCCACATCGCATCGGCCGTGTTGGCAAACCGATACAGCGCTGCACCCGGCAAACCCAGCAGCACGAACCAGAACAGCGGCGCAACGACCGAATCATTCAGGTTCTCCGCCAATGATTCGATAGCGCTCTGACGCACCTCGCTGCCGCTGAGCGAACCCACGTCACGACTCACCAGCCAGGCCAGTCGCGCGCGGCCCGCGGCAAGCGATTGCGTCAATGCCTGCTCGACAGCGCGCACTTCGCTGCGCAGCATGGCGAGCGCCATGAGCGGCTTGAGCAGCAAGCCCAGAACGATCGCAGCGCCGACGAGGCGCGCCAAGCCGGCCACGTCGAAAGACGGCAGCCCGCTGCCTGCAGCCCAGGCGACGGCGCACTGCAAGCCAGCAGCAGCTATCACAACCAGAGCTGCAAGCGCGCACCAGCAAATCGCCGCGAGCCAGAAAGCCTTCAGATCCCGCCCCGTTTCCACACTCGGCGCGAGGCGCGCGCCGCAGGCATCCAGTGCACGACCCATCCATACCACCGGATGCCATCGAGCCGGCGGCTCGCCGCACAGCCGATCCACGCGCAACGCCACCAGCACCGCAAGCGCGGTGCAGAGGCTGCCGCGCGCGCCGCTGCCAGCCAGCAGATGAAGCCACTCGATCGGCATCGGAAATGGTTGGATTGGCCCGACGATCGAACCTAATCCTCGATCCCACGCTGTGCCGGAACACCCGCCTCGAACGCGTGCTTGATCATCTTCATTTCGGTCACGGTGTCGGCCAGTTCGATGATCTCGGGCGGGCAGCGCCGACCTGTGAGCACCACGTGCACATCCTTCGGTCGGTTGCGCAAGGTCTCGAGCACCGGCTCCAGAGGCATCCAGCCGTAGATCAGCGGATAGGTGATCTCATCCAGCACCACCATAAAGTGCTCGCCCGACAGGATGGAGGCCTTGGCCTTTTCCCAGCCATCGCGTGCCAACTGCGCACTGCGCTCGAGATCTTGGCTCTTCCAGCTGAAACCGTCGCCCAAGCCTTCGATCGGAATCCCGATCTGCTCGAACATGCGGTGTTCGCCGAAGCGCGCACTCGGCACCTTCATGAATTGATAAATCTTGACCGACTTGCCGCGGCCGTGAGCGCGCAATGCCAAGCCGAATGCAGCCGTGCTCTTGCCCTTGCCATCACCGGTGTTGACGATGACGAGGCCGCGCCGCTCACCTTCGGATTTGTCGTACGGCTTCTCGCTGGGTGCGGTTTCGATTTCCATGATTCTGTCTTTCTTTCAATAGTTGCCCGAACGGGATCGGGTAGAAATGGAGGGAGGAAATGCACGTCAAGCCGCGCCAATCAACGCGGCAACGCAATCCATCGATGCTCCAGACGAAGCACCTGCACCCGGTGGTCGAAGACCGCTTCGAGGGCCGCGTGGGTAGCCGGATCGTCGCAAGCGCCCTGGTGCACCACGCAGCCCTTGTCCATCACCACCAGCGCGTCGGCTGCCAGGGCCATCGTCACCTCGTGCAGGACACTCACCACCGTTCGACCGAGGGTCACCTGTTTGCGCACGATATCGTGCCAGTCAGCTTGATGCGGGGGATCGAGATTGGCCAGGGGCTCATCCATCAGCAGCACGGCAGCATCAACCGCCAGCGCGCGCGCCAGCAGCACCCGCTGGCGCTCACCGCCCGAGAGATCAGCGAGCAGTCTGTCGCGCCATTCCCAGGCCTGGGTGCTGCGCAAGGCACTCTCGACAACCGCCCGATCCTGCGCACTCGGCGCTGCCAGCCAGCGCTGGTGCGGCAATCGCCCGAGCATGGCGACGTCGTACACCAGCATCTCCTCGGCAGAATTCTGGTTCTGGCCGAGCCAGGACACCCGCCGGGCGCGATCACGGCGCCTGATATCCGCAATCGGCTCGCCCTGCCAGAGCACCTGGCCGCCATCCGCTGCGATCAGTCCGGCCAGTGCGCGCAGCAAGGTCGATTTGCCAGCACCGTTAGGGCCGACGATGCTGGTCCACGCGCCTGCGGGCAGTGACAAATTGACGTCGTGCAATACCGGTGCGCGGCCGAGGCTTACCCGTAGCCGACTGAGCGCCATCGCAGGCACCGAACGACCCGCGTCATGTTCCCGGCCCTGGCGTTGGACCTCGGCGCGCGACCCGCTGGTGGCGCTAAAAAGGCCTCTCATGTTCGGTCCCTCACGCCAACGCGCCAGTGCATCAGCCACAGCAGATAACCGCCGCCGATGAAAGCGGTAAGCACGCCTACCGGCAGCTCCCGGGGCGCGATCACCCAGCGCGCGAGCAAGTCGGCGCCCAGCAGCAAAACCCCGCCCATGCCGGTCGAAAGCAGCATCAGCGGCCCTTGCCGTGTCCGCACCAGCGGCCGCACCAGATGCGGAGCCGCAAGACCGACGAAGGCAATCAGACCCGTTTGCGCCACCGCTGTGCCGGTTGCCAGCGACAGCACCACGACCAGGGCTGCACGCAGCGCCGGCAGCGCCAGCCCCAGGCTGAGCGCGGTAGATTCGCCCAGCGCCAGCCCGTCGAGTACCGGAGCCAGAGCCCAGGCCGCAGCAACGCAGGGCAGCAACACCCCCAGCATGATCAGGCACGCTGGCCAGCCGACAAAATTGGTGGTGCCGAGTACAAAACCCTGCATCGACTGCAAAATCTCAGGTGCCGCCAGCGTGACCAGATCTTTCGCCGCGCCCAGCACCACAGCCACGATAACGCCCGCCAGCAACAGCCGCAGAGTTTGCTGCACGCCGCGAGCCAGCGTGAGGGTGAGCAGCACAGCGAGCACCGCGCCAGCAAACGCGGCGCTGGTCAGGCCCAGCCGCAGCGCCCAGTGCGCCGCGCTGCCCACGACAGCGACGGGCGCAATCCCGATCGCCCAGAGCGCGAGCGCCACGCCCAGCGACGCACCCGAAGCACTGCCCAGCAGATACGGGTCTGCCAGCGGATTGCGAAAAAGCCCCTGCGCGACTGCACCCGCGATACCCAGCAGCGCTCCGGCCGCCCAGGCACCGACGCTGCGCGGCACGCGGATGTCCCACACGATCTGCATCATCAGCGGATCGGTGTGTGCGCGCAAAACACTGCTGGCGCCGGTACTGCCGATGCCGGCGCCCAGCACCAACAGGAAGACAGTTGCGGCAAGAAGCGCAGTGGCCACCAGCAGCGCCCGCATTCGGCCCGACGGACGTACCGAAGCCTCTGCAGTGCCTTGCCCCGCTGACTGCAACCGGACTTTGCGCGAACCTTCTTCTGCAGCCATGCGCTTCAGCCAGCCGGCGAAAACCGGCGCAGGCAATCGGCCATGATGCGCGCTGCCGCTGCCATACGAGGACCGGGCCGAACCAGAATGTCCGACTGCGCCTGGGTGAAAACGCAGATCCGTTTGTTGCGTACGGCGTCGATCGCCGGCCAGCCGGGACGCTCGGCCAGACTGGCTGCGTTCTGGTCGCCGATCATGATCAGATCAGGATTGGCACGCACCACGAATTCGGGATTGAGCTTCGGGAAGGGGCCGAGCTCCAGCGGCACGATGTTGGCCACGCCCAGCCGCGTCAGCGTCTCGCCGATAAAGGACGATGCACCAGCGGCATAGGGCGCGCGGTTGACCTCGAAATACACCCGGCGGTCCCGCGCTGCGGGTGACAGCGATGCGGCCGCCGCATCGACCCCCGCATCGATGTGGCGCCACACGCTGTCGGCATCATTGACTTGCAGCAACAGGCCAATGGTCGCCAGCACACGTTTCACGTCGGCCTGAGTCTTCGGCTCCAGCACCAGCACCTTCAGACCCAGCGATTCGAGCCGCGCAGTAATCCGCGCCGAGCGCGACAGCAGCACCACGTCGGGCTGGAGCGCGACGATGGCTTCCACGTTGGCATCATCGAGCCCACCCAGATGCGGCAGTGCCGCGACCGATGCGGGCCAGTTGGAATAGCGATCGACGCCCACCAGGCGCGCGCAGGCATCGAAGGCGCAAACCGTTTCGGTGAGCGACGGCAGCATGGAGACGATGCGCTGCGGCACCTGGGCGAAATCGACCGCCGCACCGCGCTCGTCCACGACCTTGTAGGCATACGCTGCACTCGTAACGCTGCCGAGCAGTATGCAGAAAGCCATCCGCAGGCAGCGGCTTTTCAGTCGTTGCGGAACGCGTTCCATCGGTGCGACGGTTGGCGTATGGCCACACAAGCGCAGGAACGATCTCATCATGCTTCGCTCCCCTTCTTGAGAGTCAGCGGAAGGCCCGCCGCCATCAGGATGACCTCTTCGCTGGCTGCCGCAATGCGCTGGTTGAGCAGGCCCAACGCATCGACGAAAGCGCGCACTTCAGGGCCCATCGGCACCACGCCCAGGCCGATCTCGTTGCTCACCATTACGACGGGTCCTTCGCAGCATGCCAGAGCCTCGACAAAATGATCGATTGCTTCTCTATTTATAGCTAGTTGCGCTTGATTAACAATCGCCTCAGGCATATTTGATTCACTATTTTCTGCTTTCGATGCATTTGAGCCGCACTGCAAGTTCGACAGCCAGAGCGTGAGGCAATCGACCACCAGCAGCGTATCGGAACGACTGTGTGCTTCGACTGCGACGGCCAGAGCAATAGGCTCCTCCACCGTGACCATGGCGGGCAGGCGCGAAGCGCGGTCTGCGCGATGACGCTCGATGCGGGCTTGCATTTCCGGGTCACCCGCAGTCGCGGTGGCGACAAGGACCGCCCGGTGCGCAGGGCCTGCCGCCAGCCACGCGGCAGCGCGCTCCTCTGCATGGCGCGACTTGCCGCTCTTCTGCCCGCCCACGATCAACAGGCGGTGCGGGCTTGCAGCAATGTCCGTCATCAGCTTAGCCCCGTTCGTGTCAGAGCGGGGTCCACTTCAGGCCCACATACAACTGACGGCCACCCGTGGCATAGCCGCGCGCCAGCTGATAGTCGCGATCGGCCAGATTGTCGACCCTGGCCTGCAGCACATAGTCGCGTGCCAGCCGGGTGCTGGCATAAAGACTCACGAGCGCATAGCCGCCGAGCCGCCGTGTGTTGGCAGCGTCGTCGAAGCGGGCCGACGAGAGCTGGGTTTCGGCACCGAAGGTCCAGCCGACCATTTGCGTTTCAGCGCCCAAAGTGGCGTGGCGGCGCGCACGCCGGGCCAGCAATTTGTCGTTGGATGCGTTACGCGGGTCTTGTACATCGAGCGATGCGTGCGCTGTGACGCCGCCAAAGCTGCGGCGACCCGATAGCGTTACACCCTCGTATACCGCCTGCGCCGTATTGCTGTAGCAACCATAGGGCGATGCGCAGGCTCCCGCACCAGCAAAGCTGATGAGGTTGCTGACCCGGTTGCGGTAGACCACCACACCCGCTTCGCTGACCGCATCGGCCCAGCGAACACCTGCTTCTACGTTGTGCGAGGTTTCCGGCCGGAGGCTCGCTACGCCATATTCACTGAAGCGCTGGTAGAGAGTCGGAGCGCGAAACGCCGAGCCAGCCGATACCGTCGCGCGCCAATGCGGCGCAAATGCGTAGCCATACGCAGCGCTGCCCGTGTTCTTCCCGCCGAATTCGCTGTCGTCGTCATGCCGGACATTGAGCTGTACCGTGTGCGGCCCCTGGTGAAAGCCGTAGCCAAGTGCCAGTGCGTTCTGTGAGCGACTGCGGTTGATAGGTGCATTCTGCAAATCGTCTTCCCGGCGCTCAAGTGATGCGGTGAAAAGATGGGCGCCAAGCCGGTATTCGTTTTGCAGCAGATAGTTGTGCAGCGTCGTCTCGGTGAAGTAGGGCGACGGTTCGGTGGCGTAGCGGCTCTTCGATTCGGTCGCCTGCAGGCGCGTGGTGAAGGCGTCGGTCCACTGCGACGTCCAGGTGAGGCCCGCAGTGCGCAGGCGATGGTGGTTCTCGTCGTCGAGGTTGGGACTACTGTCGTAGCCCGACTGCAGATTGTTGGCGAGCAAGGTGGCATCGAGCCGCTGGCGCGCGTTGATCTGCAGACCCAGACGGGCGTTGGCCGATGTGCTGTCGTAGCCATCATCGTCCGGGTTCTGACCTGCCAACGGGCGCGAATTGAAGCCGCGGCTTTTTTCCTTGGCCACTCCAATCGAGTAATCGATTGCGCCGGGTGTGCCAGCGCTGGCCGCGTCGCCTGTTGACGCGAAGCTGCCGCTGATACCGGCCTCGGCCTTGCGCGTGTCGTGGCTACCGATGCCGATGCCGACAAAGGGCGCGGGCTTGCCATCGCCCTTTTTGGTGAAGAGCTGGATCACACCGCCGATGGCGTCCGAGCCATAGACCGCTGCCGCCGGGCCGCGCAGCACTTCGATGCGGTCGATCTGGGCCAATGGGATCTGCTCCCAGGTCGCGCCACCCGTAGCTTGCGAATCCACCCGCACGCCATCGATATAGACCGCGGTGAAGCGCGATTCGGCACCACGCAGGTAAACGCTGGTGCTGTTGCCGGGGCCGCCGTTGCGGACAATCTCCACTCCCGGCAGGCGCTTGAGCACATCAGCTACGCCGACAGCGCCGCTCTGCTCGATCGTTTCGCGGTCCACCACAGTGACATCTGCCACCAGATCAGACAGCGGTTGGGCAACGCGCGTCGCTGTGACGACCGTCTCGGCAAGAGGATCGCCGACTGAAAGGGAAGTGGCACCCACTTGGGCCAAAGCAACGCAGGGGCCCAGTGCCACGAAAGCGGGCAGCCATGCGGCAGCGCGCGACAGGGATCGCGCGGCCCGTGTAGGACGTTTCGAAGGAGAAATCATCGGATTTTGAAAAAAAGGACCGCTCGTGACCGGCCTCCCCGCCAGTCGATGAGCAATACGACAAATCACCGCGTCTGCGCATAAAAGCAGGCGTGGGGGTTCATCCCTTGTTGGCCGGTATCCGGGCTGGCGACACTGTCTTCTCCCGCCTTCCCAGGCGCTTGTTCGGCGCGCCCAGTGGCTGTGTAGGGAGAAGGATGGATCGACGCGCAATGCATCGATCCGGCCGCTGACCGTTGCGGGGGCAGCGCAGGTGGGAGCGCCGGGGCGTTCTTCCTGCTTCCCGTTGAACTGCTTCGTGTTGAACCACGTCGCGAGCACCAACGCGGCGATTCTAGTGGCGCAGACCTTGCATGGCCCAACTCATCTCGCCTCCCGCCTGTGGTTTCGGCCTGCTGGCGGCATGTTCACAACGGCTGGCTCAGACCCCGGGGGATTCCCGGGCGCGATTCCGAAAGGCCCAACCCTACAATCCTTCGCACCATGGATCATCCGGACACATCGTCATCGCTGCTCGATCAGGTCACCGAACGGGTGGACCGGCTGCTGGTGCGCCACGCTGAACAGCAGCGAACCAATGCACTGCTGCTGGAGCAGGTCGCTGCACTCACTCACGAACGTGACTCGCTCAAGTCGCGCCTCGCCGCAGCGCGCAGCAGGGTCGATGCCTTGCTGCAGCGACTGACGCCGGCGCCTGCTTCGGCGGATAGCTCGCCCACCGACGACGGGGAGCGTTCATGAGCACCCGACAGATCGAAGTGCAGATCATGGGCCAGAGCTACCTGCTCGGTTGCCCCGATGGCGGCGAGGAACGCTTGCGCGCAGCAGTGGAAAAGGTGGACACCACCATGACCCGGATCCGCGACGGCGGCAAGGTAAGGGCGCGTGACCGGATAGCAGTTCTCGCAGCACTGAATCTGGCCTTCGATCTGGTCGACCGCCCTTTGCCAGCGTCATCAGTCGGAAGTGCCCACGCAGGCGCGACGGATTCAGCACAAAAGCCAGAGGCGGACGTGCCGGGCAGCGGCTCCGAGCGTTGGCAGGATCTGATCCAGCGGCTTGACACTGCTTTGGGCCAGGACGGACGCCTCTTGTAACTCCGCACGCCCGGCGATCCGGCTGGCGCGCCCTTACAATGAAGTTGTCTGCGGTGCATGCCGGGCTTTATATTTCCTTGAACCAATGCTCATTGAGCACGGGCTTGGAACATTGCCTGCCGAGCGTGATCATCTCGCGTCAGATGAACCCAACGGTTGGCTGACCTCGCCCACCTGAACCCCTGGTTCAGGATGCCGGTCCGGTGGCTTCCGCAGACACCTTTTTTTTAGCAATCGCGATAGGTTTTCGCGGTTCGTTCCTGCATCTTCCACGCGCGACGCGCATGGATCACTCGCCGCTCCAACTTCAAGCCACCCAAGGTTCTGAATCGCTGAAGAACGGCCGCACTGCCATCCTCTGCGTCAACTGATCTGCCGGCATGCCGGGAGCGCACAGAAATCCCTGAAAGAGCGAGCACGCCAAGCCCAGCAAGCAGTCGCGTTGCGCCAGCGTCTCCACCCCTTCGGCCACCACATCAAAGCCGAGCGCTTCCGCCAGGCTCGTCATCACCCGGACGATGGCGCGGTCGCTGGCGTCGTCGGGCAGACCGCGCACGAAGGACTGGTCGATCTTCAGTCGGTGGATGGGGAATTTTTTCAGGTAGCCGAGGCTCGAGTAGCCGGTTCCAAAATCGTCGATAGCCAGTCGTACCCCAAGCGCTGCAAGTGCATGAAGACGCTGCAAAGCTTCATCGGCCTCCTGCAGCAGGATCGATTCGGTCAGCTCGAGCTCCAGAAGATGCGGCGGCAAACCGGAAACGCGAATCGCGGCAGCAACCCGGTCGACAAAATCCGCCTGCCTGAACTGAAGCGGCGACACATTGACAGATACCGGCAGCGGTGTACCGGCTTGAACCCATAACGCCGCCTGCCGTACACCTTCTTCCAGCACCCAGGCACCGATTCCGACAATCGCACCCGAGGCCTCTGCCAAGGGTATGAACACGCCCGGAGAAACCGGCCCGAGTTCGGGATCTGTCCAGCGCAGCAGTGCCTCGGCCCCGACAATTTCGCCGGTTGCCATATCGATTTGCGGCTGGTAATGCAGGCGCAGTTGATTGCGTTCTACCGCGTCGCGCAATGCATGCTCCATCTTGACCCGCGACAGCAGGTCGACGTTCATGTGCGGCTGATAGAAGCGGTAGCTGCCACGACCGTGCTCCTTGACGCGGAACATCGCCGTATCGGCGTGACGCACCAGGTCATCGAGTGTTTCGCCGTCCTGCGGGAAGAGTGCCAGACCGATGCTGCAACTGAACGAAAAACGCATGCTGTCCAGCGTGATCGGCTGGCCGAGTGACTCCAGGATGCGCTGCGCGACGGCTTCGGCCGAAGGGGAATCGGCATCGTGCAGATGCACCACGAATTCATCGCCTCCGAGGCGGCAGAGCGTATCGGCGAGTCGCAGGCAGGACTTGATGCGCTCTGCGACCTTGACCAAGACACGGTCGCCAAACTGGTGCCCCAGCGCATCGTTGATGTTCTTGAAACGATCAAGATCCAGGAACAGCACTGCAAACGGCGTCACCGCTCCTGCCTGATCCCGCAGAACGTGCGAGACGCGCCGTGCCAGTAGCAGCCGGTTCGGTAGCCCGGTGACGACATCGCTATAGGCAAGCTCTTCGATTCGCTGCTGCGCCGCGCGTTGTCCGGACAAATCCCGATAGAAGCCGATCGATTGCGCTCCGTCTCCCTTGGTATCGCGCAGGATCACCCAAGAAAGCCGCACCGGGCAGACACTGCCGTCAACGCGTCGATGCCAGACCTCTCCTTCCCAAACGCCTGCCGAGGCCCAGCTTCGCTGCACTTCGGTGAAAAGGCGTCCTGCATCGCGGTCCTGAAACAGATCGATCGCGCTCGTGCCATTCAAGCTTCCGGCACCGGCACGAGCGAGCTTGCTGCAGGCGGGATTGACCGAGACGATGCGGTGCGCTGCATCGGCGATGAAAACCGCGTCGGGGCTCGCGTCAAACACTTTGGCTGCAACGCGCAGCCCACCTTCCGTTTCAGTCTGGACAGTGATGTCGTGGAAAGAAAACACCCGCCCCATTACCCGACCGCGACTGACTTGCGGCAGCGACAGCCGCTGAAGCAGGCGACCGTTGCGCAGCGCCAGCACGTCGGTGGCTTCCGCTTCCGGCTGGGCGAAGATCGCCTGCAAGCGGCTCGCATAGGCGGCCCGATCCTCAACGCTCGCTGCCAACTGCGCATGGACCGCAGCGTCGTCGCGCTGCACCAGCAATTCCTTGGGCACATTCCACAGTTGCGCGAAACGACGGTTAAAGGCGCGGATTTCCCCTTCAAGACTGCACACCAGAACACCATCGGCGGTTGATTCGAGCGTGGCCCGCAGTTCTGCGGCTACCTGCTCGAGCTCGTCCTCGGTGCCTCGGCGCTCCGTGATATCGACCGCGCTGACCAGCCAGGCCTGTGTCGACCCGGCGTCAGCTTTGGTCGGATCGACCGCATCCGGGGCTGACCGCGGCCAGACACCGGCAAGCGCCCGGCGATCGACATGTCGTACGGCCCCGTCCGGGCGATCGACGCGAGTGAGCGAACGCAGGGTTCCCGGGTTGCCCGTGCGCGCTTCACTCCAGAAGCAGATATCTTCGGGCGCCCGGAAAAATTCCGTGACCGCACGTCCGGCCATTGCTTCCTGCGGCAGACCGACCATGTGCGCAGCTTCGGCATTGGCCCATAGCAAACGGCTATCCGAACCCTGCACGACGAATACCGCTTCGAGCAAGCCATCGAACAAGGCAAGCGGTGGGAGCGCCAGCCCGTTCGTCATGGGCCTTCCGCCCCGGATATCGGGTCGATTGCGGGCTCGAAGAAATAACAGATACGTTTGCGCGGTGAAAGATAGTCCAGCGCCTCCCTCGGAATCTGGGAGGGCTTCACGCTTCGGCTGATGGCCAGTCCCGGCACTGTCTGGAGATCGACGATGGGTGCTTCTCGCGCGTCGATTGCGGGATCAAACATCAGCACCCGCGGACGCAGGGGCCGCGCAGAATTGACCGACATCACCAGTGCATAGCGCTCATTGCCGAGCTGCACTACCGAGCCCGGCGGGTAGACGCCCATCATGCGGATGAAGGCAGCGAGCACGACCGGGTCGAAGCGAGACTTCATCTGTGCGAAGATGACAGAGAGCGACTCATGCGGTGTCAGCGCAACGCCACTGCGCGCGGGGTTGCAGAAATTGTCGTATCGATTGACAAGCGCCACCACCTTGCCACCCGTGCCCATGTTCGCTGCTGACAAGCGTGCCGGAAATCCGCTGGTGTCGGCCATCTCATGATGTTGGGCGATGGCAGCTACCGCCTCGGCTTGCAGACCCATGCGTTCAGCCAAGGCGACACCCAGGGCCACATGCTCCTGGTAAGCGCGGTATTCGGAAGCAGAAAACCCGTCATCCGCATGGCGCAGACGATCAGGCATCTCGAGTTTGCCGATGTCGTGCAGGAGGCCCGCCAGCCCCACCTGCATCAGAGCATCCCGCCCCAAGCCCAGCGATTGGCCGAGCAGCAAGGAAAGTACCAGCACATTTACCGCGTGTTGGCCGCTGCGTTCACCCACACTTTCGGAAAGCAGCCGGATCACCGATTCGCCATTTGCAAGCAGCTGGTCGACGCAATCGCCGACCAGAGCTTCGCCGTTGTCACGTGCGCCTGTGGGACTGTGAGGCAGCAGTTCAACCGTACGACGGTACTGGCGCGTTGCTTCGGCAAACCGCTGCTCACAGGCAAGCAGCCGTGCATTTTCGGACTCAATTTCTCGCACGCGTTCACGCCTCGATTCCTCCGCCAGCGCCTCCGTTTCGGTCACTGCGCCAATCAGGGGGGATGCGTCCTCAGGCGGCCGGGAAGGAGCCGCATCGGGGTCGCTGCGGCCATGGAACCATCGAACCGTCGCGATCCCAAGTGTTTGAATCGTCTGGATCTGGTCCTGGGTGCTGATGCGAAAACTGCTCAACGGAAAGGGATGGTCCATCCAGCCAAGCTCAAGCTGAATGAACATGCCGACGCGCAAGCGACGGACCTCCACCAGCTGAGAATTTTCCGCCTGCATGAATAGAGTGCTTTCGCTTTCGACTTCGCCGTTGCGACGCTATGGGGTGAACCTTCATCCAAATGCAAAGGTATCACTCACATGTTACCGAAAGCATTGGTGTTTTTCGTGCCCAGTGCGACTCCGGCAACAGCCCCCGTGTATCTAACGCGACAGTTCAAAGTATGAACTTGGCAAGAGCGCCAGATGGGCCGCACCCCGC
>JBBSUX010000017.1:0-22142 GCA_038234045.1 Burkholderiales bacterium
GTCGTATCGACCTGACCTCGCTCCAGCTTTTTGTGGCGGTATGCGAGTCGGGCAGCATCGGCCGTGCGGCGGAGCGCGAATTTATTGCGGCGTCGGCTATCAGCAAGCGATTGGCCGAGCTGGAAGCTGCCGTAGATACTCCCCTGCTCTACCGTCACAGCCGCGGCGTGAAGCTCACGCCCGCGGGCGAAAACCTGCTGCACCACGCGCGCACGGTGCTGTTCGGCCTGGAAAAGATGCAAACCGAGCTCGGCGAATATGCGGGCGGTATCCGCGGGCATGTGCGCATGCATGCCAATATCTCGGCCATTGTGCAGTTCCTGCCAGAAGACCTCGGCGCTTTCGTACGGGCGCACGGCCAGATCAAGATCGATCTGGAAGAACATTTGAGTGGCGCGGTTCTGCATGCCGTGCAGGAGGGCGCGGCGGACATCGGCATTTGCCACTGCGGCAACTCTGCAGTCGTTGGGCAAGACAGCCCTCTTTCCGAAGTTGCCGAACGCGATGCGGCCGAGCAAAAGTCAGCTCCATCTCCCGCCACGTCTGGCGCCATATCGTTTGCACGCCATGCAGCCAGCGGTCTGCAAACGCAGCCCTATCGCGAAGACCGGCTGGTGCTGGTCATGCCGCAGCAGCATCCGTTGGCGTCGCAGAGTTCCATGCCGTTTGCAGCGGCACTCGATTGCGACATCGTCGGCCTGCACGCGGGCAGCAGCATCGCGCTGGCGTTGCAGCGTGCCGCAGCTGCCGCCGGCAAGGCACTCAAATTGCGCATCCAGGTGACCGGCCTCGACGCGATGTGCCGCATGATCGATAACGGCCTGGGCGTGGGCGTTCTGCCCGACCGGGCGTTCGACCTGATGCGCGGCGTCGGAAGTCTGCGTGCGGTGCCGCTGACGGACAACTGGGCGCGCCGCCAGCTGCGCATCGTGGCCCGTGATTTCGAAGCCCTTCCCGTCACCGCACGACTGCTGGTCGAACACCTGACGCAGACGCCGATTGCTGCAGCCACCGAAACTGAAGCCGCAGCGTCACTGCAACGCGCGGCCTGACATTTTTTTGACCATCCTCACCCGGAGCAACACCATATGGGCCGCACTCTTTACGACAAGATCTGGGACGAACATGTCGTCCACACCGAAGAAGACGGCACGGCTGTCCTCTACATCGACCGGCATCTGGTGCATGAAGTGACCAGCCCGCAAGCCTTCGAGGGCCTGCGCCAAGCGGGGCGCCCGGTGTGGCGGGTGAGCTCGATCGTTGCCACCGCAGACCACAACACGCCTACCACCGGTTGGGAGCGCGGCTACGACGGCATCACCGACCCGATCAGCAAGGAACAGGTCACAACGCTGAACGACAACATCGCCGAATTTGGCGCCGCAGCGTTCTTTCCGTTCCTGCACAAGCGCCAAGGCATCGTGCATGTGATCGGGCCGGAAAACGGCGCCACGTTGCCGGGTATGACCGTTGTCTGCGGCGATTCGCACACCTCTACGCATGGCGCTTTTGGCGCACTGGCGCATGGCATCGGCACCAGCGAGGTCGAGCACGTGATGGCCACGCAAACATTGCTGGCCAAAAAGTCGAAGAACCTGCTGGTGAAGGTAGAGGGCACGGTCGCGCCCGGCATCACCGCCAAGGACATCGTGCTGGCCATCATCGGCCGCATTGGCACGGCGGGCGGCACCGGCTACACCATCGAATTCGGCGGCAGCGCCATCCGCGCACTCAGCATGGAAGGCCGCATGACGGTTTGCAACATGGCGATCGAAGCCGGTGCCCGCGCTGGGCTGGTCGCCGTGGACCAGAAGACGATCGACTACGTCAAGGGCCGGCCGCTGGCGCCCAACGGCGTCGAATGGGACCACGCAGTTGCCTACTGGAAGACGCTGCAAACGGACCCCGATGCAGAGTTCGATGCGGTGGTGGAGCTGGATGCCAGCCAGATCGTGCCGCAGGTGACTTGGGGTACCTCGCCCGAGATGGTGCTCGGCATCGACGCCCGCGTTCCTGATCCCGACAAGGAAAAGGATGCCGGCAAACGCGACGCGATCGAGCGCGCGCTGAAGTACATGGGCCTCGAACCTGGCAAGGCGCTGAATGATCTTTTTGTCGACAAGGTATTCATCGGTTCCTGCACCAATAGCCGCATCGAAGACATGCGCGAAGCGGCCGCTGTGGTCAAGAAGTTGGGCCAGAAGGTTGCCAGCAACATCAAGATCGCGATGGTGGTCCCGGGTTCGGGTCTGGTGAAGGAACAGGCCGAGCGCGAAGGCCTGCATGAGATCTTCAAGGCTGCGGGATTCGAATGGCGCGAACCGGGCTGCTCGATGTGCCTGGCCATGAACGCCGACCGGCTCGAGGCCGGCGAGCGCTGCGCGAGCACCAGCAACCGCAATTTCGAAGGCCGCCAAGGCGCAGGTGGGCGCACGCATCTCGTGAGCCCGGCGATGGCAGCTGCCGCGGCAGTGCACGGCCACTTTGTAGATATCCGAACCTTCGCCTGAAGAAAAAAGAAGAAAGTCCAACGTCATGAAGACCATCGCTACCCTCTTCCTGCTCTCGCTGGCGTTGCCGCTGACTGGCTGCAACACCGTCAAAGGCATGGGCAGGGACATCGGCCAGGCCGGCAACGCCATCCAGCGCGCCGCGCAGTAGGTCGGCGCAGCACGCAAGAAAGCTTCAACATCATGCAAAAATTCACCGTTCACCAGGGTCTGGTCGCGCCGATGGACCGCGAAAACGTCGATACCGACGCCATCATTCCCAAGCAGTTTTTGAAGTCGATCAGGAAGACTGGCTTTGGCGTCAATTTGTTTGACGAGTGGCGTTACCTTGATCACGGCGAGCCGGGACAGGATCCGACAACGCGCAAACCCAACCCGGATTTCGTGCTGAACCGGCCGCGCTACGCGGGCGCGTCAATCCTGCTGGCGCGCAAGAACTTTGGCTGCGGCTCCAGCCGTGAGCACGCGCCTTGGGCGCTGGATCAGTTCGGCTTTCGCGCCATTCTTGCGCCGAGCTATGCCGACATCTTCTTCAACAACAGCTTCAAGAACGGGTTGCTGCCGATCGTGCTGCCGGAATCGACCATCAATCAGCTGTTCGACGAAGCGGCCGCTTTTCCCGGCTACACGCTCACGGTAGATCTGGAACGCAGCGTGATAGTGAGGTCCCAGGGTGAGGAGATTCCGTTCGAGACCAATGCCTTCCGCCGCTATTGCCTGCTCAACGGCTTTGACGATATTGGGCTCACGCTGCGGCACAAGGACAAGATCCGCGCGTTCGAGGCCGAACGGTTAGCGCAAAAGCCGTGGCTGGCGCACACGATGGTGGGCTGACTCGCTTAGACGCATCTCGGCGCCAGGCAGCAGCAGTTTCTCTATTTTTATAGCTAATAGCGCTTGTTTCATAAGCTCTAGAACCCTATTTCATTCATTATTTTAAGGATTTCAATAAATGAAGATTGCAGTCTTGCCTGGTGACGGTATCGGCCCCGAAATCATCGACGAAGCGGTCCGGGTGCTGAAGGCGCTCGACCTGAAGCTCGAGATGGAAACTGCACCGGTCGGTGGCGCTGCTTATGAGGCCAGCGGACATCCGCTGCCCGAGGCTACGTTGAAGCTGGCGCAGCAATCCGACGCCATCCTGTTCGGCGCGGTCGGCGACTGGAAGTACGACAAGCTCGATCGGCCGCTGCGGCCTGAACAAGCCATCCTCGGGTTGCGCAAGCACCTCGGCTTGTTCGCCAACTTCCGCCCAGCCATTTGCTACGAGCAACTCGTGGACGCATCGAGCTTGAAGCCCGAGCTGATCGCCGGGCTCGACATCCTCATCATCCGCGAGCTGACCGGTGACATCTATTTCGGCCAGCCGCGCGGCCGCCGCACGGCGACCGACGGGCATTTCCCCGGAGCCGAGGAAGCCTTCGACACAATGCGCTACAGCCGTCCGGAGATCGAGCGCATTGCCCATGTCGCCTTTCAGGCGGCGCAAAAACGCAGCAAGCGTGTGACCAGCGTCGACAAATCCAATGTGCTGGAAACCTTCCAATTCTGGAAGGATGTGGTGACCGAGGTCGGCCAGCAATATCCCGATGTGGCGCTCGACCACATGTATGTCGACAACGCTGCCATGCAACTGGTAAAGGCACCGAAGAAATTCGACGTGGTCGTTACCGGCAACATGTTCGGCGACATCCTTTCCGACGAGGCATCGATGCTCACCGGCTCCATCGGCATGCTGCCTTCGGCCAGCCTGAACGACAAGAGGCAGGGCCTGTACGAACCCAGCCATGGCAGCGCCCCTGACATCGCCGGCAAAGGGGTTGCTAATCCTCTGGCTACAATTCTGTCTGCCGCCATGATGTTACGTTTTTCCCTCCAGCAAGCCGAAGCCGCCGACCGAATCGAGTCCGCGGTGCAATCGGTGCTGGGCCAAGGGTTGCGAACGGCCGATATTCATGCGCCCGGCACGACGCTCGTCGGCACCCGCGCCATGGGCGATGCGGTGGTGGCCGCGCTCACCAAGACGATTACCACAGGCTGATACAGCCCGGTTCGTCGCGCCCTTCTTCCGGCCGCAACGAGCCGGGCAAAAACAGGTTTTGGGTTTTTTCGGTTTTCTGTTTTTGTTTAACGAATCCACGGGTTCAAGTAAGAGGGCAATGTGATGCGCAGGACAGGCAATCTCGTAGGACTGGTCGGCTGGCGCGGCATGGTGGGCTCGGTGCTCATCGACCGCATGCAGGCCGAGGGTGATTTCGACGTCATCGATCCCGTATTTTTCAGCACCTCCAATGCGGGCGGCAAGGCGCCCGAGCAAGCGAAGAATCAAACGACTTTGCAGGATGCGTTTGATATCGAAGCGCTGCGTCGCTGCGACATCATCATCACCGCGCAAGGCGGCGACTACACGACCGAGGTTTTTCCCAAGCTGCGCGCTGCCGGCTGGACGGGTTACTGGATCGACGCTGCCTCCACCCTGCGCATGAACGACGACGCTGTCATCGTGCTCGATCCGGTCAATGACGACGTCATCCGTGCGGCGCTGGAGCGCGGTGTGCAGAACTACATCGGCGGCAACTGCACCAATTCGATCCTGCTGATGGGCGTGGGCGGGCTGTTCCGCGAAGGGCTGGTCGAATGGGTCAGCTCCATGACCTACCAGGCGGCATCCGGCGGTGGCGCCAACCATATGCGCGAATTGCTCAAAGGTATGGGAGTGGTGCATGAAGCCGTGGCCGAGGAGCTGCGTACGCCCTCCTCTGCCATCCTGGAGATCGACCGCAAGGTTGCCCAGACCATCCGCGACGATGTGCCGACGGAATTCTTCGGCGCCCCGCTGGCCGGCGGCCTGATACCGTGGATCGATGCGCAACTGGACAATGGCCAATCCAAGGAGGAGTGGAAAGGCCAGGCCGAGGTGAACAAGATTCTGGGAAACCAGTCTCCGATCCCGGTGGACGGACTGTGCGTGCGCATCGGCGCCATGCGCTGCCACAGCCTGGCGCTGACGCTGAAACTGAAAAAAGATCTGCCGCTGGCAGAGATCGAAGCAATCATCCGCTCCGGCAACCCGTGGGTGAAGTTCGTTCCGAACGAGCGCGCACTGACGGTAAAAGAGCTGACCCCCGCCACCATTACCGGCAGCCTCCAAGTCGGAGTGGGCAGGGTCAGAAAGCTGAACATGGGTCCGGAATACGTGTCGGCTTTTGTTATCGGCGACCAGCTGCTGTGGGGCGCCGCTGAACCCCTGCGCCGCATGCTGCGGATCCTGTTGCCGGACTGAGCGAGCACACCCGGGGGGCAGGCGTTGTCGAATGACAACAAATGCCCCCCTCAAAATGTGGCAAAGGCAGACGGGAAATGCGTGACAAGCTCCCTTTTCTTGTCACGCTAAATCATTACTGCTAAGGTGCTTTTCGCACTTTTGCGGGGCCGGGATGCATAACTAAATGAAACGAACACAACGGATTGCTGCTCGGTCATGCGAAAAAGAAACTTCCGCTAACACTGACGCGCTTGAATCCATGCGGCTTCGCGCTGTAGTTGCTGCGGCGTTTCTTGCAGTTGGTGCGCTCAGCGCGGGGTCGGCCAACGCGCTGGCGCTGGGCCGAATGGTGGTGCTGTCACACCTCGGCGAGCCCTTGCGCGCCGAGATCGAGATCTCCGAGATGACACCGGCGGAAGCGAGCTCACTCTCCGTTACTACCGCCGACCCTGCGCAATTCAAGGCTGCCGGACTCGAATTTAATCCTGCCTTGGGCAATTTGCGGATTGTTCAGGCGCGTGGACGCGATGGCAGCCCCGTATTGCGGGTGACGGGCAGCAGGCCGGTCAACGATCCATTCCTCGAAGTTCTGCTGGATGCGAACTGGGCCAGCGGCCGAGTGTCGCGCAACTACACCCTGTTGCTGGATCCGCCAGGAAGCGGCGCTGCCAAAAATACGGCACAGGCGCAAGTAGCTCCGGAGATTGCACCGCCACCACGCCCCCAGGCGCGCGTTGAGCCTCCGCCAGCCGTCGCTCGGCCCGCGCCGCGCGAAAGGATCGCAGCCGCTCCGGCCCGACCGGTCGCCCGGCCTCCGGCTGCAGAACCCGTCACCAAAGTTACGGTACGACCGGGCGACACCGCTGGCCGGATTGCTGCCGCTCAAAAGCCCGCGAGCGTTTCGCTCGACCAGATGCTGGTGGCCTTGCTCCAGGCGAACCCCGAGGCTTTCATTTCCGGCAATGTGAATCGCATCCGCGCAGGAGCCGTACTCGACATTCCCGATGGCACGCAGGCCGCAGCTGTCGCGGCACCTGAAGCCCGGCGGATGGTTGTGGCGCAAAGCCGGGATTTCAACGAATTCCGTCGCAAGCTTGCATCTCGCGCTCCGGCTGTCGAAACCTCGACTCCACAGCGACAGGCTGCAGGCAGCGTGCAGACGGAGGTTCAAGACCGCCGCGCTGCAGCGAGCACACCCGATCGCCTCACGCTGTCCAAAGGCAAGGTGTCTGGCCAGCAGGCTGACAAGATTGCAGAGGCCAGCCAAGCGCGTGACAACGCAGCCCGGGCCGCAGAGCTCTCCCGTAATGTCGATGAGCTGAACCGGCTGGGCGCTTCCGTTGCAAGTTCGGCCGGAAGCACAACGGCTGCTGGCGCGACGCCTCCTGCGGCGCCTGCCTCGGCGCAAAGCGCTTCAGCATCCGCTTTCCCTGCGGCTGCGGGTACGGCTCCGACTGAAGGTAATACGCCTGCGGTGACAACGCCTTCGCCTGCTACCCCGGGCGCTGCTGCAACAGCGATACCTGCGACCGCAACGCCTGCCACCCCCGCTGCGGCAAGCGTCACGGCACCTGCGGCAGTCACAACACCCGCGGCCGCGCCAGTCGTGCCAGCCGAGCCGGGATTCCTCTCGGGCCTGCTCGATGACATGCGACTGGTCATCGGCATTGCACTGTTGATCTTGCTGATCGTCGCCTGGCTCATCTATCGCGCATTCCAGCGCCAGCGGGCAGCGCAGTCGGAAACACGCTTTCTCGACAGCCATCTCCCGCAGGACTCGTTCTTCGGCGCCAGTGGCGGTCAGCAAGTGAATACGACCGATGCCGGCGCTGCCAGCAGCTTGGCGACCACCTATTCACCCAGCCAGCTCGATGCCGGTGGCGACGTAGACCCGCTGGCTGAAGCGGATGTGTATCTGGCTTATGGACGCGACCAGCAGGCCGAAGAAATCCTCAAGGAGTCGTTGAAGACACAACCCGGTCGCATCGCTACCCACGTGAAGTTGGCAGAAATTTATGCCAAACGTCAGGATGCGGCCGCCTTCAACGCTACCGCTGCTCAAGCTCACCGACTGACCTCCGGCACCGGCGACGACTGGCAGCGAGTCCGCAGGCTCGGCCTTGAGGTTGATCCTGACAATGCGCTCTACCGCGAATCCTCCGGCAGCGTTCTCGCATCGACTGCGGTAGCGGCTGCTGCAGGAGCAGCCGCCGCAATGGCCTCCTCCGGTTCCGCGGCCACGCCTGCTCACCGCATCGAGCAGAATTCGGCCGAGGGACTCGACCTGGATCTTGACGACAAGCCACTTGCGGCGTCCGTTTCCGGAGGGGCCGGCGGCGACCTGCGGGCGCAGCAGCCGGTATCCGCAGACGCGCTCGAGTTCTCCCATACCGATTCCCCGTTCGAGCCAGCTGCAGAGCCGCCGGACAGCAAGTTGCCCGGGCTTGATCCGGCGGATGACGATTTTGGCCTCGAGTTCACCCTTGATACACCTGAAGATGAAGCGCTGATGTCGACGCCTGCCTCGGCACTAGCTGCCGAGGCGCTGCCCGCGTTCGATTTTGGAGATCTGTCGCTCGATCTCGATCCGCCGATCAAAACCGCAACAGCGCCAACAGCGCCAACAGCGCCAACAGCGCCAACGGACCTTGGAGCCGACGGCGACACGCACGATCAGGATCTCTCCCGTGGTGAACTCGCTGAGGTGTCCGGCGAGGATGCGGTCGCCACCAAGCTGGCGCTTGCCGAGGAGTTCGGTGCGATCGGGGATACGGACGGCGCCCGCCACCTGATCGAGGAAGTGATTGCCGAATCCTCCGGTAGCGTGCGAGCTCGGGCCGAACGCATGCTGCGTGATCTGGACTGACGAGATCCAGTCCGAGATTTCTGGCGCGGCCCCCCCATCGGGCCCGGAGGACGGCCAACGCCGCCGCGTAGCGCTCGGAGTTTCCTACTCGGGCACAGGCTACGAAGGTTGGCAGAGCCAGGCTTCCGGCAAGACGGTGCAGGATCACCTGGAAGCGGCACTTCATCGCTTTGCCACGGTACCGGTCTCCACCATATGCGCCGGCCGCACGGATGCGGGTGTGCATGGTCTGATGCAGGTGGTGCACTTCGACACACAGCTGCACCGGCCGTCTACTTCCTGGGTGCGAGGCACCAACACCTTCCTGCCGCGCGATATTGCCGTGCAATGGGCGCGCGAAGTACCAAACGATTTTCATGCGCGCGGAAGCGCCACAGGCCGACGCTATGCATTCATCGTGCTGGAGTCTGCGGTGCGTCCGAGCGTTGAAGCCGGACGTGTGGGCTGGGTCTGGCGGCCGCTGGATGGCATTGCCATGCAGCGCGCCGCACGCCATCTGCTCGGCGAGCATGATTTCACCTCGTTCAGGGCTTCGGCCTGCCAAGCCAAAACGCCAGTCAAGACACTTCGCCGCATCGATATCCAGCGCAAGCCCGCAAGCATCGGTTCGGTGCTAGAGGCGGAAAGCGTCGACATTCCTGCAGGCCATGCGGGCGATGCGCGCGAAACGGCCTACTGGCGATTCGAGTTCGAGGCCAATGCGTTTCTCCATCACATGATCCGCAACATCATGGGATGCCTGCTGCAGGTCGGCCAGAGTCTTCAAGATCCGGACTGGATCGCTGAGGTCCTCGAAGCCCGCTCCCGCAAGGTCGCAGCGCCCACCTTCGGCGCCGATGGCCTGTATTTTCTCGGGCCACTCTACGATGCGCATTGGGGCCTGCCGTCACGCACCGCTGCGTATGATTGGTTGCCATGAGTTCCGCCGCACCCGTAGTTGTTGATCCTGCTCATCCGCCGCGCACCCGTATCAAGATCTGCGGTCTGACCCGCGAGCAGGATGTGGATGCGGCCGTCCAGGCAGGCGCAGACGCAGTCGGCTTCGTCATGTACGCACCGAGCCCGCGTTACGTCACTGTCCCGCGCGCGGCAGAGCTTTCAAAGCGCTTGCCGCCCTTCGTGACACCGGTTCTGCTTTTCGTCAATGAATCCGCTTCTGAAGTAATAGCTGCATGCGCTTTTATTAAAAGCGCTATCGTGCAATTTCATGGTGAAGAATCTGATGAAGAGTGCTGGCTTGCAAGCGATTGCGGGCGGACCTCGTTTCTGCGGGCAGCACGAATTCCCCTCGATCCCCGCGCGGCCAGGTTCGACCTCGTAAAATACGCGTCCATGCATCCCCGCGCCAGCGGCCTGCTCCTCGATGCTCATGTCGAGGGTTACGGCGGCGGCGGAAAGACATTCGATTGGTCACTTCTTCCTCCAAGCGTCGACGCTCACCTCGTCTTGAGTGGTGGACTCACGCCTGCAAACGTGGGCGAAGGAATTCGCGTGCTGCGGCCGCGGGGCAAGTCCCTTGCGGTTGACGTGAGTTCCGGCGTCGAAGGCGCCCGCAAGGGCGTGAAGGACGCCGAGAAGATCCGGCAGTTCGTCGCCGCTGTCCGAGCAGCCGACGCATTGCCTCCCCTCTAGCGGCCGGGATTTTGCGCTTTTTTTGAGCGCCAATCTCACCGGCTTCGACCAATCGAGTGAGACATCATCATGACCTTTGCCTATCAGCAGCCGGATGCATCCGGCCATTTCGGTCCGTATGGCGGCAGCTTCGCCAGCGAGACACTCACCCATGCCATCGACGAGTTGCGCGAAGCCTATGCGCGCTACCAGCACGACCCTGAATTCGTCGCCGAATTCCGCTACGAGTTAGCCCATTTCGTCGGGCGACCCTCGCCGGTTTACCACGCAGCACGTACCAGCCGTGAGCTCGGCGGCGCGCAGATCTATCTCAAACGCGAGGATCTGAATCACACCGGCGCGCACAAGATCAACAACACCATCGGGCAGGCGATGCTTGCGCGGCGCATGGGCAAGCCGCGCATCATTGCGGAGACCGGCGCGGGCCAACACGGCGTGGCAACAGCCACAATCTGCGCGCGATATGGCCTCGAATGCGTGGTTTACATGGGCAGCGAGGACGTCAAGCGGCAAAGCCCCAATGTCTACCGCATGAAGCTGCTGGGCGCCACGGTGGTGCCAGTGGAATCCGGCAGCAAAACCTTGAAGGACGCGCTCAATGAGGCGATGCGTGACTGGGTCACGAATGTAGAGAACACCTTCTACATCATCGGCACCGTAGCGGGCCCGCATCCCTATCCGGCGATGGTGCGCGATTTTCAGAGCGTGATCGGGACGGAGTGCATCCAGCAGATGCCGCTTTTCCTTAACGGTGGCCAGCCGGATGCTGTGGTGGCCTGCGTTGGCGGCGGCAGTAATGCGATGGGTATCTTCCATCCCTACATTCCCTACGAGAAAACTCGTCTGATCGGTGTCGAGGCAGCTGGCGAAGGCCTGGATAGCGGAAAGCACTCCGCTTCCATCCTGCGCGGCAGTCCGGGCGTGCTGCATGGCAACCGCACCTACCTGCTGCAAAACGATGACGGCCAGGTGACCGAAACGCACAGCATCAGCGCGGGCCTCGACTATCCGGGCGTCGGTCCGGAGCATGCGTACCTCGCCGACATCGGCCGTGCCGAATACGTCGGCATTACCGATGACGAAGCACTGCGCGCCTTTCACCATCTGTGCCGCACCGAGGGCATCATTCCAGCGCTGGAATCGGCGCATGCCTTGGCGCATGCGATGAAGATGGCGCCGACCATGCAAAAAGACCAATCGATTCTCGTGAATCTTTCAGGTCGTGGCGACAAGGATATTGGCACGGTGGCTGATCTTTCTGGTGCGGATTTCTACGACCGCCCTTCAATGCGTGGACATGTCGTAAAGGGCGCATCCCAAGCGAAGCCGCCCGCAGATGCCGTGAAGCATGAGGTCTCCAGCGCCAAGGGCGTGGGGACACAAGCATGAGCCGCATCGCTGCCACCTTCGAATCGCTCCGGAAAGATGAGCGAAAGGCGCTTATCCCGTATGTCACCGCAGGCTTTCCTTATACTGACATCACGCCTGAGCTGATGCATGCGATGGCGGCAGCAGGCGCCAATGTGATCGAGCTCGGCATTCCGTTTTCGGATCCGATGGCCGACGGCCCGGTGATCCAGCTGGCGGGTGAGAAAGCCCTGGCGCTCGGCGTCGGACTACGCCAAGTGCTCGAGATGGTGCGCGTATTTCGTGAGCGTGATGACGTGACACCTGTAGTTCTGATGGGCTACGCGAATCCGCTCGAACGTTACGACGGTCGCACAGGGGCAGGCGCCTTTGTGCGCGACGCAGCGGCAGCCGGTGTGGATGGTGTGCTGGTAGTCGATTACCCGCCTGAAGAGTGCGAAGGTTTTGCTGCGCAGCTGAAGCAGGCAGGAATGGACCTGATCTTCCTGCTGGCACCGACCAGTACCCCACAGCGCATGCAGCAGGTAGCTAGGCTCGCAAGCGGCTATGTGTATTACGTTTCGCTCAAGGGCGTGACCGGGGCAGGCAATCTCGATACGGCTGCGGTCGAGGCCATGCTGCCGCGGATTCGTGAGCATGTGAGCATCCCGGTGGGCGTCGGCTTCGGCATCCGCGACGCGGAGACCGCCCGCGCCATCGGCAAGGTCGCCGATGCGGTGGTGATCGGCAGTCGCCTTATCGAGGTGATCGGCGACGCCCCACGCAATGAGGTCGCCAGTCGGGCGGCGGACTTTATCGGCGGCATCCGCGAAGCACTCGACGCCTAGAATCCGGCACAGAACAGCAGACCCGAAACACGGCAAGCCGCCGAGGGCATGCCCAGGAGACTTTCATATGAGCTGGCTCGAAAAACTGTTGCCGCCCAAAATTGCGCAAACCGATCCGACCGAACGTCGACAGGTGCCGGAAGGGCTCTGGATCAAATGCCCCAACTGCGATACGGTGCTCTACAAGAGCGATCTGGAGCACAACCAGAACGTGTGTCCGACCTGCGGACATCACCACCGCATTGGAGCTCGGGCGCGGCTCGACGCGTTCTTGGATGCGGAAGGCCGCTACGAGATCGGCCAAGAGGTTTTACCGGTCGACCCACTGAAATTCAAGGACAGCCGCAAATATCCGGAACGTCTGAAAGAAGCGCTGGAGAGCACCGGGGAAACGGATGCTCTCATCGTCATGGGTGGCTCTGTACAGAGCATCAACCTGGTGGCGGCGTGCTTCGAATTCGAGTTCATGGGCGGCAGCATGGGCAGCGTAGTGGGTGAACGCTTCGTGCGCGGAGTCGAAACTGCGATCGAGCAGAAAGTGCCCTTCCTCTGCTTCACAGCGACCGGCGGAGCGCGTATGCAGGAAGGCTTGCTCTCGCTCATGCAAATGGCAAAGACCAATGCGGCCCTCACGCGCCTTGCCAAAAAGCGGCTGCCTTACATCAGTGTGTTGACAGATCCGACCATGGGCGGCGTGTCTGCGGGATTCGCCTTCATGGGGGATCTTGTGATTGCCGAGCCGAAAGCCCTGATCGGTTTTGCCGGCCCGAGGGTCATCGAGTCAACGGTGCGGGTGACATTGCCAGAGGGATTTCAGCGGTCGGAATTCCTACAGCAAAAAGGAGCCATCGATCTCATCAGCGATCGCAGGCATCTGCGTGCCACCGTGGCAAGCGCCTTGGCAATGCTGCAACGGCAGCCAGCCGACGCGGTAGGCTAATTTCCGGGGATTGCGGTCTACAACAGTGAGCGCAATACCTCGCCTTGCAAGCCGCCCAGCAACATTCCCGCCACCTGCAGCAAAAGCAATAACACCAGCGGCGAAAAGTCGAAACCGGCGATTGCGGGGAGGTGGCGACGGATGGGCAGGAGCATCGGCCCGACCATGCGTTCGACGATGGGCATCATCGGCGACATCGGCTGCAGCCAGGAAAGCACGGCATAAACGATCAGCAGCGCCGTCAAAAGTGTGATCACCAGTTGCGCCAGACCGAAGAGTGCGATCACCGGAACAAAGGCCAATGAAGTGACGCCGCCCAACACGCTCCACAGGATTAAAAACTTCGCCAGTACCAGCAAGTAAGCCGCAAGCAGACTGGATGTGTCGAGGCGGCCCGAAGCCGGGATCAGCTTGCGCAGGGGCAGCACTATCCAGTCGGAAACCACGAACACCAGGCGTCCCACCTGATTGGCGAACGACATGCGTTGCAGTTGCATCAGGAGACGCAACAGGCAGGCCCCCGCTAGAATTGAGGTGGCGGTATCCAGGAGGAACGAGAGTATCTGATAGAGCATCGGTGCTTCCGGGGCGGCACGAGCGCGGCATCCCCACCCGTGGGATGATAGCTTTCCGCCCGCAGGCCTTGCCGATGTCCAACGAACTCAGCCTCCACTCCTTGCCCTTGTTTCCGCTTGATGCGGTGCTTTTTCCCGGCGGCTTGCTGCCGCTCAGGATTTTCGAGGTGCGCTATCTCGACATGATCAAAAAGTGTCATGTGGCGGAGGCTCCTTTCGGCGTCGTCGCCTTGAGCGCAGGCTCCGAAGTACGCACAGCAGAGGACCTTCCTGAAACCTTCCACGATGTGGGTACTCTGGCGATCATCGACGAACTGGAAGTTCGTCAGCCGGGACTGATCATGGTGCGCTGTTCAGGCACTCAGCGTTTTCATATCTCCCAACGTCAGCGACTCAAACACGGTTTGTGGACCGCAGATGTCGTGCAGCTTCCGGAGGACATGCCGGTTGCCGTGCCGGACGATCTCGAACAGCATGCCAATGCCCTGAGTCAGCTGATCGATACGCTGGAACAACGCTCTGGTGGGCGTAACGGGCCCGGCATGCCGCTGCAGCCGCCGTGGCGTCTCGAGGACTGCGGCTGGGTGGCCAATCGTTGGTGCGAGCTTTTGCCGCTGCCGGTCGAGCTGAAACAGCGATTGATGGCGCTCGACAATCCCGTGGTACGGCTCGAACTCGTGGGCGACATCCTTTCCCGTACCGGAATCGCCTCCTAACGCGTGCCATGCAGGTGACGGGCGGGGGCGAGAGTGAGCTACCGTTTCCAAAAAACTAGAATTGGCGCAACTTTCCCGCCTGTTCCGGTGAGCACTTCCGGACGCTGGCGCGGATGCATTCGTCTGCGCGTCGACGTCCTTCCCCGTAAAACGATTCATGTCCGATTTATCCCCCACCCCTGCCCCTGCCGCCCACGCCTCGCTTCCAAAACCCGTCATTGATGAAAATCAGCTGATCGCCGAACGGCGCGAAAAGCTCCAGGCAATTCGCGCTCATTCAGCCGCACGAGGGGTCGCGGCCTTTCCCAACGACTTTCGTCCAGCGAACAGAGCAATCGAATTACTCCAATCGCATGCCGAATCGACCGCCGAGGCGCTCGATGGTGCGCCTGTCGATGTGAAGATTGCGGGACGGATGATGCTCAAGCGCGTCATGGGAAAGGCGAGCTTTGCCACCATTCAGGACAGTACGGGCCGTATACAGGCCTATGTCACGCGCGATGCAATCGGCGAAGAGGCCTACGCCGATTTCAAGCGGTGGGATCTTGGAGATATTGTCGGGATTGAAGGCGCGCTCTTCAAAACCCGGACCGGCGAGCTCTCCATCAAGGTGGGTGCCGCGCGCCTGCTGACAAAAAGCTTGCGGCCCTTGCCTGACAAATTTCACGGCATGGCGGATCAGGAACAGAAATACCGTCAACGATACGTCGACCTCATCACCGACGAGGATGCGCGCAAGAGGTTCACTGCGCGAAGCCGGGCCGTCAGCGCGCTGCGCGATTTCATGGTGAAAAGCGACTTCCTCGAAGTCGAAACGCCCATGCTGCACCCCATCCCGGGCGGCGCCAATGCTCGGCCTTTTCGCACGCACCACAATGCGCTTGATCAGGAGATGTTCCTGCGTATCGCGCCAGAGCTCTATCTGAAGCGATTGCTGGTTGGCGGATTCGAGCGTGTCTTCGAGATCAATCGGAGCTACCGCAACGAAGGCATCTCGGTTCGCCACAACCCTGAATTCACCATGATGGAGTTCTATGCGGCGTACTGGGACTATCGCGATCTGATGGACTTCACCGAACGCCTGATTCGTGACGCCGCACACAACGCGTGTGCGAGTCTTCACCTCCACTACCAGGGGCGGCCTGTAGACTTGTCCCAGCCATTCCAGCGCCTTACGATTCGCGAAGCAATTCTTGAGCACACCGAGGCAGGGCAACCCGTGGCCGATGGCAGCGCCACCCTCAGGGTGGATGACATCGGATGGCTTGTAACCGCTCTGCAGAAGCTCGGTTTTTCGGAATCAAAGCACCACCTTTCATCGCGCAGCCTGCAGAGCCTTCAAGTGCTCTACTTCGAAGAAACCGTGGAGGAGCGACTCTGGGAGCCCACCTTCATCATGGAACATCCGACGGAGATCAGTCCTCTTGCACGCGCAAACGACACGCGGCCTGAAGTGACGGAACGGTTTGAGCTCTACATCACCGGTAGGGAGTTTGGCAACGGGTTTTCAGAGCTCAACGACGCTGAAGATCAGGCCGCCCGGTTCCAGGCACAGGTTGCTGCGAAAGACAGCGGCGATGACGAAGCCATGTTCTACGACCATGATTTCGTTCGGGCGCTGGAGTATGGAATGCCGCCTGCTGGCGGTTGTGGCATCGGCATCGATCGACTCATGATGCTGCTGACCGACTCAGCCAGCATTCGTGACGTGATTCTTTTTCCGGCCTTGCGCCGGGAGAACTGAGCGGGCTGCAAAAAGGGCCAACGTCCGGGGCTGCGCCCGGATTCTGCGCATGCTTAGTGCACCGGCGGGTCCGAAGGATTCTCAAAAAGATCGCTGGGCGTCGCAACGATCGCGCGCTTCTTCAGCTCTTCCAGAACGACCCGCATCTCGGGGTCCGAGATGAACGCCGCTGCTGAGGCCGCCGCCAGCAAATCCTCCGGCTGCTGAGGTCGGGCGACTACAAAACCCTGAACGTAGTCAACCCCCAGTCCAGCGAGCGTACGCACGGTTTCCGCATCTTCTGCCCATTCCGCGATGGTCTTCATTCCGAGGTTGCGGGACAGACTCACGATCGCTTCCACGATCGCGATGTTGGCGGGATGAGCGTTCATGTTGACGACGAAGTTGCCGTCGATCTTCAGAACGTCGGCGGGCAGCTCCCTCAAATACATGAAGGAGGTGTAGCCAGCACCGAAATCATCCAGCGCAACACGGGCGCCATGGCCTCGCGCCTGCTCGATGAACCGCCGTGTGTTGTCCAGATCGTGCAGCGCCACGCTCTCAGTGATTTCGAAGCACAAGCGGGCAGCACTTTCGGGACTCTTCGCGAGCAGGTCGAACACAAAATTCAGAAATCGCTCGTCATTGAGAGAGGCACCACTCAGGTTGACACAGACAAATCGCGTGCGCGAAAGCCACGCGCAATGCGCATCCATCCAGGCCAGCGTTGTTGTAAGAACCCAGCGATCTATGACGCCGATATTGCCGCTGCTCTCCGCGGCGTTGATGACCTGAAAGGTAGGCAGCGCCTTCCCGTTCCTGTCGTGCACGCGAAGCAATACCTCGAAATCGAGCGATTCTTCGGGTGCTTGCAGCGACATCACGGGCTGCATCGCAAGAGACAAACGGTCGACGATCGTCCCCGCTGCCAGCTCCGCAATCAACTGAAGCTCCTGCGCATGATCGGAGAAGATGGCGGCGGTCCTGTCGAACACCACCAAGCCGTTCCCGCGACTTTGTGCCTTGGCCTGCTGACATGCGCGATTGGCGGTGAGCAAGACCTCCTGAACGCTCAAGCTTCGACTGGCTTCCACCACTCCGATGGAAACCCTGACGTGAAAGGTCTGCTCTCCCGTCTGATAGGCCGATGAGCCCAACGCCACCAAACGGCGCTGCGCCAAAGATTCGGCCTGGGCCATCGATATATCTGCCATGACGATCATGAATTCGTCTGCACCCACCCGGCCGAGTGGCATATCGCGGCCGAGTTCCGCCTGAACCCTTTTACACACCTGACGTAAAACTTCGTCGCCCGCTGCATGACCGAAGAGTTCGTTCAACAGCTTGAAGCGATCGAGATCCAGGTAAGCAACCGCCAAGCCCGGGCCGGTGTTGTCTGGCGCAAGCCGCAACAGACCTTCTCGCACCGCTTGCTCGACTCCGCGACGATTGAGCACCTTGGTCAAAGGATCATGATTGACAAGGAATTGAAGGTTCTCGGCCGCGACCGATCGCTCTGTCACGTCCTGCAGCGACCCTTCCAGCTTTCCTCGCGCAACAATTGCCTTGACGAGAAACCGACGCGCCGGGCCACCATGAAGTGAAGTCCCTCTGGACACTTCCATCTCACATTCGTCGTCACGCTTGGCAGCAAGCTCCAGCAACCGCAGCCAGGTACCGGCTTCGAAGTGTTGCGCCCAGGTTGTGCGCTCCGTACCCGAGCCCATATTCGCCAGACTGATCATCCGGCGCAATGCAGGATTGGCGCTCAGGAACCTGCCCTCCATATCCAGCGTAAAAAGGCCAACGGGCGTGGCTTCGAAGGTGTGCTGCAGTTCCGCCTGAGCGGACACGCGCTGGAGGTGTTCCTGCCGTATCTGCTCTGCCAGAGACAGAGACACGAGAAGGCATGAAGCGAGCGCCGCGGTCACGCTGTTTGCGTAGCCAATTAATTCTCTTTGTCCAGAAGCTGCTGCCCAGATCTCGCCCAGATTGGCCAACGCCGAAACAGCCAATGCGCCGCCGTACCACATAGCCACCCGCGACCGAGTGCGGCGGACGATGTCGAAAAGACTGGCGCACATGGCTATCAAACTGACGCCGCCCACAACCCACATTAGTGGCAAAAATTGATGGTGGGGCAGTAAGAATGCTGCGATCACTAGAGCCAGCGAAAGAACCTGAATCCAACGCATAAGGTCGTTAAACACCGTTCCCATCAGATCGTCGCGGAACAGATCGCGGTAAAGCGTCACCAATGCAACCGAATAAAAAGCAATGGTGACTGCTCGACTCAACGGCAACAGGCCGGGGGGGATGAGATGCCCAAACCACATCAAATCCAGCCCAAGAGAAATACCCCCCATGCGAACTGCAAGAAAAAGCCAACCTGCGAATACAACGTACAGTGCGCGACGGTTGATCAACGCCGTCAGCAAGAGAAATACCAACAACAGGGTGAGCCCACCATCAATAAGGCCAAGAGTGCGATCGAAGCGCCGGAACGATGTAGCGAATTCGGTTTCGCTCCAAAGCTCTGCGGTCAAATGCGCTGGCCCGATAAAGTTGGCCCGGCAAACAATGTCTATTGAGGCCGCCCCGGGAAGGTCGAGCACAAAACCAGTTTTGATGACTGTGAGCAGACCAGCTGAGTCGTACCGCACAGCCTCACCCAGCACGCTCCCATCCATCGCATTGAAGCAACGCATGCTCATTGCATGCCGCGAAGGGAACTCTAGCATCCGTCCTTCAGATTGATCAGGCGGCAGGTCTGGAAGATCAACTGATAGCCAAACGGGTCGCTCGGAAAGATGGCTGTTCCAAGAGTTGAGTACCGGACTTTTCTGCAGCGCCGCAAACGCCTCTCGAGGGTCTTCCGTACCCGGATCGCCTACCCGAAAAGTCGCTGGTTGCGACGGAGCTCTGCTGTAGGGACCATTCCACTGGAAAAAAGCGACGCATGTCACCGCAGCAATCAGAGCCGGAACCGCGTAACTGGCAAGGGAGCTTGCAAGCCATTCGAGAGCGGCGCGCACTTTGACGTGCTGCACTGAATTGACAAGAGCCGGCATCTCCCTCACGGAAAGCGGGCGGACCCTTGGTCAGCGTGTGTGGATTTACTAGTCGTCATGCGATGAACTTCCTCTTTGGCAGTTCATCATAAGACCAAAATCCGACCGCTCAGTGCATCGCTATCAAGCAAGGGCGGCGCTAGCGAAGTCGGCAGTTTCTCGCCATTCGCACGGCCGTCCGCCGGTGCTCCAATGAACAGGAGAGCTTGAAACATTGATTTCTGGATGCTGCGTCGCGAAAAAAAACCGCGACAGGACATGGTCTTGCCTGTTCCACTCGCGTGCCAGCTGCGCAACTCCTAGCGCCATGACACGATGTGGAATATTGCCTGCGTGCTGCATGGGGATGAAGCCCTGCTCCGGAAAGACGTCTTTGAAAAGCATTCCCTGATATTGACGGTCGATGGGATGTCGACCCGCAGCAATGCCCCAGTCAATCCGATTTTCGACGCAATATAAATAGGCTGCCTTCATCAATGCCGCCTTTACAACCCTTCCCAACATTCCGGTCACCACTCCGAGTCGACTGATTTCGATGAGGTGACTTTCTGCTGCCCATTTGGGAAGCTGAACCGATTGCTCGACCGGGAGCGGATTTCTGTCGTTCTTCTGGATGCGGAGCGTGCCCAAGGGGCTGAAATCGAGACGCGACTGCGCCAGAACAACGACGGTGTCTGGCGCATGATCCGCTGCCTCGGGAAACCGCAAGGTCTCGGCAAATTCGGGCACGTGCCGCGCATAGGCACGATGTCGGATCTCGATAGCCTTTTGCAGGTCATCTGCGTTTTCTACGATTTTGACGGTGAATGGGAGATGCTCGATGGGGCAATCCGCCGCAGGCAGTGCGTTCAGTGGCCAGGCGCTCGAAAGAATTGCCGCATCCGTTGCGGCCTCCATTTCGACAAACGAGGATAGGCTGGTTTTCATTGGTATTGTTTCCGATGTTGAAGTGAAGTAATAGCACCCGCAGAAAACCTCCGCAGGCGCTGGAAACTATAGGAACTTCACTTGCATTCGGACTACCTTGTGGGCCCAACGCGACAGCATTGCGCCAACTTTTCCCGCCAATTTGCAATTAACGGCGGCGCATACAGCTAATTCAGAGCCCAAGAGCGCTCTGCATCAAGGCCAGCGACCGTTCTGCATGTGCGTAGGGCGCGGAAGCTTTCAGCTCAGCCCAGCGAAGCGCTGCTCCGGCAGGCATCAATCTGCGCCGGCGCGACGTGGATGCGGCGAAAGAGCCGAAGCTGCCAGCCGAGCCCGTAGAAACGTTCTCTTTGCTGAGCGTCTGCAAGGCTTTGTCGAGCACTGCTCCGCCATCCAGGCTCTGGTTGCACAAAAGCACCATGTCGCATCCCGCATCCAGCGCAGCCTTTGCGGCTTCGGCCGGCTCGATGATCCGACCGTCAAGTCGCCGAGCCGCTTCCATGCTCAGGTCATCGCTGATGATGGCACCCGTGAAGCCGAGACGCGTACGCAGGATGTCCTGCAGCCAGACCGTCGAGAAGCCGGCGGGTCGCGCATCCACTCGGGGATACACGACATGGGCAGGCATCACCGCTGAAAGGGTGCTGCCAAGCCATCCATAGGGAGCCACATCGTCGGCGAGGATCGCATCCAGCTCCCGCTCATCCACAGCTGTATCGGTATGGGAATCGGCATGGGCGAAACCATGACCAGGAAAATGTTTGCCGCAGTGCTGCATGCCCGACTGGAGAAGTCCGTGCATGACCGCCTTTGCCAGGGTCGCGACGACCCGTGGATCACGGTGAAACGCGCGGTCGCCGATGACGCTGCTCGGGCCCCAGTCCAGATCGAGCACCGGCGCGAGCGTGAGATCGATGCCGCAAGCCCGCAACTCGGCGCCCATCACATAGCCGGCGGAAGTTGCCAGATCCATGGCTTGCATCTCAAAACTCATGTCTTTGCCCGCCGGGCCCGGAGCGTGCCGCGTCCACATCTCGCCCAAGCTGCGCATGGAAGGAATGTGGGTGAATCCGTCCGTGCGAAATCGCTGCACCTTGCCGCCCTCGTGATCCACGCAGATGAGCAGATCGGCACGCAGCGACTTGATCTCGGCCGACATCGCCGTGATCTGCGCGCGGCTCTCCCAGTTGCGTGAGAAATAGATCAGCCCGCCCACCAGAGGATCGGCCAAGCGGCGCCGGTCATCTGCGGTCAGATGCGTCGAGGCGATGTCGATGATGAGCGGTCCGGGAGCGCTGTGGTTTTGATTCATGACGGTTTTTTTTGACTGACGATGAATAAGAGACAGGTCTGCTAAGCCAGAGTCTCGACCACGACGAACGTCGCGGCATAGTCGTTCTCGTCGCTGACGCTGACATGTGCGCGAAGCTCGCGTTGCAGAAACCACTCCTGCAGCGGCCCGTGCAGCCGTATTCCAGGCCGGCCACTTGCATTGTTCAGGATCTCGCAGCGTCGCCATGTCATCGGGCCGACCATTCCAAGACCGATAGCCTTGCTGAAGGCTTCCTTCGCGGAAAAACGCGTGGCCAGATAGCGGACACCGCGGCCCGGCCAGCGCACCGTGCGGGCCCGCCAGACCTGCAACTCCTCGGTGCCGAGAATCCGCTCGGCAAAACGTGCACCGTGGCGCTCCAGACTCTTCTCGATCCGGCGGATGTCGCA
>JBBSUX010000018.1:0-21983 GCA_038234045.1 Burkholderiales bacterium
ACCACGCCGGTGGACACCATCCAGTTGCACAGCATGCCGCGAACAAAAAGGGTAAGCATGCCAGCCGCGCCGTGCGCCGCGTATCCGAGCGTGCGCGCTTCACCGATGCTGGCGATGACCTTGCCGACCTTGTCCGGCGGACTGGTGAAGCCGTAGGTGAAGATGATGGACATGAAAACCGCGATCAGCAGTGCGCCAGCGAAATTGCCAACGAAAACGAGCCCCCAGTTGCGCAGCACGCCGTTGAGCGTGACGCCCGGCCGCTTGTCGATGAGCGCCAGCGGCGACAGCACAAAGACTCCGGTGAGCAGATCGAATCCCAAAAGGTAGAGGATGCAAAAACCCACCGGGAACAACACCGCGCCGATGATCGGATAACCGGTTTGCACGTTGACGGTGATGGCAAACACAGCCGCGAGGGCGAGGATTGCTCCGGCCATGAACGCCCGGATCAGCGTGTCGCGTGTGGACATGAAGATCTTCGATTCGCCGGCGTCCACCATCTTGGTGACGAATTCAGACGGAAGCAGATAGGCCATTTTTCTCTCTCACTCCGCGTTGCGGAAAACGGGGTTGCGTCGATGTCGATCGTTGGTGCCCCAAGGAGAGCCAGCGAACGACACAGGCTTTGTTCGCAAAGGCCGTGCCAGCGAGCAGGGCCTCTTTCAACGCTACCTAAAGAATAGCTAGTAGCGCTTTTATATATTGGCTTATAGCCATCAATCATTTGAATATGAACGGCGCTGATGGGCGCGATCGGTAGCGATGCACCTGATATGTGCATTGCACCGATCGGCCTCAAATCCGACCTGTCATGGCGCCTGATCTCTGCGCGCGGCGGCCTATGCGCGAAAATTGGGAGCATGTCCCTCGCTGCTTTGCCCACACTCGTTCTCGGTATCGAATCGTCCTGTGATGAAACGGGGGTGGCGCTGGTACAGCTCGGTGGCGGCAATGCTCTACCGCGCCTGCTGTCGCAAGCCTTGCACAGCCAGATCAGCATGCACCAGGCCTATGGCGGCGTGGTGCCGGAGCTAGCCAGCCGCGACCACATACGTCGCGTGCTACCGCTCTCCGATGCGGTGCTGGAGGAGGGCGGCCGCACGCTGGCCGATGTGGATGTGGTGGCCTACACGCAAGGTCCCGGTCTTGCCGGCGCCCTGCTGGTTGGCGCCGGCGTGGCGTGCGCGCTTGGCGCAGCGCTGGGCAAACCAGTGCTTGGCATCCACCACCTGGAAGGGCATTTGCTGTCGCCTTTTCTCAGTGCGGATCCGCCCGAGTTTCCGTTTGTCGCGCTGTTGGTGTCCGGTGGCCACACCCAGCTGATGCAAGTCGATGGGGTAGGGCGCTACACCCTGCTGGGTGAAACCATCGACGATGCGGCGGGCGAGGCTTTTGACAAATCGGCGAAGCTGATGGGTTTGCCCTACCCGGGCGGCCCGGCGCTGGCGCGGCTTGCAGCCTTGGGCGACCCTGCGGCGTTCAAACTGCCGCGCCCGCTTATGAAGAGCGGCAATCTGGATTTTTCTTTTGCTGGCCTGAAGACGGCAGTGCTGACGCAAGCCAAAAAGCTTGGCGACGCGCTGTTCGATGAATCTCAACCGGTTAGAGCGGATCTTGCCGCCTCCACACAAGCCGCGATTGTCGAGGTGCTGGTGAAAAAGTCGCTGAAAGCGCTGGAGCAAACCGGTCTCAAGCGCATGGTGGTGGCGGGAGGCGTCGGTGCCAACCGGCAGCTACGCACCGACCTGAATGCAGCCTGCGCAAAGCTCGGCATTCGTGTGCACTATCCCGAGCTTGATCTTTGTACCGACAACGGCGCAATGATTGCGATGGCGGCTGCCATGCGCATAGCAGCCGGGGTTTCCGAGCCGGCGCGCGACTATCGTTTTCAGGTTCGGCCGCGCTGGCCGCTGGAAGAAGCCTCTGTGCCACGCGCCTGAAAAGGCTTGCTTCAAACGCTCCATTTCAGTACCGCACTCTGCCGGTCTGGATGACCGGCAGAGTGCGGTGCCGTCGGTTCAGCCGATGGCGAGCTGGGTCACATTACTCACGGGCGCCAGCTTGCCGAGCGTCAGGCTCAGCACGCCGTTTTCCAGCTTGGCGCTGCTGGCGGCCGCGTCGATCTCCTGAGGAAGTTCGTAAGCCATATGCAGGCTTCGGGGTGCGTCGGCTGCGCTGTCGATGCGCAGCACGGCGCCTTCAAGACCGATCGTGATTTGCTCACGCGCCAGACCTGGCACGTCGAGTTGCAGGCTCCAGGATTTTTCGTCCTCGGCCACCAGCGGGGTGCGGCGCGCAGCTGCGGGCTGGCTGAGGGCTTCCTGCACAAAGCGCTCGAAGCTGCGATCAGTAGAGCGGGGTGCGGAAACGAGAGCGGAACGGCGGATCACGGGTGTGAAGAACATGATAAAACTCCTGTTAAGTCGGGTTGACTACACTGCGCGGCCCTCGAACCACCGGGGCTGCATGGAACGAATCTGTGCCCACGGCGGACCATTTCAAGAGCCCAAGGACCCGATGCGCGCCCACAATATTTCTACTCGCCAACTCTTGAAATCTGTCGCTGCGGCGCTAGCGGCCGGCGCCCTGTCCCGCGTCGGCTCGGCAGCGGAGCTGATGAACGCCGAACCGGTCCG
The DNA here is from genome assembly GCA_038234045.1 of Burkholderiales bacterium. GTDB lineage: Bacteria > Pseudomonadota > Gammaproteobacteria > Burkholderiales > Burkholderiaceae_C > JBBSUX01. The sequence goes on from JBBSUX010000018.1 coordinate 2,640, forward strand.
CATTGCCATGATTGAGGGATTGAGTGGTCCTTTCGCCAATGCTGGCGAAGCCGTGTACCGCAACATCGCCTGGGCTGCAGAGCGCATCAATGCGCGCGGCGGCGTTCGGTTGCCCGAGAGTGCCGGTGGCTCCCGCATGTTGGAAGTGCTTCGTTACGACAGCAAGGGCCAAACGGAAGAAGCGTTGGCATTGCTGCGGGCCGCCATCGACGATGGCGTGCATTTCGTGTTGCAGGGCAATTCGTCGGCGGTGGCTGCTGCCTTGATCGATGCTATCGATAAGCACAATGCCCGCGACGTGGCCCACCGGGTGGTTTTTCTGAACTACGCAGCGGTAGACCCGGCGCTCACCAACGAAAGGTGCAGCTTTTGGCATTTCCGCTTCGATGCGCATGCCGACATGCGCATGACGGCGCTGATGGATGTGCTCCAGGACGATGCCCAGCTGAAGAGCGTGTATCTGATCGGCCAGGATTACAGCTTTGGCCGGGCAGTACTGACAGAGGCGCGCCGGCAGTTGGCGCAGCGTCGACCAGAAGTGGTGATCGCAGGGTCAGAGTTGCACCCGATGGGTCGGGTGAAGGATTTCTCGCCCTACGCCGCCAAGATCATTGCCAGCGGCGCCGGCGCTGTCATTACCGGCAATTGGGGCAACGACCTGACCTTGTTGGTGAAAGCCGCGCGTGAAGCGGGTTTTGAAGGTCGCTTCTACACGTTCTACGGCAACGCGCTGGGTGCACCGGCCGCGCTCGGCGATGCAGGAGTCGGCCGCGTTCTGGCTGTGGCCGACTGGATGCCAAACGTGCCCGATCCGCAGAGTGCAGCCTTCTATCGCGCTTTCCGGCAGCGCTTCCCCAAGCCGCAGGACGACTATGTCCACATGCGCATGCAACTCATGCTCGAATCGCTGGCGCAGGCGATCACCCGCGCCAGGACCGTCGATCCAACAGCAGTGGCGCGTGCACTGGAGCATGCCGATGTGACGCTGTTTGGCCGCCGCGGCTTCATGCGCGCCAGCGACCACCAATTCCAGCAGCCGTTGGTGGTGGGTGAGATGGAGCGTCTGGGTAGCCCGGACGTGCCCTTCGACGTCGAGGGTTCTGGCTACGGCTTTCGCATCGTGCGCAGCATTGCGGCGGAAAGGGCCGAACAACCCACTACCTGCCGGATGGTGCGCCCCTGAGTGGGGTAATAACTATCCGAGACGGACAAGACGCGGCAGCGAGCGGGAAAAGTCTTGCTGGCAAGCTTTCAGCGCGTGTAGCCCAGGCAGGCGCCGGCATTGGGCATCCCGCGACACTCCCGCTTCAGGCGGCGATCACGTTCTGCCGTGCTTTCGGTCGAGCTGCCCTTGTCGACTTTCGGCTTTACTACGCGATGCCGCTTGGTTTTGGCGGTAGCAGAGCCGACGGTATTGGTGGCGTGCGCCGTTCGGGACTTGGTGCTGGAAGCCTGAACGGACGTTGGCACTGAAAGCGCTGCGCCGGCGAGCGCTATTGCCATCACGGCGGGCAGGACACCACTGAAGATTCGCCGCGTAGAGATCTGTTTCACAACCCGTTTCTTCACAACCCATTTCGGGGGGCGTCCAGTAAGCTTGGTAAGCGTGGGGGTCAGGCGGGGTAGTGGGGCGGTGATCATGTGGCACGGGCGCCGGCTGGCGCGGTCTTAGGGTGCCCCGTTATAATCGACAGGCTTTGCATTTCGCAAGGCGCACGTGGGATGCAGTTCCAGCGCCCCTCGCAAGTCCATTCTCTCGTCGGAAGAAAGATTCTCACATGATCGCCGCATCGAAAAAGGCCGAAGTCGTCAAAGACAACGCCCGCGCCGCCAACGACACTGGCAGTCCTGAAGTCCAGGTCGCCATCCTCACCGCCCGCATCAACGAGCTGATGCCGCACTTCAAGACGCACGCCAAGGACCACCATGGTCGCCGTGGCCTGTTGCGCATGGTCAGCCGCCGCCGCAAGCTGCTGGACTACCTGAAGTCGAAGAACGCAGAGCGCTACACCGCTCTGATTGCCAAGCTGGGCTTGCGCAAGTAAGCCTGGCGGGCATGCAAGAACGCCTGGGTTAGCCTGCTAGCTCAGGCGTTTTTGCTTTACCGCCGTCGAGGTTCGACAACAGAGCGAAGCTGTGTCATTCCATCGGGCTACCGGCCGCGTCGCGGTGGATCGCTGGAATGGCATCGTGTTCTGAATCGGCCTCAAACCCAAGCTGGGTGTGCGCATCCAGCTCTGTTTGCAAGAGCAAAAAAACCCTGAACAAAAGGAACGAGCCATGAGCATCTTCAACAAGATCACCAAGAGCTTCCAGTGGGGCGACCACACCGTCCGCCTTGAAACCGGCGAGATTGCGCGCCAGGCCGGCGGCGCCGTGCTGGTGGATATCGAAGGCACCGTCGTGCTGGCCACTGTGGCCGCATCCAAGACCGCCAAGTCGGGCCAGGATTTCTTCCCGCTGACGGTCGACTACATCGAGAAGACGTATGCCGCCGGCAAGATCCCGGGCAGTTTCTTCAAGCGTGAAGCCAAGCCGAGCGAGCACGAAACGCTCACCAGCCGCCTGATCGATCGCCCGATCCGCCCGCTGTTCCCTGAAGGCTTCTTCAACGACGTGCATGTGGTGATCCACACCGTGTCACTGAACCCCGAGGTGGATGCCGACATCGCCGCCATGATTGGTGTGAGCGCTGCGCTTGCCATCTCCGGCATGCCGTTCGCGGGCCCGATCGGCGCGGCACGTGTGGGCTATATCAATGGCGAATACGTTCTGAACCCGGGCCAGACCGCCCGCAAGAATTCACAGCTCGATCTGATCGTCGCCGGCACCGAAGCTGCTGTACTGATGGTGGAATCCGAAGCGGAGCAACTCTCAGAAGAGATCATGCTGGGCGCCGTAGTGTTCGGCCACGAGCAGGGCAAGGTCGCCATCAACGCCATCCACGATCTGGTGCGTGACGGCGGCAAGCCGGTCTGGGACTGGAAGGCGCCCGCACGCGACGAAGAGTTGATTGCCAAAGTCGACGGCCTGGCCGAAGAAAAACTGCGCGCTGCCTACCAGCTGCGCAACAAGCAGGCACGCACGCAGGCATTGCGCGAAGCGACTGCCAGCGTGATGGAAGCGTTGAAGACCGATGGCTCTTCGGTCGATCACGTGAAGGTGGAAGGCATGCTGTTCGACATCGAAGCCAAGATCGTGCGCAGCCAGATCCTTGCGGGCGAGCCGCGTATCGACGGCCGCGATACGCGTACCGTGCGCCCGATCGAAATCCGCAATTCCGTTCTGCCACGCACCCATGGTTCGGCGCTGTTCACGCGTGGCGAAACCCAGGCGCTGGTCATCACCACGCTCGGCACCGAGCGTGATGCGCAGCGCATCGACGCGCTGGCGGGCGAATACGAAGACCGCTTCCTGTTCCACTACAACATGCCTCCCTTTGCTACTGGCGAAGTCGGTCGCATGGGTTCCACCAAGCGCCGCGAGATCGGCCACGGCCGCCTTGCAAAGCGCGCACTGATCGCTGTGCTGCCAAGCAAGGAAGAGTTCCCGTACACCATTCGTGTGGTGAGCGAGATCACCGAATCCAATGGCTCTTCGTCCATGGCGTCAGTCTGTGGCGGCTGCCTGTCGATGATGGATGCCGGCGTTCCGATCAAGACCCATGTGGCCGGAATCGCCATGGGCCTGATCAAGGATGGCAACCGCTTTGCCGTGTTGACCGACATCCTGGGTGATGAAGATCACCTCGGCGATATGGACTTCAAGGTGGCCGGTTCGGCTGCGGGCATTACCGCGCTGCAGATGGACATCAAGATTCAGGGCATCACCAAGGAAATCATGCAAGTCGCATTGGCGCAAGCCAAGGAAGCGCGCATGCATATCCTCGGCAAGATGAACGAAGCGATGGGCGAGGCCAAGACCGAAGTCAGCACCTACGCACCACGTCTCTTCACCATGAAGATCAACCCGGAGAAGATCCGCGACGTGATCGGCAAGGGCGGCTCGGTTATTCGCGGTTTGACTGAAGAATTCGGCTGCCAGATCAATATCGACGAAGACGGCACGATCACCATCGCGTCGGCCGATCCCGAGCGGGCAGAAGCCGCCAAAACGCGCATCCAGCAGATCACGGCGGAAGTGGAAATCGGCAAGATCTACGAAGGCCCGGTCGTAAAGATTCTGGACTTCGGCGCATTGATCAATCTGCTGCCAGGCAAGGACGGCCTGCTGCACATCAGCCAGATCGCGCACCAGCGCGTCGAGAAAGTGACCGACTTCCTGAGCGAAGGCCAGATCGTCAAGGTCAAGGTACTGGAGACGGACGAGAAAGGTCGCGTCAAGCTGTCGATGAAGGCTTTGCTGGATCGTCCCGCCTACGAGCAGGGCGGCGCGCAACCGCAGCAGCAACGTCCCCATGACGCACCTCAGCAGGGCGGTATGGATCACAACAACAACGGACCGCGCAACTGATAGCAGCGGGCATTGGCGGGGTGATGGTTGTGCTGTCATCCCGCTGCGTCTTTAGCTCCTGAGCCCTTCTCCGGAAGGGCTCAGGAGGCGAAGCAACAGCAGTGCATTCCTCGTGGAATACTCCTCGATTGATAGCTAATAGCGCAGGCAGGAAAAGCGCTAGAGACATTTTTTGCTCTTTATTTTCTTCACCTACTGATCGGCCGAACCACCATGCGTGTCATTGAGATCACCCGTTCGGGTCCGCCAGAAGTGCTGCAGTCAGGCGAACGGGATCGCCCCGCAGCCGGTGCTGGCGAAGTATTGATAAAGGTTAGCGCAAGCGGTATCAACCGCCCGGACGTGTTGCAGCGAACCGGCCACTATCCGGTGCCGCCGGGGGCTTCTGACATTCCTGGTCTCGAAGTGGCAGGCGTCATCGAAAACGGCGATGCGGATGCCATGGCGCACGCCGGGCTGAGCGTGGGTGACCGCGTATGTGCTTTGCTGGCGGGCGGCGGCTATGCCGAATACGCAGTCGCCCCCGTGGCGCAATGTCTGCCGGTGCCTGCGGGCCTCACGGATATTGAGGCTGCCTCCCTGCCAGAAACGTTCTTTACCGTCTGGAGCAATGTCTTTATGCGGGGTCGTTTGCAGGAAGGCGAAACACTGCTTGTGCAGGGGGGTACCAGCGGCATCGGAGTTACCGCCATACAGATTGCAAAGGCGCTGGGCGCAACGGTGATTGCAACGGCTGGAAGCGACGGGAAGTGCGCAGCGTGCCTGGCGCTCGGACCCGTCCACGCGATCAATTACAAGACGCAGGATTTCGTTGCCGAGACCAAGGTCATCACGCAGGAGCATGGCGTCGATGTCGTTCTCGACATGGTGGCCGGCTCCTATGTGGCGCGGGAGATCGAATGTCTGGCCGAAGACGGTCGTATCGTGATCATCGCGGTGCAGGGTGGTGTCAAGGCGGAATTCAACGCTGGTCAGTTGTTGCGCCGGCGGCTGACGGTGACGGGCTCGACGCTCAGGCCGCGCCCCGTCGAGTTTAAGGCGGCTATTACACGCGAGTTGCGTGAGCGCGTCTGGCCATTGCTTGAAAATGGCAAGGTCAAGCCGGTCATTCATGCAAGCTTCAAGGCGGAAGACGCGGCCAAGGCCCACGCCATGATGGAGTCTGGAAGTCACGTCGGAAAGATCGTCCTCACATGGTGAACCATGCTCAATCTCTGACCAGCGGCCCGGCAGGAAGGCTCGCGCGCAAGTTAATCGCGGGCAACTGGAAGATGAACGGCTCGCTAGCTGCCAATGAAGCGTTGGTCTCCGCGTTGCTTAGCGATCTGTCCCGCGAGGCAGCGGCCTGCGAGGTTGCGGTGTGCACTCCCATGCCCTACCTGGCGCAAGTCGCCGGCATGCTCGGCAAGCACGGTGCTGCGATCACGCTCGGAGCGCAGGATGTTTCGGCGCATGCGCAGGGTGCTTATACCGGAGAGACCTCGGCCGCGATGCTGTGCGATCTGGGTGTGTCGCTCGTGCTGGTTGGTCATTCCGAGCGACGCCAATACCATGGCGAGACCGATGCGATCGTTGCCGCCAAGGCGCAGGCTGCCCTGCAATCGGGTCTGAGGCCGATCATCTGTCTGGGTGAAACCCTTGAAGAGCGCGAGGCGAACCATACCCATGCCGTGGTCGAACGCCAGTTGGGCGTGGTGCTGCAGGCGTTGGGTGCAGCAGCAGCTGGCCTGATCGTCGCCTATGAGCCGATATGGGCTATCGGCACCGGCCGCACTGCCACTCCCGAACAAGCGCAGGCTGTGCACGCATCACTTCGTGCACAGATCTATGCAGCCAGCTCCGTATCGGCCAAACCCGCGACGCTTCTCTACGGCGGCAGCATGAATGCAGCGAACGCAGCGGATCTGCTGTCTCAGGCCGACATCGACGGTGGCCTGATCGGCGGCGCATCGCTCAAGGCAACAGATTTCCTCACCATCATCCGGGCAGCGGGTCGCGCCGGTGCCGCCACTCTCCTCGCAGGAGCTTCTTCGACATGAACATCGTCCTCAATATCATTTTGGCCCTCCAGATGCTGACAGCGCTCAGCATGATTGGCTTGATCCTCGTGCAGCATGGCAAAGGCGCAGACATGGGCGCTGCATTCGGCAGTGGCGGATCGGGGAGTCTTTTCGGAGCCAGCGGCAGTGCCAATTTCCTGTCGCGCACCACGGCGGTTCTCGCGGCAATCTTTTTCGTCTGTACGCTGGCACTTGCGTATTTCGGCAATTTGCGTCCGGGCGATAGCGGCAGCGTTCTGGAGCGGGTTGGCCTTACGCAACCGGCGCCCGTCACTGCCCCGGCAGAACCTGTCGTTCCGACGGGCCCTGCTGCAGAGATCCCCGGAAACACAAATACTTCGTCGCAACCCGTCGCACCGGCTTCGAAGGCGGCAGACAGCGTCCCGCCGGTGATGGCCGGGTCGGCGAACGAAAAAGCTGTTTCTGGCTCAGCGACCAAGGGCGAGCCAGCCAAAACGACTGCGCCCGCGACAGCCGGAAAGTAAGGTCCGCAGGGTAAGGCGCACTCTTTTGAATCTGCAAAGAAGGGTAAATACGGGTTAGAATCCAGAGCTGCCTTGAGAGCCAAAATCGTCAGGTCCTCATGCCATCAGGGCAGCACAAAACCGCCGTCGTGGTGAAATTGGTAGACACGCTATCTTGAGGGGGTAGTGGCGAAAGCTGTGCGAGTTCGAGTCTCGCCGACGGCACCAACAAACAGCCCGCCCGGATTTATTTCCGGGCGGCGCTACCGGCAAGATTCACCTCCGTGATGCAACTCGACCAATACCTCCCCGTCCTCCTCTTCATATTGGTGGGCATAGGCGTCGGGATCGTGCCGCAGGTTCTTGGATATCTGCTTGGCCCGAATCGCCCCGACGCGGCAAAAAACTCTCCCTATGAGTGTGGCTTTGAGGCCTTCGAAGATGCACGTATGCAGTTCGATGTGCGTTACTACCTTGTTGCGATTCTTTTCATCCTGTTTGATCTTGAGATCGCGTTTCTCTTCCCTTGGGCGGTGGCGTTGAAAACTATCGGGCCGGTCGGGTTCTGGGCAGCAGTGATCTTTCTGGGAATTCTGGTGGTTGGCTTCGCCTACGAATGGAAAAAGGGTGCGCTGGACTGGGAGTAACTCCCCGGTGCTTCAAGGAAATTCTGTATGGCTATCGAAGGTGTTTTGAAAGAAGGTTTCATCACGACGTCTTACGACTCGGTGGTGTACTGGGCCAAAACTGGCTCCCTGTGGCCGATGACGTTCGGTCTTGCTTGTTGCGCCGTCGAAATGATGCACGCTGCAGCTGCTCGCTATGACATCGGCCGATTTGGCGCGGAAGTGTTTCGGGCTAGCCCGCGTCAATCTGACTTGATGATCGTTGCGGGCACGCTTTGCAACAAGATGGCCCCCGCATTACGCAAGGTCTATGACCAGATGGCTGAACCCCGGTGGGTTCTGTCGATGGGTTCCTGCGCCAATGGTGGTGGTTATTACCATTACAGCTATTCCGTCGTGCGCGGGTGCGATCGCATTGTCCCGGTAGATGTGTATGTGCCGGGCTGTCCTCCAACCGCTGAAGCGCTGATCTACGGCATCATCCAGTTGCAATCCAAGGTGCGTCGCACCAACACGATCGCACGCGTATGAGCATGAATTCGACCAATCCTGAAGGACATGCTGGCGCGGCGGGTGTGGCAATCAGCGCCGATGCCTTGCGCGATGTAATTGCCCAAGCCTTGGGCGACCGGGTGCTGCGTCTTGTGGTGCGTCTCGGTGAAGTAACTGTCATCGTCAAGCCAGCCAACTACCTTGACGCCATGACGATCCTGCGCGACGCGCCTGGATGTCAATTCGAGCAGTTAGTGGATATCTGCGGTGTCGATTACTCGGCCTATCGCGACGGTTTGTGGGAGGGCTCCCGGTATGCGGCGGTATCCCATCTGTTGTCGGTGAGTCTGAATCAGCGCGTGCGTGTGAAAGCGTTTTGCCCGGACGATGACATGCCTGTGCTGCCTTCGGTGACACCGCTCTGGAACTCTGCCAACTGGTTCGAACGCGAGGCCTTCGATCTGTTCGGCATCGTCTTCGAAGGACATGAGGATTTGCGGCGCATCCTCACGGATTACGGTTTTGTCGGGCATCCGTTTCGCAAGGACTTTCCGCTTTCAGGGCATGTCGAGATGCGTTACGACGAGTCGCTGAAGCGGGTGATTTATCAGCCCGTGACGATCGAGCCGCGCGAAGTTACGCCGCGCATCATCCGGGAAGACAACTACGGAGACTTGCACTGACCCGGCGGGCAGTGTGGCAATCCCATGGCTGAGATCAAGAACTACACCCTCAATTTCGGGCCGCAGCACCCGGCAGCCCATGGTGTGCTGCGCCTGGTGCTGGAGCTCGATGGCGAAGTCGTCCAACGCGCCGATCCGCATATCGGCCTGCTGCATCGCGCGACCGAGAAGCTGGCGGAAAGCAAGACATACATACAGTCACTGCCCTACATGGATCGCCTCGACTATGTGTCGATGATGTCCAACGAGCACGCCTATTGCCTTGCGATCGAAAAGTTGCTGGGGCTGGAGGTGCCGCTGCGCGCCCAGTACATCCGGACCATGTTCGGCGAGATCACCCGGTTGCTCAACCATCTGATGTGGTTGGGCTCCCACGGAAACGATTGCGGCAGTTCGACCATCCTTATTTACGCTTTCCGTGAGCGCGAGGATCTTTTCGACGTCTACGAAGCGGTTTCCGGTGCGCGTATGCATGCGGCATATTTCCGTCCGGGCGGTGTGTATCGTGACCTTCCCGACGTCATGCCCAAGTACACCGTGAGCAAGATCCGCAATGCGCGTGCGATGGACCGCCTGAACGAGAATCGGCAAGGTTCGGTGCTCGATTTCATTGATGATTTCACCCAAAGATTCGACCGTAACCTCTCGGAGTACCACACACTTCTGACGGACAACCGCATCTGGAAGCAGCGCACTGTCGGAATCGGCGTCATGTCTCCCGAGCGCGCCTTGAACCTTGGTCTTACCGGGCCAATGCTGCGAGGTTCTGGTATTGCTTGGGATCTCCGCAAGAAGCAGCCGTACGACGTGTATGACCGCATGCAGTTCGATATTCCTGTGGGCAAGACCGGCGACTGTTACGACCGCTATCTGGTTCGCATGGAAGAGATGGCTCAGTCCAACCGCATCGTCAAGCAATGCGTAGACTGGCTCAAGGTGAATCCGGGCCCAGTGATCACCGACAACCACAAGATTGCCGCTCCCGACCGCGAGTCGATGAAGGGCAACATGGAAGAGCTGATCCACCATTTCAAGCTCTTCAGCGAAGGCTTCCATGTGCCTGAAGGCGAGGCCTATGCGGCCGTGGAACATCCCAAGGGCGAGTTCGGCATCTACATGGTGAGCGACGGTGCCAATAAGCCCTACCGCCTGAAAATCCGGGCGCCCGGGTTCGCCCATCTGGCGGCGATGGATGAAATGGTCCGCGGTCACATGATTGCTGATGCCGTCGCCGTGATTGGCACCCTCGATATTGTTTTTGGAGAGATTGATCGATGATCTCTGAAGAGTCCAGGGCCAGGTTCGCCCGTGAAGTTGAGAAGTACCCTGACGACCAAAAGCAGTCTGCCGTGATGGCCTGTCTGGCAATCGTCCAGCAGGAGCAGGGCTACGTCAGCGCTGAAAGCGAAACGATCGTCGGCGAGTTGCTCGGAATGCCCCGCATCGCGGTGCACGAGGTGACGACCTTCTACAACATGTACAACCAGCAACCCGTCGGCCGTTTCAAGCTGAATGTCTGCACCAATCTGCCGTGCCAGTTGCGTGATGGGCAGCATGCCCTTCATCATCTGGAACGCAAGCTGGGCGTGTCGCTGGGCGAAACCACCGCCGATGGGATGTTCACCCTCCAGCAGAGCGAATGTCTTGGTGCGTGCGCCGATTCGCCAGTCATGCTGGTCAATGACCTGACCATGTGCAGTTTCATGAGCGACGAGAAACTTGATCAGCTGATCGACGGCTTGCGGGCGTCGGGGGACGAGGCATGAACGCAGCCAAGGTTCTCGCCCAGTTCCAGGCCACTGGCGTACAGACCTGCTTTCATGGGCGGCACATCGAGCCGCAAATCTATGCGGGTCTCGATGGCACCAACTGGAGCCTCAAGGACTACGAGGCGCGTGGCGGCTATCAAGCCCTCCGCAAAATCCTCGGCCGCCTTGATGTTCCTGCTGATGCGCCTGTCGAGACCGACATGGATGGCAAGGCAATCGATCCAAACGGCGGGATGACCGCCGAGCAGGTGATTGCAACCGTCAAGGAATCGGCACTTCGCGGACGTGGCGGTGCAGGGTTTCCGACCGGCCTGAAGTGGAGCTTCATGCCCCGACAGTTTCCCGGGCAAAAATATCTTGTCTGCAACTCCGACGAAGGCGAACCCGGAACTTGCAAGGATCGCGACATCCTGCAGTTCAACCCGCATATCGTGATCGAGGGAATGATCATCGCAGCCTATGCGATGGGTATATCGGTTGGCTACAACTATATTCACGGCGAGATATTCCAGACCTACGAACGCTTCGAGGAAGCGCTGGAAGAAGCACGGGCGGCGGGCTACCTTGGAGACGCAATCCTGGGCAGTAACTACAGCTTCCAGTTGCATGGTGCGCATGGATTCGGCGCCTACATTTGCGGAGAGGAGACAGCATTGCTGGAGTCTCTCGAGGGCAAGAAAGGTCAACCCCGGTTCAAGCCGCCGTTCCCCGCCAGCTTCGGGCTCTATGGCAAGCCGACGACCATCAACAATACGGAAACGTTCGCAGCGGTCCCTTGGATCATCCGCAACGGTGGGGCCGCCTATCTGGCCTGTGGCAAGCCCAACAATGGTGGGACGAAGATCTATTCGGTGTCGGGCGATGTGGAGCGGCCCGGCAACTACGAGATTCCAATGGGCACTCCCTTTGCCACGCTGCTGGAGCTTGCCGGCGGTGTGCGCAAGGGACGCAAGTTAAAGGCTGTGATCCCCGGGGGATCCTCTTCGCCTGTACTTCCGGCTGACATCATGATGCAGTGCACGATGGACTACGACTCCATCGCGAAGGCTGGCTCCATGCTGGGATCCGGTGCCGTGATCGTCATGGACGACTCCCGCAACATGGTCGAGTCGCTGCTGCGCCTTTCGTACTTCTATATGCACGAGTCCTGCGGACAATGCACTCCGTGTCGTGAGGGAACAGGCTGGATGTGGCGGGTGATCGACCGCATCCTGAACGAACACGGCAAGCAGACCGATCTCGATCTGCTGAACTCCGTCGCCGACAACATTCAAGGTCGCACCATTTGTGCACTTGGTGACGCGGCAGCGATGCCAGTGCGGGCGATGATCAAGCATTTCCGTCCGGAGTTCGAAGCGCTGATACCGCACAACCAGGACGCTGCCGGTGCGGCAGCTATCTGAGCACACACACATGGTTGAAATCGAACTTGACGGCCAGAAGGTCGAGGTAGCCGAGGGCTGCATGGTCATGCATGCAGCTGATAAGGCAGGAACCTACATTCCGCACTTCTGCTATCACAAGAAGCTGAGCATCGCGGCAAATTGCCGGATGTGCCTTGTGGATGTGGAAAAGGCGCCGAAGCCGATGCCCGCCTGCGCAACGCCGGTGACCAACGGCATGGTCGTGCGCACCAAGAGTGCGAAAGCGATCAAGGCCCAGAACTCCGTGATGGAGTTTCTCCTCATCAATCATCCGCTCGACTGCCCGATTTGCGATCAGGGCGGCGAATGCCAGTTGCAGGATCTGGCTGTCGGCTACGGTGCTTCTGCATCGCGCTATGAAGAGGAAAAACGCGTCGTCTTCCATAAGAACGTGGGGCCGCTCATCTCGATGGAGGAAATGAGCCGTTGCATCCACTGCACCCGCTGCGTTCGCTTCGGGCAGGAAGTCGCGGGCGTGATGGAGCTCGGGATGATCCACCGTGGCGAGCACGCGGAGATCACGACAGTGCTGGGCGACACAGTGGACTCCGAGCTTTCGGGCAACATGATTGATATTTGCCCTGTGGGCGCGTTAACCAGCAAACCCTTCCGCTACAGCGCGCGGCCATGGGAGCTGTCGCGTCGGCGATCGGTGAGTCCACACGACTCCACGGGGGCGAACCTCATCGTGCAGGTCAAGAACAGTCAGGTGATGCGGGTTTTACCGTTCGAGAATGAAGCCGTCAATGAATGCTGGATCGCAGACCGAGACCGCTTCTCGTACGAATCGCTCAACAGCGACGAACGACTGACGCAACCCATGCTCAAGCAGGGCGGCGAATGGTGCTCGGTAGGCTGGCAAACGGCATTGGAATATGTCGCCAACGGATTGCGGTCGATTCAGGCTGAACATGGCCCGCAGTCCATCGGAACCCTCGCAAGCCCGCACAGCACTCTGGAAGAGCTTTACCTCGCCGGTCAACTGATGCGCGGAATGGGCAGCGGCAACATTGACTATCGCCTTCGCACTTCAGATTTTGCGAACGTTAACGGCGCGCAGATTCGTTGGCTCGGAACCAGCATCGCCTCGCTTTCTCAACTCGATGGCGTGCTTGTCATAGGCTCGAACTTGCGCAAGGATCATCCGTTGTTTGCTCAGCGCGTCCGTCAGTCCGCTCGCAAGGGTGCTTCTGTCGCTGCTTTGACCTCGAGTCAGCCGGACTGGGCCATGCCGCTCGAAACATCGATCGTGGCGCCCACCGATCAATGGGTTGCGCAACTCGCCGGGATTGCGTCGGTCATCGCAGACCGCAAGAGTCTCACCCCACCCGTGCCCGGCGTTGCGACAGAGCAGGGCGACACCATTGCTTCCATGTTGCTGCGTGGCGAACGCAGGGCGCTGCTGCTTGGAAACGGCGCAGCGCATCATCCGAACGCTTCTGCATTGCTTGCGCTGGCTGGATGGATCGCCGAAAACACAGGCGCTACCGTGGGCTATCTGACAGAAGCTGCCAATACCGTTGGAGCGCAGTTCGCCGGCGCCCTTCCGGATGTCGGCGGCCTCAATGCGAACGAAATGATGAGCGGCCGACTCAAGGCAGCCATCCTGTTGGGGTGTGAGCCCATCGCTGATTGCGCGAATGGGCCAGCGGCAGCTGCTGCGCTGGCGGGTGCCGACATGGTGATTACGCTCAATGCGTTCAAGGCGAATATGGACATCAGCGATGTGCTTTTGCCAATCGCGCCCTTCACCGAAACGCCGGGGACGTTCGTCAACGCGGAGGGATTGCTGCAAAGCTTCCATCCGGTCGTCAAGCCGCGAGGCGAGGCCCGTCCGGCCTGGAAGGTGCTTCGGGTTCTTGCTAATTTACTGGATATTTCCGGATTCGAGTTCGAATCCGCCGAAGATGTTCGCGCTGCGATGGCGAATGGGAAAACGACATTCGATCGGGTTCCCGCTGAGCGGCTCTCCAACGCTGTAAGCGGTAATACCGGCATGGATTGGGACCGCACGGGCGGAGAGCCGGCTGTCGCTGCCATCTATCAACTGGATGGCATCGTGCGCCGCGCACCATCGCTGCAGCTTACGGTGGATGGGCGCATGGGGGCCGAAGCCGCATCTGCTGCAAAGCCTGCGACTGGAGCGGTGGCAGCATGATCACCTCCTTTTACAGCTGGGGTGACGGGCTCATCAGCGCGGGCTGGTGGGCGGCAGGCTTATGGCCGGTCATCTGGGCGCTTCTGAAAATTGTGTGTGTATTGATCCCCCTGATGGGTGCGGTCGCATATCTCACTTTGTGGGAGCGCAAGTTCCTGGGCTGGATTCAGGTCCGTCATGGTCCGAACCGGGTCGGTCCCTTCGGTTTGCTTCAGCCAATTGCAGATGCGTTGAAGCTGCTGACGAAGGAGATCATCAGTCCGTCGGCAGCCAGCAGTGGGCTCTTCCGTCTTGGCCCGATCATGGCGATCATGCCGGCGCTCGCAGCCTGGGTAGCCATTCCGTTCGGACCGGACGTGGTCCTTGCCGACGTCAATGCTGCGCTGCTTCTGATCATGGCCATTACATCGGTCGAGGTGTACGGCGTCATCATCGCGGGCTGGGCGTCCAACTCCAAATACGCTTTCCTTGGTGCGCTGCGGGCGTCAGCGCAGATGGTCAGCTATGAAATCGCCATGGGCTTCTGTCTGGTCGTGGTGATCATGGTCAGCGGAAGCTTGAATCTGGGCGATGTCGTTGCCGCACAGGCAAGAGGAATATTCGCCGCCCGGGGTATCGGATTCCTGTCCTGGAACTGGCTGCCCTTGCTTCCCATCTTCATTGTCTACATCGTTTCCGGCGTGGCAGAAACCAATCGCCATCCGTTCGATGTCGTGGAAGGCGAAGCTGAAATCGTCGCCGGTCATATGGTCGAGTATTCGGGGATGGGTTTTGCGATCTTCTTTCTGGCGGAATACGCCAGCATGTGGCTGGTTTCAATCCTTGCCGCGTTGATGTTCCTTGGTGGCTGGCTGTCACCAGTCGCCTTCCTCGATTTCATCCCGGGCTGGATCTGGCTCGCAATCAAGACCTTCTTTGTCGTGTCAATGTTCATCTGGATTCGAGGAACCTTTCCGCGCTTCCGGTATGACCAGATCATGCGGCTGGGCTGGAAGATCTTCATTCCGGTGACGCTGGTGTGGCTGCTCGTAGTGGGCGGCTGGATGCAGACGTCCTGGAATATCTGGAAATAACGGAGTGCGTTCATGACTGCCGCAGCGGTATCACCTTTTTCCCTGAAAGATTTTTTCAAGAGCTTCATGCTGGTGGAGCTCTTCAAGGGAATGGCCTTGACGGGTCGCTACGCGTTCAGCCGCAAGGTCACAGTGCAGTTTCCTGAAGAGAAGACGCCGCTGTCCCCGCGGTTTCGCGGCTTGCACGCTTTGCGGCGTTACGAGAACGGCGAAGAGCGCTGCATCGCATGCAAGCTGTGCGAGGCGGTCTGTCCTGCCGTAGCAATCACGATCGAATCCGATGTGCGAGAGGACGGTACGAGACGTACTACGCGCTACGACATTGATCTCACGAAATGTATTTTCTGTGGATTCTGCGAAGAGAGTTGTCCAGTGGACTCAATTGTCGAAACTCAGATTCTTGAGTATCACGGTGAAAAGCGGGGCGATCTCTATTTCACCAAAGACATGCTGCTGGCGGTCGGCGATCGTTACGAGCAAGAAATTTCTGCGGCCAAGGCTGCGGATGCGAAGTACCGCTGAGGGCGGCTGGAACAATTCAATGGATGTTACGACCGGTCTTTTTTACCTGTTTTCGCTCGTGCTTCTTGGCGCCGCGTTTCGGGTCATCACAGCGCGCAATCCCGTGCATGCGGTGCTTTTCCTCATGCTTGCTTTTTCTCAGGCTTCTGCCCTCTGGCTGATCCTGCGGGCTGAATTTCTGGCGATCACGTTGGTACTGGTGTACCTCGGCGCCGTGATGGTTCTTTTCCTGTTCGTCGTCATGATGATCAACTTAAACATGGACGGGTTACGCGAAGGTTTCTGGAAGCACTTCCCGCTTGCAGCAATCGTGGGCGTAGTCATTGCGCTCGAGATGGCTTATGTGTTGATGGGCGGTTTTCGCGACAGCGCTGTTCCGCGCGTGGCTACCGGCGCCGCTGTTGCGGTTTCGAACACACAGGCCCTTGGTTTCCTGCTCTACACCCAGTATTTGTATCCGCTGGAAATTGCGGCTGTGATCCTGCTGGTTGCCATCGTGAGTGCGATTGCTCTTACTCTGCGTCGACGCAAGGATTCGAAGGCAATCGATCCCGGAGATCAGATCCGGGTACGTGCAGTCGATAGGCTTTCACTGGTCCGTCTGGAAGCCACGCGTGCCGCGCCGGCTGCAGGCGCTGCGGAGCAACAGGCATGACGCTTACCTTGGGACACTTTCTCGTGCTCGGGGCGATCCTTTTCGCGATGTCCATCATCGGCATCTTCCTGAATCGTCGAAATCTGATCGTTCTGTTGATGGCGATCGAACTGATGCTGCTGGCCGTCAATATGAATTTTGTCGCGTTCTCGCACTACCTGGGCGATATGAACGGGCAGGTATTCGTGTTTTTCATCCTTACCGTCGCCGCAGCCGAGTCGGCTATTGGCCTCGCCATTCTGGTTCTGCTGTTCCGTAATAAGTCCAGTATCAGCGTGGAAGATCTGGATTCGCTCAAGGGCTGACAAGAAAGATTCGAGAACATGAGCGCAACGCTTTCCGCCGCCACGCTGCTGGCGGTTCCAATGGCCCCTCTCGTGGGCTGTCTCATCGCTGGCATTTTCGGTACCGCTTTTGCGGGGAACCGGATCGGCCGTGTTGCGAGTCACAGCGTGACCATCCTTGGTGTATTCATCGCCTTTGTGCTGTCTGCGATGACGTTGCGGAGCGTCGCGATGGACGGTGCTCATTTCGATGCGAATCTCTACACCTGGATGAATATCGGTGGCGTAAAGATGGAGGTGGGATTTCTCATCGACAGTCTCACCGCGATGATGATGTGCGTCGTCACGTTTGTCTCGCTGATGGTCCACTTCTATACCGTTGGTTATATGGCGGAAGACCCGGGTTACAACCGGTTCTTCGCGTACATCTCGCTCTTCACGTTCGCAATGCTGATGCTCGTCATGAGCAACAACCTGCTCCAGCTTTTCTTTGGATGGGAAGCTGTGGGTCTTGTCTCGTACCTTCTTATCGGCTTCTGGTTTAACAAGCCCACGGCGATATTCGCCAATATGAAAGCCTTTCTGGTCAACCGTGTGGGTGACTTCGGATTCATTCTGGGAATTGGCCTGATCTTTGCCTACACCGGCACCCTCAATTATTCGGAGATCTTTGCGCAGAGCGCCCGCTTGGGTGGTCTGGCCTTTCCCGGCACTGATTGGATGCTGATCACTGTTATCTGCATCTGCCTTTTCATAGGTGCCATGGGAAAGAGCGCGCAGTTCCCGCTTCACGTGTGGCTGCCGGATTCGATGGAAGGCCCTACACCTATTTCGGCCCTGATTCACGCCGCGACTATGGTGACCGCCGGCATCTTCATGGTGTCCCGGATGTCCCCGTTGTTTGAGCTTTCCGATACGGCCTTGAACCTGATTCTCATCATCGGTGCCATCACGGCGCTGTTCATGGGTTTTCTCGGCATCATTCAGAACGATATCAAGCGCGTCATTGCGTATTCGACGCTCTCTCAACTTGGTTACATGACCGTAGCTCTCGGTGCTTCAGCCTATTCGGCAGCCCTGTTTCACCTGATGACGCACGCGTTCTTCAAAGCGCTGCTGTTCCTGGGTGCTGGTTCGGTGATCCTGGGCGTGCACCACAACCAGGACATTCGCTGGATGGGCGGCTTGCGCAAATACATGCCGATCACCTGGATCACGTCCTTGATCGGAACTTTGGCGCTCATCGGTACGCCGTTCTTTGCGGGCTTCTATTCAAAGGACAGCATCATCGAGGCGGTGCAAGCGAGTCATCTTCCGGCTGCCGGATTCGCTTCGTTTTCCGTGCTCGTCGGAGTTTTTGTCACCGCGTTCTATTCATTCAGGTTGTACTTTCTCGTTTTCCATGGAAAAGAGCGTTATCACTTGAATCCTGACGCACATCATCACGGAAGTGGAACCTCTCACGACCCGAATCCAGACGCACATGTGCATGCTGATCACACCGTCCACGCCGAGGAGGAGCCTCACGGCGCCACCAATGACGGCTCGGTGACCGGGCAGTCCCACTCCGCTCCAGTGCATGGTCATGATGATAAGCCGCACGAGTCTCCGTGGGTCGTCACAGTGCCGCTGATCCTGCTGGCGATACCGTCCGTTGTGATCGGTTACTGGGCAATCGGCCCGCTGCTATTCGGCGATTTCTTCAAGAATGTGCTTGTAGTGGATCCGGTAAAGCACCCGGCAATGGCCGAACTTGCAGAGGCCTACCATGGCCCGCTCGCCATGGCTCTCCACTCGCTGACTTCGCTGCCCGTGTGGCTCGCAATTGCGGGGGTCGTTCTGCCTTTCTACATGTACATGATCAATCCGGCTGTACCGGCTGCCATCCTGCGCAATTGTGGTCCGCTCTACCGCTTGCTGGAGAACAAGTACTACCTGGACTGGTTTAACGAAAACGTGTTGGCCCGAGGCGCTCGCCTGCTCGGTACGGAACTCTGGACGCGTGGAGACCAGGGCTTCATCGATGGCTTCCTTGTCAATGGCTCCTGGAAATCGGTCGGGCGCCTTGCGGGCCGAGTGAGATTGCTCCAGACCGGCTATCTATATCACTATGCGTTTGCGATGATCATCGGCATTTTTGTCCTGATGACATGGTTTGTTTGGTATGACGCGGTGCGGGCCCTCTTTCAATAAGAACAACTAGGAATATTTAAGATGGGTTGGTTGAGTATTGCCATATGGCTGCCGATTGCCACCGGCTTGGTGTTGGTGGCTTTGGGACGTCAGGGTCAGCAAACCTGGGTGAAGTGGCTCGCACTGCTGGGTTCTCTGGGTGGATTACTGGTGACAGTTCCGCTTTATGCGGGATTTCGAACAGGTACAGCGGCGATGCAGTTCGTGGAGAACCACGCCTGGGTCGAGCGCTTCAACATTCACTATCACCTCGGTGTTGACGGACTGTCCTTATGGTTCGTGCCGCTGACCGCTTTCATCACCGTATTGGTAGTCATTGCGGGCTGGGAAGTGATTACAGAGCGCGTGCATCAATACATGGGTGCGTTCCTGATCCTTTCGGGATTGATGATCGGCGTCTTCTGCGCGCTTGATGGCATTCTGTTCTATACCTTCTTCGAGGCGACGCTCATTCCGATGTATCTGATC
>JBBSUX010000019.1:0-21864 GCA_038234045.1 Burkholderiales bacterium
CCATTCAACCCATCATCGATGTGGGCCTGGAATACGTGAAGCTCGGCCAGCCGGTGCCCACCTTGTCAGGCGGCGAAGCGCAGCGCCTGAAGCTGGCCGGCTACCTGGCAGAAGCGGCGCGTACCTTTGCCGCCAGCCGGCAGCCGCTGGCGCGCAAGGGAACGCTCTTTCTGTTCGACGAGCCAACGACCGGCTTGCATTTCGACGACATCGCCAAGCTGATGCGGGCACTGCGCAAGCTGCAGGACGCCGGTCATTCACTGGTGGTGATCGAGCACAACCTGGATGTGATCCGCGCCAGCGACTGGCTGATCGACCTTGGGCCGGAAGGCGGAGAGGGCGGTGGCCGGGTAGTGGCGCAGGGCACACCTGAACAGGTGCGGGCGCATGCGGCATCGCATACCGGCCAGGCATTGCGGGAATATGAGGCGACGCTGGGCTTGGAGGGGAAGAGCCCTCACCCTAACCCTCTCCGAGAGGGAGACGGGACAGGAACAGGAGAACGGTCGAGTGCGGAGACGGTGCATGCGGTGAACGAGCCGCGCCTGTCTTACTCCCTCTCCCCCCGGGAGAGGGCAGGGGCGAGGGCGGGCGGGGATGAATCGGGGAGCGGGCGCGGCCCTGACCCTAAACCTCTCCCAGGGGGAGAGGGGACAACTTCCGGAGAGAAGAGTGCGAAGAAGCGCGCTGCACCCAACAACAACAACATCCGCATCATCAACGCCCACGAGCACAACCTGAAGGGTGTCAGCGTCGATATTCCGCGCGGCAAGTTCAATGTGGTGACGGGGGTCAGCGGTTCCGGCAAATCGACATTGGCTTTCGACATCCTTTTCAACGAAGGCCAGCGGCGTTACCTCGAATCGCTCAACGCGTATGCCCGCAGCATCGTGCAGCCGGCGGGCCGGCCCGAGGTGGATGCGGTTTACGGCATTCCGCCCACGGTCGCTATCGAGCAGCGGCTTTCGCGCGGTGGCCGCAAAAGCACGGTTGGCACCACCACCGAGGTATGGCACTTCATGCGCCTGCTGTATGTGAAGCTGGGTGTGCAGCACTGCATTCACGACGGCGCAGCGGTACTGCCGCAAACGCCCGACAGTATTGCAGCGCAGTTGATGAAGCGCTTTCGTGGTCAGTGCATCGGCTTGCTCGCACCGCTGGTGATGAACCGCAAGGGCGTCTATACCGAGCTGGCCGACTGGGCGCGACCACGCGGCTATACGCATCTGCGGATCGATGGCAACTTTCTGCCGACAACAGGATTCCCCCGCATCGACCGCTTCAAGGAACACACGGTGGAACTGCCGATCGCCAGCATCCAGGTCGAGCCGAAGAACGAGGCGGCATTGCGGGCTGCATTGGCTTCAGCGCTGGAGCATGGCAAAGGCACGGTGCATGTGCTTTCGGGCATAGAAGGGCTGGAGGCGGCGATGGCAGCCGGGCGGCCTACGGTTGGCATCGGCGACTTACTGACGTTTTCTACCCAGCGCGCCTGTCCGATCTGCCACACCAGTTATGCGGAGCTGGATCCGCGCCTCTTCTCGTACAACAGCAAGCACGGCTGGTGCCCGGATTGCGTCGGCACGGGGGTCGGCTTGACGCGCGAGCAGCGCAAGGCGTTGGACGATTCGGTGCAGGCCGATGATCAGAAGGGTCGCGAACAAACCTTTGCCGAGCCGGACGTGGGCGAACTCGCCGACACCACCTGCAGCAGCTGTGGTGGCATGCGGCTGAACGCAACAGCGCGTGCGGTGAGCTTTCGCGATGTCGGCATTGGCGATCTGGCACGGCTTTCGGTATCGCAGGTGCGCGAATGGTTCGCGGCACTGCAGCTCGAAGGACGAGAGGCCGGCATCGGCCGTGATCTGGTGCCGGAGATCGGCAGCCGACTCGCGTTTCTGGAACAGGTCGGCCTCAGCTACCTCACGCTGGATCGAGGTGCGCCCACGCTCTCTGGCGGCGAGGCCCAGCGCATTCGCCTGGCCGCGCAGCTCGGCAGCAACCTGCAAGGCGTTTGCTATGTGCTGGATGAGCCTACCATCGGCCTGCATCCGCGCGACAACCAGATCCTGCTCGACGCGCTGCATACGCTCGGCGAGAAAGGCAACACGCTGGTGGTGGTGGAGCATGACGAAGACACTATCCGGCGCGCCGATCACATCATCGACATCGGGCCCGGCGCCGGCAAACGTGGCGGCCGCGTGGTGGCCGAAGGCTCGGTGGCGGACATTGCCGCATCACCCGATTCACGCACGGGCCGCTATCTGCTGCATGCGATGAAGCATCCATTGCAGCTGCGTCGTGTGGTGGCGCCAGCGCTGCATCCCGCGAAGGTGGCGGTCGCTGAAAAAGCGCCGCAACTGGAGGTCGATGAGGCAGCGACGGAGCAAGCCAACGCAACCTCAGCGGCGGCAGACATGGGCGCGGTGGCCAGCTTCCAGTTCATTCCCGCGCCAAAGAAAAAAGCGGTGCGCAAAACCAAGGCGCTGCCGCTGTCGGCATCGCCAGCCGAAGGTGACCCCACCCGCATCGACTGGCTCGAACTGCGCGGTGCCAACCTGCACAACCTGCAGTCCGTCGATATCGACGTGCCCTTGCGCCGGCTGGTAGCAGTGACGGGTGTGAGCGGCTCGGGCAAATCAACGCTCGCGCGCGATGTGCTGCTGGCCAACGTACAAGCGGTGGTGCAGCAGCGCACGACCCGCGCCGGGCGCGATGCGGACGATGCCGGCAAGCATCCGGCGTGGGTCGGTTGCCAAAGCCTGGAGGGTTACCGCGTGATCGACCGCGTGCTGGAGGTGGACCAGACGCCGATTGGCAAGACGCCGCGCAGCTGTCCCGCCACCTACATCGGCTTCTGGGATGCGATCCGCAAATTGTTCGCCGGCACGCTGGAAGCGCAAGCGCGTGGCTACAGCCCGGCGCGCTTCTCGTTCAACACGGGCGAAGGCCGTTGCCCTGTCTGCGAAGGCCAAGGCGTGCGCACCATCGAGATGAGCTTTTTGCCTGATGTGAAGGTGCCATGCGAGGCCTGCCATGGCGCGCGCTTTGCGCCGGAAACATTGGCAGTAACTTGGCGTGGGAAATCGATCGGCGAGGTGCTGACGATGGAGATCGACGAAGCCGTGGAATTCTTCGCCAGCATGCCGAATATCGCGCATCCGCTGCAGCTGATGAAGGACGTAGGGCTGGGCTATCTCACGCTGGGACAACCCTCACCGACGCTGTCGGGTGGCGAGGCGCAACGGATCAAGCTGGTAACCGAACTCAGCAAGGTGCGCGACGACATCACCCGCCGCGGGCAGAAGCCGCCGCACACCTTCTATGTGCTGGACGAGCCAACCGTCGGCCTGCACATGGCCGATGTGGAAAAGCTGATTCAGGTGCTGCACCGGCTCGTCGATGGTGGACACAGCGTGTTGGTGATCGAACATGACCTGGACGTGATCGCCGAGGCCGACTGGGTCATCGACCTGGGCCCCGAAGGCGGCAGCGGCGGCGGGCAAGTGGTGGCTACAGCCACGCCGGAGGATGTGGTGCGGCTCGGCACGCACACCGGTGTGGCGTTGGGCCCGGTGTTGGCGCGGACCTGAGGGCGCGGGCGCTGCGCAGTTCAGCGCACGTAGGTCAGCAGCCGTCCCTTGTAGGGCTCGCCGTCGTCAGGCAGCGCCTGCACGCGGCGTTCGGTTTCCAGCGTGAAGCCCACAGTCTGCAATGCGCGGTTGAAAGCGGGACGGTTGCCGCGGTCGGCATCGACCAGGATCACATGCGCGTGCGCCTGTGCGTGGCGATCGATGAAACCGGCTAGTTGAGCAGGCTGGTCGCGGTCGTACAGAAGATCGCTGCCAATGACGAGGTCGAAGCGACCTAGTCCCGAGTCGTGCAAATTGTTCCAGTCGCCCGCTAAGCAAGGCATCGGAGGCAAATGGTTCAGCAGCAGGTTTTCGCGCAGGAAACCGGGCACCTCCGGGTGCACGTCCGTCGCTGTTACGTCGATGCCGCGCCTGTGTAGAACCAGACTTGCCAGCGCCAAGCCGCAACCGGCCTCCAGCACACGGCAGCCGGGCTCAAGCTGAAGCTGCGCTACATGCTCCGCCAATATGAGCGATGACGGCCACACCATGCCGAAGATCGGCCAGGTGGCCGAATTGATGCCGAGAGCGGCGGCAATACCGTCGGGGTCGCTGTACTGCTGGCGGTCGAGCAGGACGCGAATTTTGAAAGCTACGCCGCCGAGCGTGTGGTCTTCGATCCGTGTGGCGTAGCCGGTCACACGATGCCGTTCGGCATTGCGGCGGTGGTGTCCGGTGGGGTCGGATATTTCCGCGGGAGCAAGATCCGAAAACTGGTGCCGTGTCCTACTGCGGAACGCAGTTCGACCGATGCGTCCAGCAACTCACACAGGCGCTTCACGATCGACAGGCCGATGCCTTCGCCGCCGGGTTGCGGCGAGGCGCCGACTCGGGGAGTGTGTGCAGGCGGCATCGCTGCCGCTATGGCGCTGATCGCCGGTCCGTGCACATCGGTCTCCCGCTCGCCTGTCGGGTCGCCTTCCGTCGCCTGGTGTGGCAGCCGTGTTGCGCCCGCCAGCGCACTTGTCAGGGGGCCCTGTTCGCCCCGTGACGCCAGCCCCGGTCCGGTGTCCTCGATGGTGAGAGCCCAGCGCTTGTTGTCCTGCGGATCGCTGTCGCCCCACGTCACGCTTACACCGCCGTCGGTGGTGTATTTAATGGCGTTCATCAACAGGTTCTGCGCCAGCCGGCGGGTCTTGGAGGGGTCGGCTTGCACCACGAAAGGAACTGGCCCCTGACTGCGCAGCCACAGGTCGCGATGCTGGGCGAGCGGCAGCAAGCCATCGCAGAGATCCTTCATCAGGGAGCCGATGTCTGTCTCTACTGGTTGACGCTGTTCGTTGCCGGCGTTCAGGCGCGCCAGGCTGGTCACATCGTCGAGCAAATGGCGCAGTCCGCCGACATTGCGCTCCAACGCCCGGAGGAATTTTTCGCGCACGTCGGGCGCTATGCCATCGCGGCCGAGTCCCTGGGTGGCCGTGGCGACGACACCGACATTGCCGCGCAGATCGTGTGCGACCTGGCGCCATAGTTCAGCGCGCTGGAACTCGAGCTCGCGCACCGATTCGAGCGCTAGCTCCAGCTCCTGGAGGTGGCCGGCCGCTTCGATCTGCTGCAGGCGAAAGTATTGGGCGGTACTTTCCTCTATCCCCAAGCCGCAGGATCGCGCCCAGCGGGCTCTTGCGATTGTCATCACCTCGGGGTCGAGCTCGGGATGCGCGTCCTCATAGCGCTCGAGTTCGAGCACCATGCACTCGTTCAGGCGACCCAGCTCCCGCG
The DNA here is from genome assembly GCA_038234045.1 of Burkholderiales bacterium. Taxonomy (GTDB): domain Bacteria; phylum Pseudomonadota; class Gammaproteobacteria; order Burkholderiales; family Burkholderiaceae_C; genus JBBSUX01. The sequence goes on from JBBSUX010000019.1 coordinate 5,352, forward strand.
TTACTTCGCGCAGATCGTAGCCCTGTTGCCAGCGATGCAGGCCATGCGCCGCAGCGGTTGCGGTGGCCTCCGCGCTCGGGGCGGCACCGGCAGCATCGGCCCCGTTCTGATCGAGCGGATGGCCAAGCTCTCGCCCGAAGTCTGCGAGCACCGCAGGAATATGGTCGTTGAGCTGCGAGCGCGGCAGGCTGTTGCCGGTTGTCAAAGCCGGATCGGCAGCAATCGCGGACCGCCAATGCTGCAGGATGACGGGCCGCCGTTGGTGCAGATGGTGGGCCATTGCGGTCAGTTCGACGCTGAAATCTTTCATCCCGAGAATGTACCCGGCGCAACGCCTGCGCGTTGGGGCTTTGTTTGCCAATTTCTCCTGCGCCTGCGCTGCGCCCGCACCCTTACACTGCGCGCCCGTGGCCTGGCATTCACGACTCGATCTGGACTACCGCGCCGAACCTGCAGCCAACGGCCCGCGCACGCACCTGGCTTTTCGCCGCGAAGGACCCCTTCGTATCCTGCAGAGCTTGTATCCGGAAGGCGACGCTGTTTGCCACAACGTCATCGTGCATCCACCAAGCAGGCTGGTAGGCGGCGATGTGCTCGACCTCGGCGTGAAGGTGGGTGCCGGCGCCCATGCGCTTGTGACCACACCTGGCGCGACCCGCTTCTATCGTTCCGAAGCGGGGAAGCCTTGCAGACGGCCCGTTTGCAACTGGCCGAAGGAGCCCGTCTGGAGTGGTTGCCGCTGGAGGCGCTTTGCTTCGACGGCTGCATTGCTTGCGGAGCGTCGCCAGGCGCAGGGCCTGAAACTGAACTATCCAGAGGCGGTTGCGCTGATCAGTGCTACCGTGATGGAAGGTGCGCGCGACGGCAAGACGGTCGCGCAACTGATGAGCGAGGGCCGCAGCATCCTGCGTCGCGCCGATGTGATGGAAGGCGTCGCAGAAATAATCCCTGATATCCAGGTGGAAGCAACTTTTCCTGATGGCACCAAACTGGTGACCGTGCACCAGCCGATCGATTGATGCGATGCATTTGCGCACCGGAGCGGTGCATTCCTGCTGCAGAACGCTGGCCCGTCGCGCCATGGGTTCATCTTGGCGTTGCGGGTGGGCGGGGCCTGAGCTCAGCGCGCGTTTTCTCTCCTGCGCACTTTTCTTCTGGGGGGCAAGCATGATCCCCGGCGAGCTACTCATTGACGACGGCGAGCATCTCCTCAACACCGGCCGGCGCACGCTGACCCTGGTGGTGCACAACACCAGCCATCGGCCGGTGCAGGTGGGCTCGCACTACCACTTTGCCGAGACCAATGCAGCGCTGGGTTTCGACCGTGACGCGGCGCTGGGCATGCGCCTCAACATCGCGTCAGGAACGGCGGTGCGGTTCGAGCCGGGGCAACAACGTACGGTGGAGCTGGTGGCCTATGCTGGCGAGCGGAGGGTATTCGGCTTTCGCGGACCGGTGCAGGGTGGCCTCGCGGGCGCGGCGATTTCCTTTGAACAGCCGCCACCAGCAGCCTCGTTCGATGAAGCGCTTGCCTGAGCCGAAATCATGAATTAAATCATCATGCGGCGCTTTATTTCCGGGCGCAATCAGCTATTAATTCAATAGTAGATAGCCTATGTCTGTGATACGTTCCCACTGTCGCCCTGACCGTACTCCCGAATGCCTTCCTCCATATCTCGCCGCGCCTATGCGGAAATCTTCGGCCCCGCGGTGGGCGACCGTGTGCGGCTGCACGATCTTGGCGCCATCAGCATGTTCAGCTCTGACAGCCAGGCGATGGGCCGCGTCGGCGAGATCACGCTGCGCTGCTGGCAGACAGCCCACAAGATGAAGCAGCAGCGCGGTTGGCTGGCGCCGGCCCTCACCCCAGCCTCTCTTCCGGTCGGGAGAGGGGAGCGTTTTGTCCCGCTGCGCAGGAAAACAGCAGAAATGACAATTTTCGTGTCAAGCGCTACGCGGCCAAGCTCAGCATCAACCCGGCGATTGCGCATGGCATCTCACACGAGGTGGGGAGCCTGGAGCCCGGCAAGCTCGCCGACATCGTTCTCTGGAAGCCGGCCTTTTTCGGCGTGAAGCCGAGCGTGGTGGTCAAGGGCGGCTTCATCGCCTTGGCCGCGATGGGCGACCCCAACGCCTCCATTCCCTCGCCGCAGCCGGTGCACTATCGGCCGATGTTCGGCGCCTTCGGTGGGACGCTGGCGCCGGGTGCGCTCACGTTTGTTTCGCAGGCGGGAGTCGATGCGGGAATCGCGACGCGCTATGGGACTGGCAAAAACGCTTTCACCCGTGCGCAGTATCCGCGCAGTGCGCAAGCACCACATGGTGCACAACGGCGCCACACCGGTGATGGAGATCGATCACCAGACCTATGCCGTTCGCGCCGACGGTGAACTTTCGCCCATGCTCGCGATTCTTTCTGCCCGGCACGAAGCCCAGTATTCGCGTTTGTTCCGCAGCTGAAAAGCCGCTTTATCGAAACCCCCGTCATGGCCTCCAAACTGCACCATATAGCCAACCGCGACAAGCACCTGCCGCCGCTGCGGGTGGGCATCGGCGGGCCCGTCGGCCCGGGCAAGACGACCCTGCTGGAGATACTTTGCAAGGCGATGCGCGCGCAGTACGACCTGGTCGCCATCACCAACGATATCTACACCAAGGAAGATCAGCGCCTGCTCACCGTGAGCGGTGCGCTCCCGGCCGACCGCATCATGGGCGTTGAAACGGGGGGATGCCCGCACACGGCGATCCGCGAGGATTGCTCCATCAATCTCGAAGCCATCGACCGCATGCTGGTGGAGCATCCGAATGCCGACATTGTTTTGTCGACTCCGGCGGCGACAACGTCGCGGCCACTTTAAGCCCCGAGCTGAGCGATCTGACGATCTATGTCATCGACGTGGCCGCCGGCGAGAAGATCCCGTGCAAGGGCGGACCGGGCATCACCAAGAGCGACCTCTTCATCATCAACAAGACCGACCTCGCGCCGCATGTGGGCGCCGATCTCTCGGTCATGGAATCCGATACCCGCCGCATGCGGACCAATGCCAGCGGCGTGTTGCGGCCCTTTGTAATGACCAACCTCAAGATCTTGCAGGGCGTGGCCGAGGTGGTGGCGTTTATCGAAGAGAAGGGGATGCTGCGCGGCGCCGTCTGAATTGGGCGCTGGTCAGGCGGGCGTTGCCTTTGCTTGCAGAATGGCAGCCGCCACTTCAGCAAATCCTTCACCTCGTTCACCCAAGGTCACATAGCGCGGCAGCGCCTTCAATTGCGGCACGAAGCGTGCAATGTTGGCGACGCCTACGCTGTGCGTGAAGCGCGCGAACATCGTCTGGTCGTTGGTCGAGTCGCCCACATAGACCCACTGGTCGATCTCGGCGACCAGATCACGCTGCCATAAGGTGCGAAGGATCCAGCGCGCACCCGAGAGCTTGTCGTGGTCGCCGAACCAGCCGTTGATGTGGATGCTGCTGACCGTCGCATGCATGCCTTCGCTTCGGAGCAGTGCGACAACCTGATCGATGGTGGATTGCGGCAGCTGCGCGAACTCGCTGTGATCGATAGCGATATCGGTCTCGCGGCCGGGTGAATCCTGCGCCAGGGTCGTGCCGGGGATTTCATGCACTACACGCGCGGCAACTTGCTGCATACGGATCGCATTTTTTGCGCGTGTCGCCGCATCCTGCTGATATACCTTTGATAGCTGCTTGTGCCCGTATTGATTAGGCTCTGAGTCATTTTTTTTCGGGGAAACCAGAGCTACGGCGCCATTTTCCGCTACCACCGCATCCACCGGCCAGGTCATCGCAAAGGTCTCGCTCCAGCCCACTGGCCGACCAGTAATCGGTATGACGGTCAAGCCCGCTGCGCTTAGCGCATGCAATGCCTCCAGCGCCTCGGCAGTGATCGCGCCTTCAGTGGTGAGCGTGTCGTCGATGTCGGTGAATACGCCGAAGATGTTGCGTCGTTGAGCGGCCGGCCATTCAACCAGCGGACGCATGGATCGTGCGTGGTCCGCAGGGGGCGGCGCTCGCCCGAACAAGACAGGCGCTATTTCACTTTTTGGCATAGCTTTGGATGGCGCGATAGAAGTTGGCTGAACCCTCGACGGAGTTGTCCGGACGCAGTTCAAGCCGCTTCAGTGCTTGCATACCTTGAATCTGACGCGGCGATGTGATCGACATGTAGTACGGGCTGATGAATCTCGCACCACTGTCCAACTGCGAGCGCATCGCGCGCAGGTGAACGTTGGGGTCCTTCCACTGCTGCGGATTGAATTCGGGCACGCCGTAGTCGCGCAGGCCGCGCTTCGAGATGATGCCCCGCACCCAGTCGCTGTCGGCTGCCCCACCGTAGAGGTTGAGGCCGGAGTGCCATGGATTGCCGGGGCCGATCGCGAGGTCTGCCGCGAAGAGCTGCGCATTCCAGGTCGAGTTCACTTCCGGCACGATCTGGTGCGAATACAGCTTGCGAGCGGGAACCCCCGCCTTTTCGGCAATCTCGTAAAAGTTCAGCAAGAAGTTGCGGACCTGCTCGTTGCGATACAGGTCCCAGTCGCGCGCCAGCGGATTGAAGTACACATCCTGGCCGGATTTGGGCAGATCAAGCGAGAACCGGACAACCGAGGCCCCTCCCGGCTTTGCCAGCCCGCGCAAGCCGGCAGGTGGCCCTCCTTGGATGGCTCGCTGGTCGCGTGGCACGATCTGGAATGGAAACTCCGCCATCAATATCTTGTTATCCTTCTTTGCGATGGTGGCCGCGACGATCTGGACGATATGGGCTCCCGCGGGCAGCCCGGTGTAATCAAGGTTGGTCCGAAATCCCACATTGGGGTCGGTGATGGAGTCGACCGCCCGGTAGACATCCAACCGGTTGTAACCTCGCTCAATCGGGCCGATGCGTTTGCCGTCCACGTACAGGTCAAGCGCTGTTATCCGGTGCTCGGGGTCCCATAGCCAGCCTGATACCGGGAGGGTTCCGTCGGCAAATCCGTCGTAGTGCTCGCCAAAGGAAGTGAGCCGGTCATGGCGGATGTCTTTCGAAGGCGCGGGGATGGACGTGAAATCCGGGTACGAGAATTCGCCGTGGCGGTTGAATGCGGCGAGACTGCTATAGCGCTTTTGCAGCCAGGCATGAAATCCCGCCACCGACGCCGGGCTGTAGTCCGTGACCCGGATGCCGCTGAACTTGCCCATCCCCGACTCGAAGTCAGGAAACATCTGGTGAACCTCCCCCGCCATGGTGACCGCTACGATCTCATTTTTTGCGGCAGCAGGCAGACGCGCGATGCGGTGCGCCACAGCGCGCAGCGCCTCGAAGCGGAAGTGATTCACTGGTATGGAAGGGTCGGTCAGCAAGGTGTAGGGATAGACCTTGTTGCCGAAGTAGTCCGTGATCGGCGCGCTCTGGTCGGCGAACTTCAGCAGGTTGCGTGGATCCTTCACCAGCTCTGCGCTAAGAGGTCCCTGAGTATCGAAATGATTGGCCGCGAGGTAGATCACCACCGGGCGTTTCACGCGCGATGTCAGGCCGAGGAGCTTGTCGATGCGCGCCGTATTCAGCACCCACTTGTCGTTTCGCTTTTCGTAGAGGCCCAACAGCGCGATTGTCAAGGTGTAGCCGATCTGTACAGCTCCATGCGGGCCACCCGGTTCGAGCGTGTCCAGCGATTCGCGCAAAGCCGCTGCGGTGTCGAAGCCCTTGCGGGCGCAGATCGATGTGGAGTCGGGCAATTCGATGCGTTTGATGTGTTCGGACGCCTCTTCGCATGCGCCGATGCCCTCCATGACGGGGGCAATGATCAGCGGTTGGCGCGGACCCTCCTGCGCCCAGGACACCATAGTCACGCATAAGCCCGTGAGCATTGCAACAACGCGGGTTCGGAAGAAGTGGCTTTCGTGGAGTGGTTGAGGAAGCATTGGTCAGAGAGGAGTTCAAGAGGATTTTCGGATGGCGAATCTCGACGGCCGGCGGTTGCCGTCGCTCCTCGGTTCACCCGCAATCAGCGCCGGAAAACGAAAAAGCGCGCCGCGAAAAAATTGACGGCCAACCCTGCAATGCTGCCAGCTGCCACACCAGCAACACCCGCAAATGGACCATGTACCAGCCTTAGCGTGACGACATAGGCAACGTAGTTGACGACAGCGCCGCCGAGCATCGAGCCGACGTATTTGCAGTATTCACTAAGGATTACGGCGGCGCCTGAGGAATTGTCACGTTGTGCGGCGTGCGCAAACGTAAAACGCCGGTTGAACCACCAAGTGACAGTGACTGCCGCCATGAACGACAGTACCCGCGCTGCATACCAGCCGAGCAGTCCCACCGCGGCATACAGCACGGCCACATCCACCAGAAAGCCGACGGTACCGACCACGCAGAACCGGAGAAACTGTCCGCGGCCTGAGCGTTTGTTCGTTAGGTCTGCCTCGAGGGTGGGTTCAGCATTCCCGGGGAGGGGTCCGATCATGCTTCAGCTTCCGATGCATGTTCACTTTCCATCCCGGGCTGGGCTGCTTTTGCGGCGTCGCTCGCCGAGATGACAGCCGGTGCATATCCCTGTACAAAATACAGCGGACGACGTTTGGTTTCGTTATAGATCCGTCCGAGATATTCGCCAATCACGCCAATAAAGAGAAGCTGTATACCACCGAGAAACAGCATGGTGACCATCAAAGTGGGAAAGCCCGCAACGCGATTCCCCAAGATAAGCGTCTTCACGGTGATCCAAGCGCCGGAAATGAAGGCGATGACGGAGACCAGCATGCCCATGTAGCTAGCCAGTTTCAGCGGCAATATCGTGAAAGAGGTTATGCCTTCGATGGCGAAATTCCAGAGGCGCCAATAATTGAACTTGGTCTCACCCGCTGCGCGCGGGTCGCGCCTGTAATGCACGGCTGTCGATGGGAAGCCGACCCAGGCGAACAAACCCTTCATGAACCGGTGGTGTTCGCGCAGCTGCAAAAGGGCGTCCACAGCTCGCCGGCTCATCAACCGGAAGTCACCGGTATCGGCAGGAATCGGGGTTTTCGAGAGCCTGCCCATCACACGGTAGAAGAAAGACGCAGTGGCTTGTTTCAGCCAACTCTCTCCATCGCGGCTGGTTCGGTGCGCATAGACCACGTCGTTGCCGGCTTCCCATTCACGCAGAAGATCGGCGATGAGCTCTGGAGGATCCTGCAGGTCCGCGTCGATGATCACCACGGCATCCCCCCGCGCATGGTCAAGCCCCGCCGTCATGGCGATTTCCTTGCCGAAGTTGCGTGAAAGGTCGACGCTGGCGATGCGGGCGTCTTGAGCGCGCAACTGGTCGATGATCGACTGGGTTGCATCCTTGCTTCCATCATTGACCAGTACGAATTCCCAGGCGTATTCGGACAATCGGTCTGCCACTTGCGCAATGCGCTGGTGAAAGGTGTGGAGCACCGCTTCCTCGTTGAAGGCGGGAACGACGATGGAGATCAGGCGCTTCTTCATTAGTCGACAGTGAGGTGGTTGGGCGGCCTGGACGGCGGATGCGGCGGCCAATCTGCATCATGCCGCAGCCGCGCAGCACGAGGTGCGCCGTCATGTTTTCGCAAACGTCTGGTGCCAGCGACCCGTCCGTATATCTGCAGCGCAAGGATCAGCGTCAGCGCATCAAGTGCGAACTGTGCCGCCCACCAGTGTTTGCTGAGATCGCGCACCCCTTCGCCCAGTATCCCAATGAAGAGCTGGCTCACTACAAAGAGCGTGAGGAACAGGCATGCGAGTGCCCAGGGCTGTTGATTCTCTCGGCGGCGCCAGAGCCCAGCCAACAGGCCAGCCAGAAGAATCCACCCGGACATGGGCGCTACCGTGCGGTCACGCAACTCGGACAGCTTGAGGAGAAACAGGCCCGAGCCATAGGAATCCGCATGCGATGGGGCGATGTATGGAAAGTAGTGGAAGACATGGAAGTAGGTCGTCGTGAAATGCACTGGCACTGTTTCGCGCAACAACAGCATCGGTATCCATGGGTAGCGGAGATAAGGCTTAAGGACCTCCTTCAGCGTGAGAGTCTGTGTGCCGTAACAGGTCGTTCCGCCACGCACTACTTTCGCACCTGCCGGATCGAGCGCTCGCCATCCCCATGCGTCGACGCCGATACACGCCTGTTGACGCGGGGTGAGTCCGATGGCGCGCTGTTGACCCGGCGTCAGCGACATGTAGGATCCGAAGTACGTGGACTGATGGTAATTGAGTTGCTTGTAACGGTTGTCCGCCAAGGTCGCCACTCCGACCGCCTGAGTGAGCGCAAGCGCCAGCATCAGCTTGCCATCGAGCTTCTTGCGGTGGCGAAGCGCGACTACGCCGCTGCACAGCGCGATCAGGGTTGGCAGATAAAAGTACTGAACCTTGCATAGGGTACAACCCAGCGTGCCCACTACCAGCATCACGGTGCGCAGACCACTTCGCGCCGCGAGCAACCCGTACAGAAGCGCGGGGAAAAACAGCAGAAAAGAGTACTCGCTGTAGAACGATTTAGCTACGCCGATCGTGTGCGCTACGAAGAAAAGCAGGCACACCACTGGAAAGATGAAATAACGCGCTGCACGGGGTGCACGCATCAGCGTGGCAAGTCGGTTCGTGAGTAACGCAGCGAACCATATCAGCAGCACTTTGAGCGCTATGGACGAAACCTGCAGGTCGTAGAAGTTGTGGAACGGTTCTTGCAATTTAGCGAAAAGCCAGAAGATATAGCTTGACAGGTCGAAGTGCTCGATCGCAACGAAACCTTCTGGCCGAAACGGCCAACGCAAGGCGCGTGGTCCCATCGGTAGGCCGGCCGACATGAAGTGGATCACCCGCGAGAAATCGCCGTGATCGCGAAAGACCAGGTTCTCGGACGCGACGATCAGAAAGGCGCCCACCACCAGCATGAATATCCGCAGTGGCCAGGGGTTGCGACCCATGACGCGCGGCTGTGGAGATGTGGGCCCCAAGGAACGCCGCATGCTGGAGGCCGCTTCAACTAGCGGTCTGCAACGCCAATCCCGCATGCTCGCGCAAGGGATGGAAATGGATTTTCGGAAACCGCTCCTGTGCCAGCCGAACGTCATAGGGCGAGGTACACAGATATGCCAGAGTATTCGCCGCATCGTGCGCCATTCGTAGTGGATAGGCATCGGTGAAGGCCCGAAGGTCCGGGGCCGAATTGGCGGTGACCCATCGGGCGCCCGTGTATTGGCAGCCGTCAAGTCGGATGTCTGCGTCGTACTCCGCCTTCAAACGATGCTGTACCACTTCGAATTGCAGTTGCCCCACGGCCCCCAGCAACATGGCACCACCGGCATCGGGCTTGAACACCTGGATCGCGCCTTCTTCTCCCAGCTGGGCCAGCCCCTGCTGCAATTGCTTGGTGCGCAGCGGGTTCTTCAGGATGACCGTCATGAAAAGCTCTGGAGCGAAAAATGGGAGCCCGGTGAAGAGCAGGTTGGCACCATCGGTGATGGTGTCGCCCAACTGCACGCCGCCATGGGTGGTAAAGCCGATGATGTCGCCGGCAAACGCCTCATGCACCGCCTCGCGCCGCTGGCTCATGAACGTGACCACGCTGGTCGGGCGAAGTTCTTTTCCGGTGCGCTGCACCTTCAGCTTCATGCCCGGCGTGTATTTGCCGGAAGCCATGCGCACGAAAGCTATACGGTCGCGGTGGTTGGCGTCCATGTTGGCCTGCACCTTGAAGACGACACCGGCGAAGTCGGGATCGGCCGGCGCGATCTCCTGCACGATGGGTTGCCGGTTGACCAGGATGGTACTGATGCGTGGTTGTGGAGAGGGTGCCAGGTCCACCAGCGCGTCGAGCACTTCCATTACACCGAAATTGTTGACGCCTGAGCCAAAAAAAACCGGTGTCTGTCTGCCCGCAAGGAAGGCCTCGCGGTCCCAGGCGGGCGAAGCGCCGGTGGCGAGTTCCATGGCCTCCATCGACGTGTCCCACTCACCCGTAAAGCGCTTGCGCAAATTTTCCTGTTCGGAAAGCGGCACCGTTTCAAAATCCTGCGGCAATCGCTCGCTGCCTGCTTCGAATACCGTCATCGCCTGCGTGCGCAGATTGATGATCCCGCCGAAGGAACGCCCCTGGCCGACGGGCCATGTCATTGGTACGCAGGGCATGCCGAGCTCGCGCTCGATCTCGTCGAGGATGTCGAGCGGCTCGCGTACTTCGCGGTCCATCTTGTTGACGAAGGTGATGATGGGTGTGTCGCGCTGCCGGCAGACCTCGATCAACCGGCGCGTTTGTGCCTCCACGCCATTGGCAGCATCGATCACCATGAGGGCTGAATCCACGGCCGTCAGCACGCGATAGGTGTCTTCCGAAAAATCCTTGTGACCAGGCGTGTCCAGCAGGTTGATCACGTGGTCACGGTACGCCATCTGCATGACTGAAGAAGCAACAGAGATGCCGCGCTGCTTTTCGATTTCCATCCAGTCAGAAGTGGCGTGCCTGCTCGCCTTTCGCGCCTTGACCGAGCCGGCGATCTGGATCGCGCCCGAGAAGAGCAGCAACTTCTCTGTGAGCGTGGTTTTACCAGCGTCAGGATGGGAAATGATGGCAAAGGTACGGCGCCGGCGGGTTTCGACAGCGAAATCGGAATGGGCGGACACAGGCGAGGTTCACAGGTTCTAGGAGAAGGGGCCCGCCGAAGCATGCGCAGCGAGCCTACTATTTTCGCCGCAGTCGGCGGCAGGTTTTATGTGGTTGTTTCCCGTGTGGTGGCCTTAGCCCGATCGACGTCGTCGCCTGGTTCCCCAAGGGTGCGCGGTGTGCACTGATGCGCGGTGGCTGCGAGCGGCCCGGGAATGGCAAGGTATGCAAGGCGTTTGATCTCTCTTCGGCCCAAGGTGACGGTTTGCAAAATGACGCCACACACCAGCGCAAGCATTCCGGTCAGCACCGTCCCGGTGGCAAGAATCGCCGTCGGAAACCGGGGGACTAGTCCCGACTCCAAATAAGTCAGGACCAGTGGCGTGCCCATCGCGAGTGCAAACAACATCAATATTCCTCCCACGACGGAGAAAAACTGAAGCGGCCTCTCGCTGATGACGAGACGAGCGATCATGCACAGGATCTTCCATCCGTCCCGATAGGTCGAGAGCTTGCTCGCGCTACCTTCGGGGCGGGAGAAGTATCGAACCGGAACCTCAGCAGACGGCATTCGAAGCTCAAGTGCGTGGACGGTCAGTTCAGTCTCGATTTCAAAACCGAGCGTAAGGGCCGGAAACGACTTGACGTAGCGCCGGGAGAAGATCCGGTAACCGGAAAGCATGTCCCCCAATGGCTCGCCGAACAGGCGAGCTACCGTTCCTGTGAGCAGGCGATTGCCCCAGCGATGACCGGCACGGTAAGCGCCCATGTCGCCATCGTCCACCCGGCGACCAACCAACATGTCGAGTCCCTGGGAGCAGACTTGCTCGACATGGAGTGGAAGCATCGAAACGTCATAGGTCGCATCGCCATCGAGCATGACGTAGAAATCTGCATCGACGTCGGCGAACATGCGGCGCACGACATTGCCTTTGCCGCGGTGATGCACGGTAACGACGTTTGCCCCGGTCTGATGGGCAATTCGCGCTGTATCGTCTGTGGAAGCGTTGTCGAATATGTAGATCGCTGCATCGGGCAAGGCTTGACTACAAGCCTGAATCACAGATGAAATCGCTAGCGCCTCGTTGAAGCAAGGTACAACGATGGCGACGCGGGTGTTGCGCATAGGATTGACGTTATTTTTCAGGTTCAGAATGCACCTCGAGAAAGGTGGGCCCTTTGCATGCAATCATCGGAAGCAGTGCCAAGGGCAGAATCGCAAAAGGCAGTATGTAACGGTATTCACCGGCGATTGAGAACAGGAAGATGCCAAAGAGTTGTGCCAGCATGCATCCGGTAATCAGCAGCATTCCGGCATCACGCTCGTGTAGTCCTCGTCGCACTAATAGTATCAGTAAAAATATACCTAAAAACGGTGTCCATAACACTGCGCGGTATTCTAAGTCTACGTGAAAGATTGCGCCGAGAATTCCTACAAGATAATCCCACTTCAACGGTCGAAAGTGCGTTCTTGCATGTGTCTCGCTAAGTATATAACTCGAGTAGTTTAAGTCAGGAGGTCCGCCATCAGCGAGCGCGGAGACAAAGAAGACATTGACACGGCTTGCCAAGAAGGCGGGTAAGTTATGCCAAAGGTTGTAACGGATAAATTCATCGAGTAGGAGTTTTCGTTCCGACTTTGTCATGGAAGACAGCCTGGGCCCGTCATTCCAATAGACAAGCGGATCCCAATAATCACGATCATAAAAATTAAGAATTTTCTCCAAGGCGGCTTTTGATTCGAGTAAATTTATCGTGGCAGGGGAAACATGCGGGGTCATTCCAGGCCAGTTGCTCATGATTCGAGGCTGCAGGAAGTTAACCGTCTCAAAGAGCGTCAAGGGGAATATAGCTCCGTGTTCCGTCCGCCGGTCTCCGTGGCTGGCACCTGCTACTGCCGACATCCATCCGGCAACAATGACGGCCACCCAAATGCCCTGCCGTAATGGGAGGCGCCACGCCAGGAACCCGAGCAGCGGAAGCAAAGCCAATCCGTTGCCGCGCGCGAACAACGCAAAAGGCACTGTAATAAGCAGCATCACGATAGAAAGACCAGTGAGGTGCCGACGCCGTAGCGCCAACCAGCATTCGAACAGCAAGCCGGTGCAGGCCACGGAAAAAATGCCGTCCGCATATAGGTTCAGGGTGAAAAATATGACCTGCGGAGCGATGCAAATAAATAATAGAGAAAATGCAAAGCTTTTCCAGAGCTGTTGCTGCCAACACCAAGACAGTACACGGGAAAAAACCACCACGATGATTATCGCCAACACGATGATCGGAAGTTCCGTGCGATGTGAGGTGGCGTAGAGTGCCTTGACAAAATAGAACCACAGCGTTGGCTTACCCGATTGAACCTCGCCGTGGCTTTCAATTTCCAGAATAACCGCGAGGCTGTCCTCTCCAAGGAACCCTGGCCAGAACGTCAACAGGCATACTCCCATTACCGTCGCGAGGCCGGCAATCAACACCAGGAATGCAACCCACGGCTCGGAACGCCAATTGCGACGTATTTGAGCGGCTGGTTTCGCCATGCCGTCGAACTCGCCTCCGGGCAGACTGCCGCCGCGGCTCCTCGACGATTCAGGAGCGCTCCGGGAATGCGCCGCACGACCCGAAGAGTCAGCGGAAATTTGTGAAGGCATTGGCAGGTTCAAAGATGGGGTTGGAGCATGTCTCGAAAGATGCTGTGCCGCTCAGGCTCAAGATCGTGAGGCGGACATTTTCGTCGCGGTCTCAGGTCGGCTGATGACCGAGCTCCTCAAGCCGATGGATGCCAGCGGCGTTCGACCCATCGATGACCCGCCCACGCCGTAAGGAGCATCGCGAAAACCAGGATCGCGAGCCTTGGTGCACCCGGCGGCAGGGCAGGAAAATGGCGATGCAGCAGCAAGATAATCGGCACATGGACAAGATAAAGGCTGAAGCTGATCCGGCCCAATGCGGGCAGACCGGTTGCTCGAACTATCCTAGAGAAGCCTCGCGTACTGTTGAGCTGGACAAACCCGCTAATGAGAAGGGCGAAGCCGCCACTGAGCAGGATTCGGGACCAGAGCACGGTCGGGCTGTGCTGCCAATAGTCCGTTGTGAGCGCGATGAAATGATGCATGCAGAACACGAGGATGCTCACTCCGGCGCCAAGGCATGCCACAGCCCAGCCGGGGTGCGCGGGACCTGCGGGTAGCTGCAGCCTGCCTGCCCGATGTAATCGGGCAACCCACATTCCCATCGCAAACTCCTGCAAGGAGGCAGGTAGCTGTACACCCACGAAAAACCGCTGGTCAACAGGAACCGCAACAAGCAGTCCGGCATTCCAGGCAAAGCTCAGCACTATGAAAGCGCCTATCAGCACCCAGCCGCGTGGGTGCCGCCAAGCCGGAGCCAACGCGATCATCAGTAGATAGAACGAAAACTCGATTCCGAGCGTCCAGTAGGGGCCGTTGATCGAAAACATCGTCCACTGCTGAAGCTGATGCACCATGAGAACGTGCAGCAGGGTGTCTACCCAGCCGTGGCTAGACGTCAGCATCGCCGGCTGCAGCAGGATGATCACAAGCGCCATCGATACGTAGTAGGCAGGAAGGATCCGCGTCACGCGGTTCAGCAGAAACTTTCCCGGTTTCCATTCCGCGGGTCGGAGCACCGCGTAGCCAATAAAGAACCCGCTCAGCACGTAGAAGAGATCCACACCCACCCAGAGAAAGCCCATTGCGTGCGCGAGATACGGCCCTTCGCCGAATGCGGACTGCCCAGGCCAAAGCCGCGGAATGTATTCATGCAGGTGATAGACAAGTACCAGCCCGATGGCGAGTCCGCGTAGTCCGTCGAGCAGATCAAGCCGTCCACCGCCTGGCAAGGAAAGAATGCGCGCATCAGTCCCCTGCTCGGCCGAGGCTGCTACGGAATTCGGCAGGGCGGAGCTGCCATCTTGTAAAGAGGCGCTGGTCAATGCTTGTCTGCGGAGGGGCCGGCTCTCACTGATGCATTCGAGCCAACTATTGATGAGGACGCGGCGATTGCCAGATGCGGCAGTCGACTCAACTTGTGTCGGCCGAGGGTCGCCGCGCTCGATATGACAACGCAAAGCAAAGCTAGCATTGCGATCAGCATGCAAACGGGTAGCGCGTTCAAAATCGAGCGTTCTGTGAAGGGATGTGGGAGAGCATGGAAAGACCCGCTGCATCTCTCCCGGCTTCAATGTCGAGTTGGGGTGCAGCGGCTGACCGCTCGGTGACCTCAAGGCCGGCGGTAGCATACCCTTCCCGCCATGCGCCCGATTCGCGCATCTGCGCTAAAATCTCCAGTCTCCGAGGAGCGTTGCAGCGCACCCACCGCCGGCCGTCAAGCGCGGGCGTTGCGGGCGTGAGGCTCGGAGCACATCAATCGCAACGACGCTCGCCCACGCCTGCCGTGTGCGCCCGAGCGTTTGCCGTTTTGCAATCCGCCCTGCGCGTGCGTCAAAAAAGGGCGTGGTCATCAGAAACCTGATTTTTCTGGAGCCGACCGCACATGAACGCCGTATTGAAGCCCTCACCGTCCCTCAGCGCCGACCAGGCCATTGCTGATCTTTCGCTTGCTGCCTGGGGGCGCAAGGAAATCCGCATCGCCGAAACCGAGATGCCCGGCCTGATGGCCATTCGCGACGAGTTCGCCAAGGCGCAGCCGCTGAAGGGCGCGCGCATCACCGGCTCGATCCACATGACAATCCAGACCGCCGTGCTGATCGAGACGCTGCAGACACTCGGCGCCCAAGTGCGCTGGGCTTCGTGCAACATCTTCTCCACGCAAGATCATGCCGCTGCCGCCATCGCTGCAGCTGGCACACCGGTTTTCGCGATCAAGGGCGAATCGCTGAAGGATTACTGGGATTACACCCACGCCATCTTCGACTTCGGCCCCAAGGGATCGAAGGGCGAGGGCCCCAACATGATTCTGGACGACGGCGGCGACGCCACGCTGCTGATGCATCTGGGCCAGCGCGCGGAAAAGGATCTGGGCGTGCTTTCCAATCCGACCAGCGAGGAAGAGCGCATCCTCTACGCCGCCATCAAGGCAAAGATCGCTGTCGACGCCACTTGGTACACCCGCAAGGCCGCTGAAATCATCGGCGTGACGGAAGAAACGACGACCGGCGTGCACCGCTTGAACGAGATGTCAGCCAAGGGCACGCTGCAGTTCCGCGCCATCAACGTCAACGATTCGGTCACCAAGAGCAAGTTCGACAACCTGTACGGCTGTCGTGAGTCGCTGGTCGATGCCGTCAAGCGCGCGACCGACGTGATGATCGCGGGCAAGGTGGCAGTAGTGGCCGGTTACGGCGATGTGGGCAAGGGCTCGGCGCAGGCGCTGCGCGCGTTGTCAGCGCAAGTGTGGGTGACCGAGGTCGACCCGATCAACGCGCTGCAGGCGGCAATGGAGGGCTACAAGGTCGTGACGATGGAATATGCCGCCGACAAGGCCGATATCTTCGTGTCAGCTACCGGCAACAAAGACGTCATCACGCACGACACCATGGCCAAGATGAAAGACCAGGCGATCGTCTGCAACATCGGCCACTTCGACAATGAGATCGATGTCGCATCGATCGAAAAGTACGAATGGGAAGAGATCAAACCGCAGGTCGACCACATCACCTTCCCGGACGGCAAGAAGATCATCCTGCTGGCCAAGGGTCGGCTTGTGAACCTGGGTTGCGGCACCGGCCACCCGAGCTTCGTGATGTCGGCGTCCTTCGCCAACCAGACCATCGCCCAGATCGAACTCTTCACCAAGCCCGATGCTTACGAGGCCGGCAAGGTCTATGTGCTGCCCAAGCATCTGGACGAGAAGGTTGCGCGGCTGCACCTAAAAAAGGTGGGAGCGATGCTGACCGAGTTGACGGACGCGCAGGCTGCCTATATCGGTGTGCCC
>JBBSUX010000020.1:0-21411 GCA_038234045.1 Burkholderiales bacterium
CAGCTCAGCATAAAGGTAGCGGGTCATAAGCAGGCTCAGCGAGCGACTTGCCATACACCGGCGGCGCCAAACACTTGAGCTGATGCGCCAGGCTTGGCCTGCTCCAGACACCACCGCATCAAACGCCAAGGCCGATACTCCCAATCCACCACCGACCCCGAGCATGCCTTCGAAGCCGATCTGTCCGGCCTCGAAGGTTCTGACGCCCTCCAAGTTTGAAAGGAGCGAGATCATGCTATTGGTGGGAAAGTAGACGTAGGCGAGTTGCTCGCCAGCTCGCCCCAGCACCTGTTGATACTCCAGTTCAACCCAGTCCGCCTGCGCCAGCAGGCGGACTCGTTCGGCTGGCCTCAACATGGCCAGCAGGCGGTTGGCAAGGGATTGGTCGATGCGCGCCCTCTTTGGATCGGATCAAAGATAGGATGCAGTTTCGGCTTTTATGCCGCCCCTGTCTGTCTGCTAGTGCACCGAGCGACGCCGAATTTGTTACCTCACGCTGCAGCGGCGCCGGCAAGCACTGCTTTGGTACGCAGAGAAAAGCTCAGCTTGTTGAGTCGTCGATCGCAACTCGCGCCGCGCCAACCGCCGGATCCAAAGTGGGGCATCGCAGCCAGAACCAACGGACCACGAAATTCCCATAACGCGAGGCCATCGACGTATATTCGATAAGCGCCGTAAGCTACTCAATCTATAGCAAAAATATGCATGGCGTGTCAGACGACACCTGGGCAGGCCATTTCAAACCAGCCGCAAGTTGCAGTTGGAGCCCATATGCTTGCGAACTTTCCGGTAAAAAGCCCATCCGTCACATCCCCCCAACCCCCACCCGTCCTTCCCTGCTTTGATGCGTCGCTTGGCCGTCCGCGCGCTGCTGCTCAAGCTGCCCCTGCAAAGGACCGGTTCCACTGAAGCGATCCAATGCCAGATAAATGGCGGGCGTGATGTAGAGCGTGATTACCTGCGAAAAGACCAACCCGCCTACCACCGCGATGCCGAGCGGTTGACGCAACTCGGCGCCGGCGCCCAAGCCCAACGCCAGGGGTAGCGCCCCCATCATTGCGGCAAGCGTCGTCATCAGGATGGGTCGAAAACGCAGGCGGCAGGCTTCCCGGATGGCATCAACCGGAGCCATGCCCTCCGTGCGCTGCGCATCGAGAGCGAAGTCGATCAGCATGATGGCGTTCTTCTTCACGATCCCGATCAGCAGCAGGATTCCGATCACGGCGATCAGCGTCAGATCGAGATGAAAGAGCTCCAGCGCCAGCAAAGCGCCGACGACCGCTGAGGGGAGCCCGGCCAGGATCGTGATCGGGTGGATGTAGCTCTCGTACAGAACTCCGAGCAGCACGTAGATCACCAGCACTGCCAGCGCCAGCAGCACCGCCTGGCGTGACTGCGAACTCTGGAATACCGCTGCCTCTCCGCCGTAGCTCGTGATGATGCTCGGTGGGATCTTCATTTCCTGCTTGAACGCATCGATCTTGGCAGTGGCGTTGCCTAGCGGCACGTTGGGTGCGAGGTTGAACGATACCGTGATGGCCTGCAACTGCCCCTGGTGATTGACCGACGTGGGGCCAACGGTACGACGCACGGTGGCAAAAGCCGAGAACGGCACTAGCTGGCCCGCCGAGTTGCGCACCGAAAGCCGTGTCATGTCTTCCTGAAAGCGTCGGTCGCTGTCGGACGCGGAAAGGATCACCTGGTAGGTATTGCTGGTGGCGTAAATGCTGGCGATCTGGCGGTCGCCGAAGGCGTTGTACAGAGCAGTGCGAATGTCGCCCACCTTGACGCCGAGAACACCGGCCTTGTCGCGATCGATATCCAGTGACGCCCGCAGGCCGCTGTCGTGAGAATCGCTGGTGACGTCGCGGAAATCGGCGTCGGCGCGCATTTTCTCCATCAACTTGCCTGCCCATTCGTCCATCTCGCCCGGGCTCACGCTTTGCAGCGTGTACTGAAACTGAGATTTGCTGATGCGTCCGCCGAGGCGCAGATTCTGCAATGGGCGCGTGTACACCGCGAGTCCGGGCACCTGGCGGAACTTCTTGCGCAAGGATTCGAGCACTTGCGGCATTTTTTCCCGCTCGGAGTGAGGCTTGAGTACGGCGAAAAGGCGGCCCGCGTTCTGCGTCGCAGTGGGCCCACCAACTCCCACGAAAGAATTCACATAGGCGACATTCGGATCGGACCGAATCAGCTCGACCACTTGATCCTGCAGCTTCTTCATGGCGGGAAACGAAATGTCTTCGGCTGCCTCGGTGGTGATGAGGATCTGGCCGATGTCCTCCTGCGGGAAGAACCCCTTGGGTATGGTCACGAACATCCAGGCCGTGGCCACAAAAGTCAGACCAGCGACAAACAGCATCAGCGCGCGCCGTTGCAAGGTCCAGTCCAGCGATGTGAGATAGCGCGAATGCACCCACCGATAGCCGCGCTCGAAACCCCGGCCGATTGCGGTTCCGGGCTCGGGGTGGGATTCGTGGGCTGCAGCGCCCTCTCCTTCGCTGCCCGCCTCAGGATCTGACCCCTCCGGTGCGCCGGGCGAGCGGTGCAGCAGGCGGCTGGCCAGCATCGGCACGAGGGTGAGCGACACCACCGCAGACACCAGAATCGCCAGTCCGACAACCACCGCGAATTCGTGGAACAGCAGGCCGATCACACCCGGCATGAAAAAGATCGGGATGAAGACCGCCACCAGCGACACCGAGATCGACACGATAGTGAACGCCACTTCGCGCGAGCCGCGCAGCGCCGCCGCCATCGGGCTCATCCCCTGCTCGATGTAGCGCATGATGTTTTCCAGCACGACGATCGCATCGTCCACCACCAGCCCCACGGCCAGGGTGATGCCCAGCAGCGAGATGTTGTCCAGGCTGTAGCCGAAGGCAAAAAGCAGCGCCACAGCGCCAATCAGCGAGATGGGAATGGTGGCTGCCGGAATGAGGGTGGCAACAAGCCGGTGGAGAAACAGGAAGATCACCAACACGACCAATGCGATCGTGCCCAGCAGGGTGAGCTGCACGTCGTGTACTGCCGCCCGGATGGAAATAGAGCGGTCGTTGACCAGATGCAGCTCCACTGATGCGGGAAGCTCGGCACGAAAGCGCGGCAGCAGGGCGCGTACTGCATTCACCACCTCAACCGTGTTGGCGTTGGGCTGCCCCTGCACCGCGAGCGAAATGGAGCTGCGTCCATTGAAGCTGCTGGCGGTCTTTACCGATTCGAAGCTGTCTTCGACCGTAGCCACCTCATTGAGCCGCACCGGCGCGCCGTTGCGCTGCGCAACGATGACATTCGCGAAATCCTTCGCGTGCAGCATTTGCTCGTTGGCCTGGATGGTGAGCGTTTGGCGCGGGCCGTCGATCGTGCCGACCGGCGTATTGGCGTTGGAAAGACGGACTGCATTGGCCAGATCATCCAGCGTGATGTTGCGGGCGTTGAGCTTGTCCAGGTCCGCCTTGATCCGCACGGCGAAGGCCTTGCGGCCATAGACGGCGACCTGGGAAACACCATCGATGGTCGATAGTGTCGGCGCGATGAGGTTTTCCGCATAGTCGTTCAACGCCGACGGATTAAGCGAATCGGACAGCAGCGAAATAAACAGCAGCGACGCATCCGCAGGATTGACCTTGCGATAGGACGGTAGCTGCGTCAGCTCGACCGGCAACTGGCGTTGCGCCCGCAGCAGCGCGGCCTGTACATCGACGGCCGCTGCATCGATATCGCGCGAATTGGCAAATTCCAGGGTGATGGAGGTCACGCCCTGCGTATTGACCGAGCTGATTGTCTCCAGCCCGGCGATCGTGGAAAACTGCTTTTCCAGCGGCAGTGCAACCGATGAAGCCATGGTGTCCGGGCTGGCCCCCGGAAGCTGGGCCGAGACATTGATGACCGGCGTGTTGTAGCTCGGCAGCGCCGCTACCGGAATGCTCAGGTACGCGAAGATGCCAACGATCACCACCACTGTCGACAGCAACACCGTCATCGCCGGCCGGCGGATGCACAGCTCGGAAAGCGTCATGAGGGCTGGCGGGCAGTGGCAGCCGCTGCGGCGCCGGATGCCGCTGGAGGCGCATTGGACGGCGCGCCGCCCAGCGATTCTTTCGGGACGTTCTCGCGTACCGATGAGCCGTCATGCAGATTCTGCTTGCCTTCTAGCGCCACTTTCTCGCCCGGATTGACGCCCGTCACAGCGACCTGGGTGCCGAAGGTGTGCAGGACCTGCACCGGTCGCCGCGCGGCTGTCTTTTGCGCGCTGTCGACCACGAACACGGCGCTTCCGTCAACCAGCGTGAGAACAGCGGCAGCGGGAACGACGGCCACACCTTGCAGGGTGTGCACCGTTACTTTGGTCTGCACGAACTGTCCGGGCCACAGTGCATGGCGCGGATTGGCAAAGACGGCCTTGGCGCGAACCGTGCCGATCTGCGGATCGACGGCGCTGTCTACAAAATCGAGCGTGCCTGTCAGGTCGCCGCGCCCTCCTCCGGGCGAAGCCGTCACCGCAAGATGTGCGCGTGCGGCCGCCAACAGGTCCTGCAGATGCTCCTCGGGCACCGGAAAACTCACCGCGATCGGATCGAGCTGGGTCACCGTGACGACGCCGGCCGCTGGCGTTACCAGGCTGCCGGGGTAGACCTGAACCGCGCCGATGCGGCCGGCGACGGGCGCGCGCAAGGTCGCAAATTCGAGGGCCACCTGCGTCGCACGAACGGCAGCCTGATCTGCGGCTACCGTCGCCTTCTGTGCGTCGCGCTGACTGAGTGTGGTGTCCACCGCGCTCTTGGCAATGAAGTTCTGCGCTACCAGTTCCTGACTACGTTTAACCTGGCGATCCAGATCTGACTGGCTGGCAATATCGCGCTGCAGCTGCGCCTGCGCCTTCTGCAGGTTGGCCCGGTCAACCCGGTCATCCAGCGTGAACAGAAGCTGTCCCGCTTTGACGAACTGACCCTCCTTCGCATGCACCTCACGCACCAGGTTGGATACCTGCGGCCGTACCTCAACACTGTTCAGCGAGGTGACGGTACCGGTGAGTTGCAACACCACCGGCACATCCTCACGGCGTACTTCGGCCAAAGTGACGAGCACCGGAGCCTTTTCGCGCGCATTCGCAGCAGCGACCGACTTCTGCTCGGCGGCCGAGGCCCGTTCCTTGCGGATCCACCACGCGCCACCGGCAAGCAGAAGAAGGACGACAAGCAGCCACCATCCCCATCGCGAACGTCGGGATTGCTTCTCAGAGCGGAGAGCTGCTTCAGGCGGCAACGGGAATCCTTCGGGCTGGCGTGGGCGGAAAAATCCGGCGCGGGGGAGGCGCGCGGCTGGGCCGCGAAATTGGACCAGCATGGCGCTGTTTCATCGCCAATGCCATCGGTAAAGATGCGGTAAACGCGGCGATTGTGCAGTGTCTGGCGCTGGCGCGTAGCCCGGTAAAATCGCCGCTCTTCAGCCTCTGGATGAACACCATGATTCGCTGCTCCCCGCCAGGCCCCGCCGGGAACCTTTCAACGCCTGAATTGGCCCCCAATCCGCCCTTCGCTTGCACTGCCCGAAAGGCAGCCATAACGCGCTATGGCCTTGCCGCGCTCGTTCTTTGCGCCAGCGCATTCGCGGCCCACGCACAGCAGATTCGGGACTTTCCCGTCTCCGCGTTGCGCGGCAGCCTGGTGGTAACCCTGCCGCCGCAGGTAATGCTCGATGGCCACGTCGACCGCCTTGCGCCCGGCGCCCGCATCAGAGACATGCAGAATCTTTTTGTGCTCTCGGGCAGCATTGCTGGCAAGCAGTTGCTGGTGAATTACACGCGGGACCCCGCTGGGCTGCTGCGCGATATCTGGATCTTGACCCCCGACGAAGCCAGGCTCAAGCGCGCAAGCGCCAACTCAGGCTCCAACTTCTTCTTCCGCTTCGGCCAGTGAGTTGGGCAGCACGCTGCGGTTGCCGTGCAGCCGCCAGCGCCCGCTGAATTTCATGAACAAAATAAGGCTCTAGCGCTTTACCTATAAGCGCTATTAGCTATTTTCAGTATAGCAAGTTTATGACCAGCCCCAAAGTATTCATCAAGACGTTCGGATGCCAGATGAACGAGTACGACTCGGACAAGATGGCAGACGTATTGCACGCCGCCGAAGGTTACGAACCGACGAACGATGTCGAACAGGCCGATCTGATTCTCTTCAACACCTGCTCGGTGCGCGAGAAGGCGCAGGAAAAAGTCTTTTCCGATCTTGGCCGCGTCAAACACCTGAAGGCGCGCGGCGTGAAGATCGGCGTGGGCGGTTGTGTCGCCAGCCAGGAGGGCGCGGCCATCATCGCGCGGGCACCGTATGTCGATCTGGTTTTCGGCCCGCAGACCTTGCACCGTTTGCCGGCCATGCTGCGCGCGCGCATTGCGACTAATAAACCGCAGGTGGACATCAGCTTCCCGGAAATCGAAAAGTTCGACCATCTGCCGCCCGCCCGGGTCGACGGCCCAACGGCCTTCGTCTCGATCATGGAGGGCTGCTCCAAGTACTGCAGCTATTGCGTGGTTCCCTACACCCGAGGCGAGGAAGTCAGCCGCCCGCTCGACGACGTACTGACCGAGATAGCGGGCCTGGCGGAGGCCGGCGTGCGCGAAGTGACCTTGCTCGGGCAGAACGTCAATGCCTATCGCGGCGCGATGGGCCATGGCACAAGCGGCGACGGCGTCGGTGAAATTGCCGACTTTGCCTTGCTGCTGGAAATCGTAGCGGAGATTCCGGGTATCGAACGCATCCGCTACACCACCAGCCATCCCAACGAATTCACGCAGCGCCTGATCCGCGCCTATGCCGAGGTGCCCAAGCTGGTAAGCCACCTGCATCTGCCGGTGCAGCACGGCAGCGACCGCATCCTGATGGCGATGAAACGCGGCTACACAGCCATGGAATACAAGAGCACGATCCGCAAGCTGCGCGCCATCCGGCCGCAACTGGCGATGAGCAGCGACTTCATCGTCGGCTTTCCCGGCGAGTCCGATGCGGACTTCCAGAAGACCATGGATCTGATTCGTGATGTGGGTTATGACACCTCGTTCAGCTTCATCTTCAGTCCACGGCCCGGCACGCCGGCTGCCAACCTGCATGATGAAACGCCGCATGCCGTCAAGCTCGAGCGCCTACAGACACTACAAGCCGTGATCGAGGAAAACGTGAGGGCGATCAGCGCAAGCCGGGTGGGTTCCATACAGCGCGTCCTCGTGGAAGGGCCTTCGCGCAAAGCCACTGCTGCCGCGCCTGAACTGATGGGGCGTACCGAGTGCAACCGTGTGGTGAATTTCGAGGGGCCGGCGCGGCTCGTCGGTCAGATGGTGGAGGTCAGGATCACCGAAGCGCTCGGCCATACACTGCGCGGCGCAGTATGCGTGGCGGAGCCGGCCTGAGGTGTCTGCCAGCACGACCGACATGCAAAGCGGCGGATTAGCCGAGCCTGCGCCGGATCGGTCCGACGTCGGTGGAGCGCGCACACAACGCCTGCGCGGATCGTTCCAGCAACTGCTTCTGCTCGCGTTTCTGGTGATTGCGGCCCTGACTGGCGGCATCGCGCTGAGGTCGGTTTTCACGTTCGACAATCTGATTGCCCAGAGCCGGGGATTCTCGGAGCGGGCGCTTCAGCTCAACGGCTCGGTGCAGCAACTCGTGGGCAGCAGCGCCGTCATGGAGCGTGCCGGTCGCCAGTCATTGATTCTCAACGACCAGATGCTGAGAAAGCGTTTCGATGAATCTGCGAGCGATGCAAGCACCTTGCTGGCCAGCCTGGTACCTGACGATGCCGCCTCCGCGCTGTCTGAACGCTGGCACAGGCAGCTCGATGCCATTACCGCGCTTTTTGCCGGAAGTCCGGATACGGCACTCGATCGGGAACGCACCATGGCCGCTGCGTTTCGCGATCTGGAGCAGATCAACAGCGAAATTGCGGGCGGCGTGCAGCACGCGATCGAGGAACGCAACAAGGCAATGGCAACCCGACTGGACAACAGCCGTGCCCGACTCACGCGTCTGGTGTTCGGCTCGATTGCCTTGTCGGTGGCGCTCGCAGTCGCGTTCGGTCTGTGGCTGGCGCGCCCTTTCAAGAGAATTGAGCGTGCCATCGTCGGACTGGGCGAAAACCGCCTGGAGGTGCCGATCATGATTCGCGGGCCAGCCGATGTACGCCGTATCGGCAGACAACTCGACTGGTTGCGCCTGCGTCTGAGTGAGCTCGACGCCGACAAAGCACGGTTCCTGCGCCACATCTCCCATGAACTCAAGACGCCCCTGGCGGCCATGCGCGAAGGGGTATCGCTGCTGGAAGACGGCGTAGCCGGCCCGCTCACCGATAGTCAACGTGAGGTCGCGAGGATCCTGCAACACAACACGGTGGTGCTGCAGGGCCAGATCGAAGGATTGCTGCGCTTCAACGCGGCAGCATTCGAGGCCCGCCAGCTCAAGCGCGATCAGGTGGACCTTCTGCACCTGATCGAAGAACAGGTCGATGCTCAGCGGCTGCAATGGCTAGCCCACGAGCTGGTGGTACGCGTCGAGGGAGAGGCAGTGAGCGTCCAGATCGATGCGGCGAAAATCGCCACGGTAATCGGCAACCTGCTTTCCAACGCGATCCGCTTTTCTCCGCATGGCGGGGTTCTCCGGATCAGGCTTGGTAAGTCGCCCGGCTGGGTCCGGATCGAGATCAGGGATGAAGGCCCCGGTGTAGCCGAAAACGATCGACAGCGCATCTTCGAGCCCTTCTATCGTGGTGAGCGGCAACCCGACAATGCCGCACGCGGAACCGGAGTGGGCCTGTCGATCGTGCAGGAATACATCGCGGCGCATGGCGGCCGCATCGCGCTTCTGCCAAGCTCCGGCGGCGCGCACTTCATCATCGAACTACCCCATGCCACCTAGCTTTGCTCCCGCGCCTTGGCGCTGCACTACTCATCCCGGGCGAGATCGGGGCTGCGCTGTGCTGTGTACCGGCATTGCTTTGGTGCTCCTTGCGGGTTGCGCGATGCGCTTGCCATCGGGCGCAGCAGACCAGCGCGCTCCCACATCGCCGAACGCTGCCGTCGCAGCACAGGCGCCGAGCCGGCCCGATCGCGATCTGGAAATGTCGAAGGCGGGGGAACGGATACCTGCCGCCAGCGTGCAGGAAGTGAAAGTTCCGGCGGATAAGCCAGCATTCGGTACGGTAGAGCTTCTGGCCTACGCCGACCGCCTTCGCGCAATGAGCCCCGCCGAAACTGCTGCCGAAATTGCCCGGCTTTCCGATCGTCCGGATGCACGGCACGCGATGTTTTCCAATCTTCAGCTGGCGGTGGCTCTAACGCAGACACGCAGCTCCCAGGACACCCTGCGGGCTCAGACGCTTCTTCAGCGGGTGCTTGCACATGGCGATGATGAGGCGCGAGCCCTGCATCCATTGGCGCGGCTGCTTGCTTCGCGCGTGGCGGACCTGCGCCGGCTGGAAGACCAAGTGGACAAGCAGGCCCAGCAGTTGCGGGACAGTCAGCGACGAATCGACCAGCTCAACGAACGCCTGGAAGCTGTGCGCGCCATCGAGCGCAGCCTGACCCGCAACGGCAACCCTCTGGCTGCGCCGGCAGTACCCGTTACACCGAATCCTGCAGGAGCAGCACGACCATGAACAACCCCACGGGCTCGGGGCGTTCGCCCGCTGGATCGGGCCCGCCAGGAACCGCTTCGCCCGCGCGAGCGCCCGGAGCGTCGATTCTGGTGGTGGACGACGACCCGGACATGTTGCGCCTGCTTTCGATGCGGCTGGGTGCGGCTGGCTATCGCGTGATAGCCGTCAGCTCGGCCGAATCCGCGTTGAACGAGCTGGAAGTGGCGCATCCGCAGTTGGTGCTCTCGGATGTACGGCTGCCGGGCAAGGACGGTCTCGCACTTTTCGATACGGTTCGCGCCCGGCATCCTTCTCTGCCAGTGATCTTGTTGACTGCGCACGGCACGATCCCGGACGCCGTGGAGGCTACTTCTCGCGGTGTCTTCAGCTATCTGACGAAGCCTTTCGACGGCCGCGAACTGCTGGAGAAAATTGCACAGGCGTTGGCATTAAGCGGTCCGGTACTTCCCGACAGCGGTTCGGCAGACGAATCGTGGCGACGCGACATCGTGAGCCGATCCGCCCGCATGGCCGAGGTACTGGCCGAGGCGCGGATGATTGCGCAGTCCGACGCATCGGTCTTGTTGCGCGGAGACAGTGGCGCAGGCAAGGAATTGCTCGCACAAGCCATCCACCGCGCGAGCCACCGGTCGAAGCAGCCGTTTATCGCAGTGAACTGCGGCGCCATTCCCGAGAACCTTCTCGAATCCGAGCTCTTCGGACACATGAAAGGTGCGTTTACCGATGCGGTCAGCAATCACAAAGGCCTTTTTCAAGCCGCCGACGGGGGTACCCTGCTGCTCGACGAAATCGGGGACATGCCGCCCGCATTGCAGGTGAAGCTGCTGCGGGTGTTGCAGGAGCGTGCGGTGCGTCCGCTGGGATCGAGCCAGTCATTGCCGGTGGATGTGCGCATCATTTCCGCGACGCACCGCGATCTCGAAACCGCCATGCAGAGTGGTCAGTTCCGGGAAGACCTGTACTACCGGCTGAATGTGGTAACGCTCACGCTGCCGACGCTGGGCGAGCGGCGTGAAGACATCGCACTGCTGGCAAACCACTTTCTGGCGCGGCTCGCGCAGAAGTACAGCAAGCGCCTGTCCGGGTTTGCGCCGGAAGCGCTGAAGGCGCTCACCACGGCGGCGTGGCCGGGAAACGTGCGCCAGCTTTTCAACGTGGTGGAACAGGTTTGCGCACTGGCGACGACACCATTGGTGCCACTTGCCTTGGTTCAGAGAGCGCTGCGCTCGTCGACGGTTGAGATCCTGACCTACGCGGACGCAAAACAGCGGTTCGAGCGGGATTATCTGGTCGGCTTGCTGAAGCTGACAGATGGAAACGTCGCAGATGCGGCGCGATTGGCGGATCGCAATCGCACAGAGTTCTACCGCCTGTTGCAAAAGCATGCACTCACATCAGGGCAGTTTCGCATCGACGCTGTCGCTAACGGGAACGAGTCTGTCGCAGATAGCAGACAGGGCTAAGCTGTTGATTTTTAACGCTTGAGCCTGATTCGTCGCCAGGCCTGTCGCCGCGTCACGACAAAAAGAAGGGTTTTCCCGGATATTTTTCAGGAAAAACCTAGCCATCACTTTAGATATTTCGCTTATCTACTTGTCATAGCTAGCTTTTAAACATGTGGCATAGGGATTGCGATATCCTGCCCATGCGACTTTCCAACGTTATCTCCCGCCGGCTTGCTTCCGATCAGCTCGCCGCCCCTTCCCGTCCGGCACTGCGTGAGGAACGCCATCCGAATGCGGTTACCGCTCCTCCTGTCAGTCGTGGCTCCATGCCTCCGTTGGCCTGGCGCGGTTTCTGGAACAGCGTGGGCACGGCCCTTTTGATGCCTTTTGCCAAGAGCGGCGCGAAGAGTGTTCCCTCGGCACTCGAGTTGGAGCGGTCTGCGCCCGAATCGTGGCAAAAAGCGGCTTCCCGCAGGCGCTCGGTGTTTCTGCTGATCACGGTGTTGACCACCGCTCTGGCGACAACCCTGTTTGCGGGTGTGCAGCCGGAATACGACAGTGCGTGGCTCGGCTATGGACAGATCGTGTTGTTCGCTGTGCTGTCCGCTTGGGTCGTCACCGGGTTCACGACAGCGCTGATGGGCTTCTGGGTCACGCTGCGTGGCGATGCGCATACGGTTTCGGTTCGTGAGGTGAAAGATCATCCGATGCCAGCTGACGATGTCCGGACCGCCATCATCATGCCGATCTGTAATGAGGATGTGGCCACGGTGTTCGCCGGTCTGCGCGCCACCTGCGAGTCGGTAGCCACTGCGGGCACAGCCCAAGCGTTTGACGTGTTCATCCTGTCCGACAGCTACGACCCGACCATCGTGAAGGCAGAGCGTGCCGCATGGGAAGACTTGCGCAGCGCCCTCTCTTCATTGCCGGACCAGCCGCAGATCGAGGTGTACTACCGCCTGCGCAGCCGCCGCACCCATCGCAAGGCGGGCAACGTGGCCGATTTCTGCCGCCGCTGGGGCAAGGACTATCGCTACATGGTCGTGCTCGATGCAGATAGCGTCATGAGCGGTGATTGCCTGTCGAACATGGTCAAGTTGATGGAGGCGCATCCCAAGGCCGGCATCATCCAGACCGCTACCCAGGCCATCGGCCATGCAACGCTGCATGCCCGTTCACAACAATTCGCTTCCCGCATGACAGGTCGACTCTTCACGTTGGGCATGCAGTTCTGGCAGCTGGGCGAGTCGCACTACTGGGGCCACAACGCCATCATCCGTGTCGAACCTTTCATGCAGCACTGCGCACTGGCACCGGTCAAGGGAACCGGCGGTATGTCGGGCGGCATCATGTCGCACGATTTTGTGGAAGCCGCATTGATGCGCCGCGCCGGCTATCAGGTGTGGCTGGTGTCCGATCTGGTCGGCAGCTACGAACAGCAGCCGCCTGACCTTCTTTCCGAATTGCAGCGTGACCGTCGCTGGTGCCAAGGCAACTTGCAGAACGCTCGTTTGATGGCGGAGCCCGGCCTGCATCGCGTGCATCGCGCAATGTTCGTGACCGGCGTGCTGTCTTATGTATCGGCGCCGCTCTGGCTGGCTTTTCTGACCCTTGGTACTGCCTTGTGGTTGTCAGGCAGCAAGATGGTGGCGATCGACGCCAATGTTTTGCCTACCGAACTGATGGGTCTCTGGGCGTTCACCGCGTCTGTGCTGTTCCTGCCCCGTGTCCTGGGCATTCTGGCGGTGCTAATCAAAGGCGAACAGCGCATGTTCGGAGGCACTTGGGGTTTGTTGAAGAGTTCGTTGCTGGAAAGCAGCCTGGCCCTTTTGCAATCTCCCGTCCGCATGCTGGCGCATTCACTTTTCGTTCTGGTGGCAATCACCGGCATCAAGCTCGAATGGAAGTCGCCTCCGCGTGAAGCCGTTGCACTCAGCTGGAAGGCTGCTGCGTCGAGCCTGGCACCGATGACCGCCGTGATTGCTTTGCTTGCTGCCGGCATCGCCGCTATGGACGCAAGCGCACTGATCTGGTTGATTCCGGTAGGCCTGCCGCTTTTGCTGGCGATTCCCATGAGCGTTGCAACCAGCCACGCAGAGCTTGGCTCAAGCATGCGCAGCCGCGGATTCCTGTTGATTCCCGAAGAGCGCTGGTCACCAGCGGTGCTGCGCAGGGCGCGGCTGCATGCGAACCGCATGGCGCGTCCTCGCGTCACGGCGAATATTGCGATCGCCGCCTGATTCGCCTCCGGCTTCGGTAGGGCAATGCTAAAAAAAGGCCAGCAGAAATGCTGGCCTTTTTTTTGTTCGGCGATGTTTTGAGGTCCTCAGCGGAAATGCTCTTTGCACTCCACGGCTCCTGCCCTCAGAAGTGCGTTCGCCGGGAAAATCGAAATACTATTTAATTGATAGCTGGTAGCGAATTTACAGCAATCGCTAGAAGCCAATTTTATTAATAAAATCAGAAGCTCACTCGTGGCGTATGGCTTGGGCAGTCGATCCCAATTACAACCAAGCGCTCAGAATGGCAGCTTGGGCATGCCTCCGCCGCCGCCCATGCCTTTCATGCCGCCCATACGCTTCATCATCTTCATGAGGCCGCCGCCCTTCATCTTCTTCATCATGGTCTGCATCTGGCCGAACTCGTTCAGGAGCCGGTTGACTTCCTGCACCTGCACACCCGCGCCGGCCGCAATGCGCCGCTTGCGGGTCGCCTTGATGAGGTCCGGCTTGCGGCGCTCGAGTGGGGTCATGCTCTGAATGATGCCTTCCTTGCGGCGGACATCCCGTTCGGCCCGGTCCATGTCGACCTGGCCGGCCTTGGCGCTCAGTTCGCTCGGCATCTTGTCCATCAGGCTAGAAAGCCCGCCCATGCTTTTCATCTGCTGAATCTGGCTCAAAAAATCGGACAGGTCGAAACCCTCCCCGCTCTTGACCTTGGCCGCCAGTTTCTGGGCAGCCTCCATGTCGACTCCGGCCGAGACCTGCTCGACCAGGGCAACGATATCGCCCATGCCCAGCACGCGGCCCGCATGGCGCTCGGCGTCGAAGACCTCCAGACCATCGATCTTTTCGGACACACCGGCAAATTTGATTGGTGCGCCTGTGATCTGCCGCACCGACAGCGCAGCGCCACCGCGTGAATCGCCGTCGAGCTTCGTCAGCACAATGCCAGTAAGCGGCAACGCCTCCTTGAAGGCGCGGGCGGTGTTCACGGCATCCTGGCCCTGCATTGCGTCGACAACGAAGAGGGTTTCGACCGGCTTCAGGATGCTGTGTAATTCCTTGATCTCCTGCATCAGCTTTTCGTCGATGGCCAAACGGCCGGCGGTATCTACCAGCAGCACATCGAAGAAATGGCGCTTCGCATGGTCAAGCGCAGCGCGGGCGATATCTGCCGGTTTCTGGTCAGGCGTACTGGGAAACCACTCGGCGCCGGCCTGCTTCGTCACGGTCTTGAGCTGCTCGATCGCGGCCGGCCGGTAGACGTCGCCGGATACGGTGAGCACTTTTTTCTTGCGTTTCTCGATCAGGTGTTTGGCCAGTTTGGCGGTCGTGGTCGTCTTGCCGGCACCCTGCAGGCCGGCCATCAGGATGACCGCTGGCGGTTGGGCGGCAAGATTGATGTCTGCGATGCCCTCGCCCATCGTCGCCGTCAGTTCGCGGTTAACGATGCCGACCAGAGCCTGGCCAGGTTTGAGCGAACCCATCACGTCCTGACCAAGCGCCTTTTCCTTGACCCGGGCAATGAAATCGCGCACCACCGGCAATGCAACATCGGCCTCAAGCAAGGCCATGCGCACCTCGCGCAGCATGTCCTGGACATTGGTTTCCGTGATGCGCGCCTGGCCACGCATTTCCTTGACGAGGCGGGAGAGTTTGTCAGTGAGTGCGGAAGCCATGGCGGTCGATTGGATGTAGGGAGAAGCCTGGGGGGCGGGAACCGAAACGTCGGCTGAAACAGCAAAAACTGCTTCCAGAGGTGCTCGAACGTGGCGCAAACGAGGGTCGGCTACAGACGGCCGGAACTTCCGGCCCGCCCAAGCGGGATGTACGCCGAATCCAGCCAGACCCAAACCAGGCCTGCAGCATCGCAAGAGCAGCGCAAAGGCTACTAAACTTCGCCGATGATTTTAGCCAGTCCCTTCGCATCGCCCAGTCTAGCGCTGGGCATCGCGGCAGCGCTGGCCTACGCATGGCCAGCGGTCTTCGGACGCAGACTCACCCGCCACGTCGGTCAGGCAGCGCTTCTTGTGGCCTGGCTGCTTCACGCGCTGCTGCTGACAACTGACCTGACGGCGCATCCTCCCCGCTTCGGTTTTGGCCCGGCGCTCTCCGTTACTGCCTGGTTGCTGCTCACCGTTTATGCGGTAGAAAGCCGGCTGTTCCCGCGACTCGAGGTCCGCTGGGCGCTGGCGGGCTTGGGATCGGCAGCGGTCTTGATCTCCCTGGTATTTCCGGGCGTCCCGCTTCGGGTTATGGGCTCGCCCTGGCTACCGCTGCATCTTGCGTTGGGCGTCGCTTCCTACGGTTTGTTCGCCGCGGCGTTGGTCCATGCATGGCTGATGACCAGAGCTGAACGGCAGATGCGCTCGGCCACCACGCCGCGCGAAGGTGTGCCCCTGCTCACGCTCGAGCGGTTGACGTTCCGCTTTGTCGAGGCCGGCTTCGTGCTGCTGACCCTGACGCTGGCGGCGGGCTTCCTGTTTGGCGAACATCTCTACGGTCGGGCTTGGCGCTGGGACCACAAGACGGTGTTTTCGGTGCTTTCGTGGATCACTTTTCTGGTACTTCTGCTGGGCCGCAGGTGGCTCGGCTGGCGCGGGCGAACTGCAATGCGCTGGCTCTACATCGGATCTGCACTGCTGCTGCTGGCGTACGTCGGGTCGCGCTTTGTGCTCGAAGTGATCCTGCACCGCTCGATCACCTAGCCGCATGAAAGTCTTCGTCATTTTCGCGGCGGTCTTCCTGCTGCTGTGGTTGCTGCGGCGCGACTTCCTTGCCTTCAGGCGGCGCAGACGTGAGCGGTCCCGCCCTCCGGGGCCGCAGATCATGGTTCGATGCGACCATTGCGGCCTTCATCTGCCGCGGTCCGACGCGCTGCCTGGTCATCGCACCGGTCACTACTGCTGTGCAGAACACCGTCGTGCCCACGATTGAAACGTCAGCTATAGACCGCCCAGACGCGGAAAATCGCTTGGGCTTTCCCGAAGCAATGACAGGCGCCGCCGCAGCGCGGATCTGGGATGGTTTCGCCACTGCCCGCGTGATGGTGGCACTCGCAGTCCTACTGCTCCAAGGTGTGCTGCAGGCGATGGGCCAACCACCGCATGCCGTATTCCTGGGAATATGCCTCGGCTATCTGGCCGCGACGGTCGCCGTGCGGCTGCTGCCACGCCGTCCAAGCTCAGGCGCGGTATTGGAAGGTTTCTGGTGGCCGACCATCGGAGCCGACATCATTGCCTTCACAGCGATGCAGTTACTGCAGCCGGGCGGCATGAACTACACGCCCCTGCTCGCGCTGCCGGTACTGTTGACAGCGGTCCTCGGCACCCGAATCGCTGCTTTGGGCACCGCGGCCGGCGTCACGCTCCTGTTGCTGACCGACGCGATGTGGACCTGGGTGACGATGCCTGAGGTAGCCGCATCGCAACTGGTGCAAGCGGGATTGACCGGAACCGGATATTTCGTGGCGGCCTTTCTTGTCCAGCCGCTCGCAGCGCGTCTGGCGCGGGAAGAAGAACTCGGCCGAATCAGCCAGCGTGCAGCTGCCGTCCAGGCACAGGTCAATGAACTGGTGATTGCGGCATTGTCGGACGGCCTGCTGGTGATCGATTCGACGGGTGAAGTTCACGCAGCCAATCCTGCTGCGCGCGCCATGCTGGAGGCGAACTATCCGCAGACGCCTGCCCGCTTTTCACTGCGCCATCGATCTGTCTGGCAGCCGCTGGCCGAGCTGGCACGGCTCACCTTCGCCGAAGGCGGCCTGCAGGTTGGCGACATCACCTTGCGACATGACGATGCCGGCCCCCGCCGGCTCCAGGTCCGCACGCGGCTCACCCCTGTGGACCGGCGCCTTGATACCAGCCTCTGCGTCATGTTCCTGCAGGACCTGCGGGAAAACGAAGCGCGCCTGCGGACGGAAAAGATGGCCGCCATGGGGCGCATGTCGGCCGCCGTAGCACATGAAATCCGCAATCCATTGGCGGCAATCGTCCAGGCCAACCAGCTGCTTGACGAAGAGCTCACAGATCCGACGCAGAAACAGCTGTCTTCCATGGTGCGACAAAACGCCCAGCGACTTGTCCGGATCGCCGAAGAGGTGCTTGATGTTTCGCGGGCACAGCAGCAATTCGATTTTGAGCCAAGCCCTTCCATTTCACTCGACGAAGCTGCAGGAGCCGTCTGCCTGGATTGGCATGTTCACTCAGGGCGCGGCTGCGGCTTGCAACTGATTCTGGACGCGCCCGGCTTCCAGGTGGATTTCGACGGAGAGCATCTGCGGCGCATTCTGGTAAATCTGCTTGAGAACGCCTTGCGCTATATCAGCACGCATCACGACGCTTTGCAGGTCCGAACCGGAACCGCACCAGACGGGCAGAGCTGGCTGGAGGTTTGGAGCGACGGCCAGCCGTTGGAGCCCAGTGTCGAGCAACGCCTCTTCGAGCCATTCTTCTCGTCGGAAAGCCGATCCAGCGGGCTCGGTCTCTATATTTGTCGAGAGCTGTGCGAGCGACATGGTGCGGTGATGGTGTACCGCCGGGGTCCACGACCGACCGAGAGAGGCGTGCTCGCAGGCAACGCTTTCACGGTCGCCTTTCGCCGATCGGAAATGGCCGGCAACGCAGATATGGATCCGTTTGCGACAATCAACTCGTGAGCAAAACGCCCCGCGCCCCCTCTGCGACCGATCACACGATCCTTGTCATCGACGATGAGCCGGATCTGCGGGTTCTCTACGAACTGACTTTGCTGCGCGAGGGCTACCGTGTCGAGTCCGCTGGCACCGTTGCAGAGGCTTTCGACCAGCTGGAGCAGCATCATTTCAGCGCGGTCATTTCAGACATGCGCCTGCCGGATGGCTCCGGGCTTCAGGTACTCGAGCAGCTTCGTATGCTGTCGCGGCCTGAGCGTTGCGTGGTGATGACGGCGTATGGTTCAGCCGACAACGCAGTGGAAGCGCTCAAGGCGGGCGCTTTTGACTACCTCACCAAGCCGGTCGATCTCAAGCAATTCCGGGCAGTCGTCGCCTCTGCGATCCGCAGCCGTCTGGACGCAGCCAGCGAGCCTGTTGCCGCCCCCCTTAACACGATGGGAGCGAACGGCTGGTCAATGCCGCACGGCTCTATGCCAGCAGAAAAAGCACTGGAATCGGGCGACGAGGGGCCCAAAGACAAAGCCAACGACGCTGGCACCCGTGCACTTGCCAGCATGGTGGGTGACTCGGAGGTCATGCGTGCTGTAAAGCAGCGCATCGGGCGGGTCGCGCGCAGCATGGCGCCCGTGCTGATCCGAGGGGAATCCGGCACCGGCAAGGAGCTGGTGGCTCGAGCGGTGCATGCGAACAGTCATCGAGCGGCCGGCCCTCTGGTCGCAGTGAACTGCGGCGCGATTCCTGAGGCCTTGCTTGAGGCAGAGTTCTTCGGGGCGTGCAAGGGCTCCTACACCGGTGCCTTGCAGGATCGCGACGGCTATTTCCAGGCAGCGCGGGGTGGCACGCTGTTTCTCGATGAAATTGGCGACCTCCCGCTGGCGATGCAGTCGAAACTGCTGCGCGCAATCCAGGAACGCAAGGTCAGGCCACTCGGCTCGACACATGAAGATGAAGTAGATGTGCGCATCCTGAGCGCGACGCATCGCGATCTCGCATCCGACGTGCAGTCGGGACGTTTCCGACAGGATCTGTTTTATCGGCTGAACGTGATCGAGATCGTTGTTCCGCCGCTGCGGGATCGGCGGGAGGATCTCCCCGCCCTGTGCACCGCCCTGCTTTCCCGAATCGCAATCGAGTCGGGCATGACCGCGCCAGCGCTATCCCAAGAAACCCTCCGTCAGCTCGCCAGCCAGCCGTTGAACGGCAACGTGCGTGAACTGGAGAACCTGCTACATCGTGCGGTCGCGTTGAGCGAGGGGGCGCACTTGCAGATCGACGCCTCTCTTGAACGGCGGAGCCCCCAGGTGCAAACCGAGGCGGCGAAGGGAGTATCCGTTACGGGCCTATCCGCTGGCGCTCCGCAATTCCAGGCGGAAGTGCCCTCGTTCACGGCATCGACCATGGAAGGCGCGGGGCTCCCCAATGATCTGCAGGCTTACCTGGATGCCAGGGAACGCGAAATCCTCGTGCATGCATTGCGAGAAAACGGGTTCAACCGCACCGCTGCCGCGGCAAGGCTCGGTATCAGTCTGAGGCAAATCCGCTACCGGATCGACCGACTCCAGATCGCTGCGCCGAAGGAAGGCCCTATCTCCGGCGATGCCGACTGAAGCTACTTCCATCGTGCAGGTTCCGAACAGCGCGCCAATCTGGAAAGCGGGCTGGTACCGCGGCGCCGCACGTTGCCTTTCGCCCCATGCCAACGAACGGCCCGCTCACGCCAAAGTGGATCTCATCGTGGTGCACTCGATAAGCCTTCCACCCGGACGTTTTGGCGGTGGCGCGATCTTTGCGCTCTTCACCGGCACGCTGGACAATCAGGCCGACCCCTATTTCGAGCGACTTCAGGGACTCGAAGTGTCCAGCCACTTCCTCATCCGCCGCGACGGCGCGATTTGGCAGTTCGTCGACTGCGACCGCAGAGCGTGGCATGCGGGAGCATCCCGATATCGAGGGCGAGATGCCTGCAACGACGATTCGGTAGGAATCGAACTGGAGGGTCTGGAAGACGGCGACGCTTTTGAGGCTGCCCAATACGAAGCGCTTGAGCGGCTTTGCCGCGATCTGAGGACCCGCTATCCGATCCGGCATGTGGCTGGGCACGCGGACATTGCGCCAGGACGCAAAACCGACCCTGGCAAGTCGTTCGACTGGACCCGACTTCAGGCGTCACTGGCGTGGTCACCAGAAGTTTTCCCCGTCCACCAGGCATAAAAAAATATTCCTGAATCGTTGTAAATACGCTGGGCCGCCACTGGCGCGGCTCTCGGCGCGAATGCGCGTGTTATCGACTTCGGAGAGGCCAGAGACCCCCTTTCAAAACACTACCGGTAGTGTCAGAATCTCCGACGCACCCCATATGTAGTGGTGTTATCCGAATTCAAAGACCTCGCCAATGCCGCCTTTCACAGCGCACCATCGGCTCAGCAAGAGGAAAATCCATGCAAATCGCCCCTTCCGCCACGTCCAGCAATCCAGCTGGCGCGCGCGCCCCAATGGCCGAAAGGCGCCTCGTTCCCGAACAGGTCGCAAGCGGCCCGCACGAAACGCTGGCGAACTACCAGATCATTCGTCGCAACGGAGCTGTCGTACCCTTCGAGCCGCAAAAAATAGCGGTCGCCTTGATGAAGGCTTTCCTTGCTGTGCACGGCACGCAAGGTGCAGCATCTTCCAGCGTGCGGGAAACAGTCGATACCTTGACCCAGAACGTGGTACGCGCTCTCGTTCGCTCGCGTCCTGGGGGCGGCACTTTCCATATTGAGGACATACAAGACCAAGTCGAACTCGGTCTGATGCGCGGCGGCCACCACGAAGTTGCTCGTGCTTACGTGCTGTATCGCGAGCGCCGGACACAGGAACGAGCCCGCGAGAGCGAGCAGGACACGGCCGCTGTCCCAGCGGTTCTGCATGTAATGGATGGTGGCGAGCGGGTTGCGCTCGACCCTGCGACATTGCAACACCTGATTGAGTCCGCCTGCCAGGGGCTGGGCGCGGACGTCAAGCCAGCGCCGATCATTGCCGAGACAATGCGCAACCTCTATGACGGCGTGCCGATCGAGGAGGTCTACAAGGCTTCGATTCTGGCTGCGCGGACCCTGATCGAGAAAGATCCGGACTACACCTACGTCACCGCCCGTCTCCTGCTGCACACCATCGCCAAGGAAGTGTTCGGCCGCGAGACGTCCCGCGAAGAAATGGCAGCGGCGTATGTCGACTATTTTCCCCTGTTCATCAAGAAGGGTGTGGACAACGACCGCCTCGATGAGAGGCTGCAACAGTTCGATTTGCAGCGCCTGGCCGCGGCCCTCAAGCCCGAACGGGATCTGCAGTTCGACTACCTCGGCCTGCAGACACTGTACGACCGCTATTTCCTGCATGTAAGCAAAACGCGCATCGAAATGCCGCAGGCGTTCTTCATGCGCGTGGCGATGGGTCTGGCACTCGGGGA
>JBBSUX010000021.1:0-21234 GCA_038234045.1 Burkholderiales bacterium
AGCGGTTTGCCGAGACCCTGGATTCGGGGATGAAGATCTTCGACGAACTGGCCTCGCGATCGGGCACGTTGATCGCTGGTGCGGATGCCTTCCGCCTGTACGACACGTACGGCTTTCCGGTGGATCTGACGGCCGACATCGCCCGCGAGCGAGGAATGTCGGTGGACATGGCGGGATTCGAGGCGGCCATGAAGCATCAGCGGGACACCGCACGCGCCGCGGGCAAGTTCGCTTCCGCGGGGGGGCTTCCTGCCGAACTGGTGTCGCGCCTGAGTGCCACGGGGTTCGTCGGCTACGACTCCCTGGACGCCGGCGGACTTGAGGTGGTTGCCCTGCTCAAAGATGGTCGGCCGGTAGATAGTCTGGACGCGGGCGACGAGGCGGTCGTACTGCTGGACAGCACTCCGTTTTACGCCGAGTCGGGCGGCCAGGTGGGTGACACCGGCATGCTGGTAGAGGAGGGGGTTGCCTTCGAGGTGGTGGACACGGTGAAGTACGCGGGCCAGTTTCATGGCCACATGGGCAAGTTGCGCGAAGGCTCGCTCAAGCTGGGCGACAGGATTCTCGGGTCGGTCGATCCCTCGCGTCGCGCGGCCACCATCCTCAATCACTCGGCCACGCACCTGCTGCACGCGGCACTGCGGGCGCTGCTGGGCACCCACGTACAGCAGAAAGGCTCGCTTGTGGCGCCGGACAAGCTGCGCTTCGATTTCAGCCATTTCCAGCCGGTCACACCGGCCGAGCAGGCGGAGATCGAGCGGAGGGTCAATGCCGAGATTCGCGCCAACCACCAGGCTGAGATCCATGACATGGCGATGCAGGAAGCGCTGGACTTCGGAGCCATGGCGCTTTTCGGCGAAAAATATGGTGAGAACGTCAGAGTGCTGCGGATGGGCGGGTATTCCACCGAGCTTTGCGGCGGCACGCATGTGTCACGCACAGGCGACATCGGTCTGTTCAGGATCGTCAGCGAGACGGGGGTGTCGTCCGGAGTGCGCCGCATGGAAGCAGTAACGGGTCAGGGGGCGCTGGACATGGTGGCGCGCGAGCGCCAGCGATTGGACGAAGCAGCCGCAATCGTGGGTGGTAGC
This sequence comes from Burkholderiales bacterium, assembly GCA_038234045.1. Classification (GTDB taxonomy): domain Bacteria; phylum Pseudomonadota; class Gammaproteobacteria; order Burkholderiales; family Burkholderiaceae_C; genus JBBSUX01. The sequence goes on from JBBSUX010000021.1 coordinate 1,092, forward strand.
TCCAACGAGCTGATCGAAAAGCTCAGGGGGTTGCTGGATCGCCAGAAGAAGCTGGAGCGTGAACTCGAATCGCTGAAGTCGCGAGACGCTTCCGGTGCTACCGCCAACCTGGCCGAGGCCGCAGTGGACGTGGATGGGATCAAGGTGTTGGCGGCCAGGGTGGAGGGTCTCGACGCCAAGGCGCTGCGCGAGGCGGTGGACCGCCTGAAGCAGCAGCTGGGTGATGCGGTGATCGTTTTGGCGGGTGCTTTCCAGGGCAAGGCAGCGCTCGTTGCCGGAGTCAGCGGGGATGCCAGTGGTCGCATCAAGGCCGGCGAACTGCTGGCCCATATCGCCAGCCAGATTGGCGGCAAGGGTGGGGGTCGGCCCGATATGGCCCAAGGCGGGGGTGACGATGGCCCGGCATTGCTGGCAGCGCTGGCCGGTGCCAAAGACTGGGTTTCAGAGAGAATGCAAGCTGTACGATAGTCCAGATGCTGATCATTGCTAGCGGAGAGGCCCGGCCGTTACCATGCCTCACGTAGGTGAACAAAGCTGGAAGCGTTTTCGGGATCACACATGCGAACGCGCCCGCCGGCCGGTACCCTTGGCCGCATAAGGAGATACCCATGTTGATTTTGACTCGCCGAGTCGGCGAAACCCTGATGATCGGAGATGCTGTCACCGTCACGGTGCTAGGCGTCAAGGGAAACCAGGTGCGCATCGGCATCAACGCACCGAAAGACGTTTCCGTGCATCGCGAAGAGATTTACCAGCGGATCCAGCGTGGCGAAGAGCCCGGCGCTCCGGCAGAGCCTGCTCAGATCGACCCGTCCGCCTGACCCCCACAATTCGTTTGCCCGGTTCGCTGTCAGCGGCTATCCTAGGGGGCTGGCGAGCTAACGTGCGCCGGGACGTTCAAAGCACAAGATCCGGAGAGTTGCCCGAGCGGCTGAAGGGGCTCCCCTGCTAAGGGAGTATAGGGTCAAAAGCCTTATCGAGGGTTCGAATCCCTCACTCTCCGCCACTACCCGAAGGCCCTGATCACAAGTCAGGGCTTTCTTGTTCCAGCAATGTCGATTGCAGCTTGGCTTCACGCGAAAGTTGACGCGCATAATTGTGTTCTGGCATCATTTCGCTCTTGAGCGCGCCCGTAGCTCAGTTGGATAGAGTACCTGGCTACGAACCAGGCGGTCGGGAGTTCGAATCTCTCCGGGCGCACCAATAAGTTCATACAAGCAAAAGCCAGCTCGCGCAAGCCTGCTGGTTTTTTGTTGAGCGAATGCATGGTATTCATTCTTCAATCCAGGTGGGTATCGACTCGGCCCAAAAAACCTGAGACCAGGTGATCTTCAAGAATTGGTCGCCAGGACCGATGACTAGTCCCTTGGCAACTCTGTTGTCCTGCCATGAGCTTGCGCGACGTTAGCCGTAGCATCAACGCCCTTTCCAAGTATTGGTCTCCCCTTGAAATTCGACGAAGCCTTTGCGGCATCGCTGCCTTCGCCCGAATGGGGACACGATGCGCGCCGCAGTGCCTGGGCGCTGATTGTCGACGTTGGTCAGTGGGCACCTTACCTGGCCGAGGCGAGGCAGTTGCTGGATCAGCGCGAGCTCGCGCGCGTGCGTCGGATGCGCCGGGATGGCGATGCTCTGGTGCTGACCCTCAGCTATGCACTGCACCGGCTTTTGTTGGGGCACTTCCTGCGCACGCACCCAGCTGTGGTTGATGTCTATCGAGATCACCTCGGCTGCCCTCGAGTGGCCGGTGGGGCCTATGGCACAAGCCTCAGTCATTCCGGCCAGTGGATTGCCATGGCCGTTCTGGAGAGGGGCTCGGTTGGGATAGACATAGAGCCGCGGGAGCGATGCGCGCAGGTGGCGGAGTTGGTTGAGTCGATTTGCCATCCTGACGAAGCCGCAGCGCTCTCTCGCAGGTCCGCTGCGGAGCGTGCGTGCGCACTTCTGAAGCTTTGGGTGCGCAAAGAGGCGCTGCTGAAGGCGCTTGGAGTCGGCCTGACGCGGGACGACATGGCTTCATTCGCAGCTCCGGCCGGCAGCGACCTGTTCATTGACCGGAGTGGCGAGCGTCTGGTCTTGACCATGCTTGACCAGAGCGCGGCCTGGCTGGCAGCTGTGGCCTGCGCCCCGGGGGTGCCGGTGCAGTCCTTCCTTTTGCCCGCGGCTCCATAGGTCCGGTGGGCGCGTCGTTGCGACGTGTTACGCGGCACCTGTCCTGTTGCTGCCTTTGGCCGCGTTATTCAAAGGCAAGGGGAGTCAATGAAGGTCGGTCTCGCCTGGATTACGCCAGCCTGCGAGCGGGCGGTGTCCGCTTGTGCCGTCGCGGCAGCCAAAAGGAGTCTATTCAAATGATTGAACCGATGATGGGCGCCCGCGGGGCGTTCAAGGGCGAAGCCACGCTGTCGACGGCTTGGCAACTTGCGCCACGACCTCACTGGTCATGGTCATGAAGTCAGTACCGGCAAGCCGCAAGGATCGCGCGATCCGCCTGGTTTGGCTGCTCGAACTGATTTCGGTGTCGCTTTCGGTCCTGCTGGCAGCGTGGATCAGATTCATAAATGATCCGGCCACACATGGCGCTTTTGCGGAGCATGGATTGGCCCGCGCGTTCCTGGTAGGGGTTTTCATCACCGGCGCGATGGCTGCCTTCGGGCTGTACCAGATGCATGTGCGCCACAACAGGATGGATTTCATCCTACGCCTTGTGCTCTCGTTCTCACTTGGCGGCGTCGCCCTGCTGGTCCTTTATTACCTTGTGCCACAGACTTACATCGGTCGGGGAGTCATGGCGCTGGCGCTCGTAATCGGGCTTGTTCTGGTGGCCTCCGAACGCCTGATCCTTCTGCACGTGTTTCGCACCGACGTACTGCGGCAGCGCATCTTGGTGATCGGCGCTGGCGAGAGCGCCGAGCTGATCAATACCAGCATGCGTCGGAACGCTGACCGCCGGTCATTTGTGGTGGTCGGGTTTGTTCCCGTACCCGGGCGACAGGTCCTGGTTAGGGACGAGATGTGCGTCGAAGCAGACAAGGGCCTGGTGGAGCTGGTCGAGCGCCTGGAAATCGACGAGATCGTGATTGCCCCCGACGACAGACGAGGCGTCCTGCCGATGGAGGAAATGCTGGCGTGCGTGCAGCGCGGCATATCGGTGATCGACCTCTCCACTTTTTTCGAGCGCGAAGCCGGCATGGTCCAGCTCAAAGTGGTCGACCCCTCCTGGCTGGTGTTCTCTAACGGTTTCGACTATTCCACGCCGCGAAGGTTGAGCAAACGCTTCTTCGATCTGGTAGCGGCCTCCATCCTGCTGATGCTTGCTTGGCCAATCATGTTGCTGGTCGCGCTACTCGTTTGGCTGGAAGATGGCGCGCCTGTCCTCTATCGCCAAGTGCGCGTGGGCGAACGCGGAACGCATTTTGAGCTGGTGAAGTTCCGCAGCATGCGCCAGGACGCGGAGAAGGACGGAGTCGCGAGGTGGGCGCAGAAGGATGATGATCGCAGCACCCGCGTTGGCCGCTTCATCCGGCTGACCCGGCTGGACGAACTGCCACAGCTATTCTCGGTCCTGGCCGGAAACATGAGCTTCGTTGGACCGCGCCCCGAGCGTCCGCACTTCGTGAGCCTGCTGAATGACGAGATCCGGTATTACAGCGTCCGTCACTGTGTCAAGCCAGGGCTCACAGGTTGGGCGCAACTGCGCTATCCGTACGGCGCGTCGGTACGGGATGCGGAAGAAAAGCTGAAGTTCGACTTGTTCTACGTCAAAAATCACGGACTGGTGTTCGACCTGATGATCATGCTGCAGACGGTAGAAGTCGTCATGTTCGGACGAGGGGCGCGCTGAAGGCTATTCGACCGGGCGACCTACTGCTGACGGCGCCTCGCTCGTCAGTGTCTTCAGGGGCCTCAGTGGCGAACTGTACCAATTGGACAACCGGCCCCTCTTGAAGCGCAGCCAAGAGGGGCCGTAGTCCCAATGGTCGCCACGCACGCGAATCGGAGCGCCTTGGATCGCGCGAACCAGGTCCGGAGCCATGCCGACTTCCAGTGCCAACGGCAGTTCGGCTCCAAGGTCCAGCGTCACGGTGTTTGGCGATCGCCTGAGTTGGCCGGCGTCGGTCAAGGCGGGCTCAAACAGATTTCCGAGCCCAAATAAGAGAAGTATCAGGATGCCCGCGAAAACCAGGCTGCGGTACTTCCCCACTGGCTCGGCAGCCACGCTTGAGAGTAAGGGCGTGTCGACTTCGGGCAAAGCGCCGGACGGGTCCCTGGTAACCGGCGTGGTGGCCCCGAGTCGCTCCAGACTGATCCGCGCACCGGGCAGTCGTCCGTGCTGCCGATGGAAGCGAAGTGCCGTGTTATAGATCCAGTTGAGCTCCGATAGCGGCAGAAAAGTTCCATTGACCGATTCCGTGCTTGCACGATCGGGATGCGACTCGGAAATTCGGCGTCGGTAAGCCTGCTTCAGCTGATCCAAGCTGCAGTCGGGGGTCAGGTCGAGCTGGGCGTAAAGCTGGGAGAAGTCGGGTTTCATGGGCCTCCATCCTGATCGCACCATCTTAGCGTCCAAGATTGCGTCGCACAGCCGTCGGCAAGCATGGCCGCGATTTTGTGCTGAGCGCGTTGAACCTGAGTGGGCGATACGCGATTCGTGAACGGTGTGCGGGAAGGGGGCGGATGGAAGTGGTGCAGGTATTCGACGACTGGATTGACTCGGTGCGCAGTGCGCCGCGCGTCGAGGTGCCCGTCGATCGCCCCAGAAGCGGCCTTCCCAGCCGCTTCGAATCCATCGACTTCAAGATCGAACCGGCCCTGGGCAAGGCACTGGAGCGGACTGCCGAGGACGCGGGAATTCCGCTCCACGTGGTCCTGTTGGGCGGATGGTCAATATGTGTGGCGCGCTTGTCCGGTGAGTCCGATCTGCTGATTGGCGCGTCGGTGCATGACCGGCGTACTGAGGGTGGCGGACCCGCAGGCGCCTCAATCGTCCCACTTCGGATCGAATTTTCGCTCGAGCAGGTCGTGGTCGACGTGCTTCACTCGGCGGCGGGCGCCCTATCACTTGCACAAGCATTTGCCAGCGAGTATCGGAAAGCCGCGTTCTCTGCCATGACGTCCTCTGCAAAGGCCGAGGCCGGACCACCTCCGTTGCAAATCGCTTTCAATTTCGACCAGAAGTGCGCACCAAAGCTGACGAGCGTACTGCCGCATGCCGAGTTGGTGCTTGATGTTGCGGTCAATAGCCGCGGTGAGATTACCTGCACCCTTCATTACGCAGGGAATCTGTTCGATCTCGAAACGGTATCGAGTTACGCGACCTGCCTGCTCACTCTGCTGAAGGCGATCAGCGCGGCGTCCAGCGTGGCCGTGGGCGACCTGCCGCTTCTCGATGCGGAAGAGTGCGCGAAGATTCTGGAACTTGGCGCAGGGCCATTGCGACGCGACCAAGGTTGCAGCGTGCACCAGCTTTTCGAGCAGCAGGTGGATCGCACGCCTGGTGCGGTTGCGGTTCTGCAGGGTGCCGATTCGATCACCTATCGCGAGCTCGATAAAGAGGCAAATCGACTGGCACAGCATCTGGTCAGCATCGGTGTGAATGTGGATGATCGTGTGGCGATCTACGTGGAGCGTGGTCCGCGCCTCGTGGTGGCGATGCTGGCGATATTGAAGGCGGGGGCGGCGTACGTCCCGCTGGACCCTGCCTATCCGGTCGAGCGACTGCTCTACATGCTTGCAGACAGCGCTCCTGCAGTGCTGGTTACTGAAAGTGACAAGGCGACAGATTCGCTCGCCTTGCTGGCTGCTTCCGACGCGCAGCCCGTCGTGCTCGACTTTTCAGTGGCAACGCAATCCTGGTCCTCTGCCTCCTGTAAGCGCGTGGCGCCAAGGGGGCTGATGCCCTCGCATTTGGCCTACGTGCTCTACACTTCCGGGTCGACCGGCCAGCCCAAGGGCGTGGCCATGCCCCACGGTCCGCTTGTGAACCTGGTGCGCTGGCAGCTGTGCCTGCCCGAGGGCGGATCTGGCCTCCGTACGTTGCAGTTCGCTGCTCTCGGATTCGACGTCGCTTTCCAGGAAGTATTTACCACTCTGTGCAGCGGCGGCACGCTGGTCCCCGTGGACCACGACACCCGGCTCAGCCCGATGCGCTTGTACCAGTTCATCGTCGAGCACCGGATCGAGAGACTGTTCCTGCCTTACTTCGCGCTGCAGACGTTGGCCGAAGGCATCGAGCAGACTATCGGCGACGGCTCACTCGCCCCAGGCAGCGGATGCAGGGTGCGCGAAATAATCACCGCAGGCGAGCAGTTGCGAATGGAACCCAGCATCACGCGCCTGCTGCAGTTCTTGCCGGGCTGCCGGCTCCACAATCATTACGGGCCTACCGAAAGTCATGTGGTCACTGCGCTGACACTGGATGGTGATCCAGCGGGGTGGCCACGTCTGCCCTCCATCGGGCGGCCAATCGATAACGCGCGGATTTATCTGTTGGACGAACAAGGCGCGCTGGTGCCCCGTGGGGCGGTGGGCGAGATCCACCTCGCGGGGCCGGTTCTGGCGCGCGGATACTTGGCGCGTCCCGACCTGACTACCGATCGCTTTGTCCCTGATTCGTTCGACCCGGACGCCAAGGCAGTGATGTACCGCACCGGCGACCTGGCAAGGTGGAGGCCCGACCAGACGCTGGAGTACCTTGGTCGCAGGGACCTTCAGGTCAAGATCCGCGGCTTCCGGGTCGAGTTGGGCGAGATCGAAGCGCAGTTGATGGCATGCGCCGGGGTGAAGTCTGCGGGCGTGGTCGTTCGTGAAGACGTACCGGGCGACAAGCGTCTGGTGGCCTATTTCTCGCCTAATGACGCCGGTGCGCCGGTATCGATAGCGTCGATTCGTAGCCATCTTGCCGAGCGCCTGCCGGACTACATGATCCCGGCCGCCTACGTGTCGATGGACAGCCTGCCGCTGTCGCCAAACGGAAAGCTGGATCGGTTGCGGCTGCCAAGTCCCGGGCAAATGCGCCCGGACTGGGCGGGCGAGTACCAGCCGCCAGGCAACGCCACGGAGCGCGCGCTGTGCCGTCTCATGGGCGAAGCGCTGGGTCTTGAGGGAATCGGACGCAACGACAGCTTCTTCGACATGGGAGGCACGTCGCTACTGGCGGTGCGCCTGCTCAAGGCGGCGCAGCGTGAGGGACTAGGCGACATTTCGACGTCTGCCCTGTTCCGTGATCCGACCGCAGCGGGACTGGCGGCGACTCTCGAGGACGATGGTGCTCGGTCACTTGATCCGGTGCGCCTGTTGACCTTGGCTCGCGATGTGCGGGAACCGATTGCCATCGTGGCCATGGCCGCGCGCATGCCTGGTGCCTCCACCGTCGAAGCGCTCTGGCGCAACCTGTGCGATGGCATTGATTCGGTCACTCGCTTCAAAACTGAATCGCTGGACGCCAGCGTTCCGGAGGAGTTGCGTGGCGACGCGCTCTATGTGCCTGCGCGCGGCGTGATCGACGATTACGACAAGTTCGATGCCGCGTTCTTCGGAATTTCCCCGCGCGAAGCCGAGCTGATGGATCCGCAGCAGCGGATTCTGCTCGAATTGTGCTGGGAGTGCATCGAGCGCGCAGGACACATCCCCGATGCAACCACCGCGCCGGTTGGTGTGTTTGCCGGCATGTACAACGCCAGCTACTACCAAAACAACGTGCTGGCCCACCCCGAACTGATCGAGAAGCTGGGCGCGTTCCAGGTGATGCTTGGCAACGAGAAGGACTACATCGCCACCCGCGTGGCCCACAGGTTGAATCTCACCGGCCCGGCCATCAGCGTGCATACCGCATGCTCGACCTCGCTGGTGGCGATCTCCCAGGCCGTCGACAGCCTTCGCGCCGGGCGCTGCCACATGGCCCTGGCCGGTGGCATCGCGATCACCTGCCCGGTGCGCAGCGGCCACCTTTACCAGGAAGGTGCGATGCTGTCGGTCGATGGACGCACGCGCAGTTTCGATGCGCAGGCCAGCGGCACGGTGTTCAGTGATGGCGCAGCCGTGGTGCTGCTGAAACGGCTCTCCGATGCGCTGGCTGATGGCAATCCCGTCTACGCGGTGATCCGTGGTGCGGCGGTAAACAACGACGGCGGCAACAAGGCGAGCTTCACGGCACCCAGTAGCGAAGGGCAGGCGGCCGTAGTGGCCATGGCTCACGCCGATGCGGGCGTCGAGGCGCGCAGCATCGGATACTTGGAGACCCACGGCACCGCCACGCCGCTGGGTGACCCGATAGAGATCGAAGGACTGACCAGGTCCTTTCGCCTGAGCACCGACGAAACGGGCTTCTGCGTGGCTGGATCCATCAAGAGCAACCTCGGCCATACGTTGATGGCCGCGGGTGCCGCAGGCGTCATCAAAGCCGCGCTTGCCCTGCAGGAGAGGTGCATCCCCGCAACTGTCCACTTCCAAGCGCCGAATCCGGTGATCGATTTCGCATCGACCCCCTTCACGGTCAGCGGCCAGACCGGCGCCTGGGAACAGGAGGCCGGGAGCCCACGACGCGCGGGTGTCAGTTCGTTTGGCGTGGGTGGCACAAATGCCCACGTCGTGCTGGAGGAAGCCCCTGAATTGCCGGCATCGGACCCGGCGACCGGCCCTCAACTGCTGGTCCTTTCTGCGCGGACTCCGGCTGCACTGGAACAGGCGTGCGAAAATCTTGCCGATCATCTGCAGGCGTACCCGCACGAGAACCTCGCCGACGTGGCCTGGACGCTGGCTTCGGGGCGCAAGCGATTCCCCCATCGCCTCGCGGTGAGTGCCGACAGCGCGCAGCAGGCGATCGAACAGCTTCGCAGCCGCAAATCCAGCCTGGCGCCGCAAAATGCTGTAACGAGTGCCAACGAATTCGTCTTTCTGTTTCCGGGGCAAGGCTGCCAGTACCTCGGCATGGGTCGCAACCTGCATGCTGCGGAGCCCGCGTTCCGTGAAGCATTCGATGCCTGTTCTGATCTGCTGAAAGACGAACTTGATCTGGATCTTCGTGACCTGGTATTCGGAGACGATCCCGCCGCGATGCTGCCCACGGCGATCATGCAGCCGGCGATCTTCACCTTTGAATACGCGCTCGCTCGGTGGTGGATGAGCCAGGGCGTGCAGCCCTCGGCCATGATTGGCCACAGCGTTGGCGAGTTCGTTGCGGCGACGCTGGCCGGCGTGTTCGAACTGGACGATGCCTTGCGCCTGGTGGCGCGTCGCGGGCGGCTGATGCAGGCGCAGCCGACCGGCGCGATGTTGTCGGTAAGGTTGCCGATCCAGTCGCTGTCGTCACAGCTGCCGGAATCGCTCTCGCTGGCTGCGGAAAACGCTCCGGGCGCCTGCGTGGTTGCCGGACCGCACGATGCGATCGCCGCCTTCCAGGCGCAGCTCGAGTCTGACGGCGTGGCGTGCATGCCGCTACGCACTTCGCATGCGTTTCACTCGGTAATGATGGATCCGGTGGTGCCGCTTTTCGCCGAGGAAGTCGCGGCGATTCAGCGCAATCCGCCGCGCATTCCCGTGGTGTCCACGGCCACCGGCAACTGGCTCTCGGCGGACGAGGCACTGTCGGTCGACTACTGGTCTGGTCATCTTCGGCATGCGGTTCGTTTTTCCGCCGCGATCTCGACAGTGCTCGACTCGCCTGCGCGCTTGCTGCTCGAGGTTGGGCCGAGGACCACGCTGGCAAGCTTGTCGCGGCAGCAGCCCAACCTGAAACAGCTCAGGATCAGCGCGGAATCCTCGCTCGCTGACTCGGTGGAGAACGAACTCCAGCAGCTGCTGACGGTTGCGGGTCAACTGTGGTGCCGCGGCGCCAGCATTGACCCTGCGAAATTCGACAGACGAACTCATCGGCGCCTGTTGCGCCTTCCTACCTACCCGTTTGAACGCCAGCGACATTGGGTGGAGGCCGCGGCCGCGAGTGTCCCAGTCCAGGGATCCATTTCTGCCAACGCTGTTCCCGTTGCTCTGGAGACTCCCATGCAAGCAGCTTCGCCGCACGCCCCGCAGCAGCCCGCCCCGCAGCAGCCAACCGATCGCAAGCCGCACCTGGTTGCGCGGCTGAAGGAAGTGTTCGAGGACGTCGCCGGTTTTGACCTGGCCGACGCCGACCACGACGCCAACTTCATCGAGCTCGGTCTCGACAGCCTGATGCTGACCCAGGTGGCGCTGCAGTTGCAGAAGACTTTTGCAGTCAAGATCACGTTTCGCCAGCTGATGGGCGAATGCGCCAGCCTTGGCCGGCTCTCTGAGCTGCTGGATGTGCAGTTGCCCAGGGAGGAAATCTTGCCCACGGCGGAGACCGCCGCGTGCCTTCCTTTCGTGATGCCGATGCCGGCGACGAACCCACAGTCGATTGCAGGCACTCAATTCATTCCGTCAAAGCCCACGGACGCAGCCGGTGGCGACCTGCTGCGGCGCGTGATCGACCAGCAGATGCAGTTGATGTCGCAGCAACTGGCACTGCTGGGTAGTGCTGGTTTGATGAAGATACCAGCGGCTGCGCCTGTTCCGGCAGCTGCGCCCCCGGCGCAGCCCATGGCTGCACTCGTTGCGCCGAGTATGGTCACTTCGCTGCATGCTGTCTGTCCGGCGGAAGCGGAGGCAGCCCCGATCGATGAAGAGACAGCGCTGGCGCATACGCATTACGACATCAAGAAGGCCTTCGGTGCCATCGCACGCATCGACAGCGCCGGCGGCATCCAGCTGGGCGGGCACCAGCGCCAGCGGCTGGATGCCTTCATCCAGCGCTATTTGGCGCGCACGCCAAAATCCAGGGCTTTCACCCAGGAACACCGTGGTCACATGGCCGATCCGCGCGTGGTCACCGGCTTCCGGCCGCTGACCAAAGAGATCGTGTACCAGATCGTGGTCGAGCGCTCGAAGGCCGCGCACCTGTGGGACATCGACGGCAACGAATACGTTGATGCCCTGAACGGTTTTGGCACCAGCCTGTTCGGATGGCAGCCGTCGTTCGTTCTGGAAGCCGTCAAGCACCAGTTGGAGATGGGTTACGAAATCGGGCCCCAGCATCCCTTGGCAGGCGAGGTTTCAAGACTGGTATGTGAACTGACCGGGCACGACCGTGCAGCGCTTTGCAACACCGGGTCCGAAGCGGTACTCGGTGCACTTCGGATTGCGCGTACAGTCACCGGCCGCGAGACGGTGGTGATTTTCTCCGGCTCGTACCACGGCATCAACGATGAGGTGATCGTTCGCGGTACAAAGAAGTTGCGTGCGGTACCGGCTGCTCCCGGGATCCTGCGCAACACCGCCGAAAAGGTGCTGGTGCTGGACTACGGCACCCCTGAATCGCTGGCCATCATCTGCGAACGCGCGCATGAACTGGCCGCCGTGCTGGTCGAGCCGGTACAGAGTCGCCGGCCCGATTTCCAGCCCGTCGAGTTCCTGAAAGACGTACGAAGGATCACGGCTGAGGCCGGTGCTGTGTTGATCTTCGATGAAGTCATCACAGGTTTCCGCGCGCATCCGGGGGGAACACAGGCGTTGTTCGGGATCAAAGCCGACCTGGCGACATACGGCAAAGTGGTGGGTGGCGGCTATCCGATCGGGGTCATAGCCGGCAAGCGCGAATTCATGGACGCGCTGGATGGCGGAAGCTGGAACTATGGCGACGACTCGGTTCCGACCATCGGCGTCACCTACTTTGCCGGTACGTTCGTGCGCCATCCATTGACGCTGGCTGCAGCCAAGGCGTCGCTTGAACATATGAAAAAAAATGGCCCCGGACTGCAGCAGCGACTCAATGAACGCACCACCGCCATGGCCGAAGAGATCAATGCGTTCTGCGCGGATGTCGGGGCGCCCATCCGGATCAAGCACTTCGCATCGATGTGGCGCACGCATTTCGATGAAGACCACCCGCTGCGGGACCTGCTCTTTGCGATGATGCGTAGCCGTGGCATCCACATCCTCGACAACTTCCCGTGCTTCTTCACCACTGCGCACAGCGAGGCTGACTTCCAGGCCATCATCAAGGCGTACAAGGAGTCGGTGCAGGAGCTTCAGGAAGCAGAAATGCTGCCGCGGCTTGCAACACCGCCGAAACCGGTCATGGAAGCCAGCCGCCCGATGGTCGCCGGCGCCCGCCTCGGCCGCGATCCCGAGGGAAGGCCGGCCTGGTATGTGCCCAATCCCGAGCAGGCCGGCAAGTTCCTCAAGGTGGGAGCATGAACCAGGGGGTGCGAATGTCGTCCGCTGCAGACGCGGTGGACTACGACCCGTTCGCTGGAGGGGAGCTTGAGCTGGTGGTGCACACGACCGAGCCACAGCGCGAGGTATGGCTGGCTGCGAAACTCGCCACCGACGCCTCTCTTGCCTACAACGAATCAGTTTCGCTGCGCCTGGGCGGGCGACTCGACGTCCCCGCCTTGGAGCGGGCGCTGGTCGATCTGGTCTCCCTGCACGATGCACTGCGCAGCACCTTCAGTCCTGACGGCGAAACGTTCTGCGTACTTCGGTCGTTGGTGGTACCTCTGCTGCGAATTGATCTCGCCCAGCTGGCTTGCGCTGAGCAGGTCTCGGCTGTGCAGACGCAGCTGCGCGCTTCGGTGGAGACGCCCTTCGTGCTGGAGCAGGGTCCGCTCTTGCGTGCCGAGCTTCTGCATCTTTCCCGCGACGAGCACGTGCTGGTGCTGTCCGCGCATCACATCGTCTGCGACGGCTGGTCGTGGTGGGTGATCGTGCGCGAACTGGGTTCGCTGTACGCCCAGGCTTGCGGACATGAGGTCGAGCCGCTGCCGCTGCCCGGATCGTATACCGATTTTGCGCTGGCCGAGAACCAGCGCGCCGGCGCCGCAGGCGAGGGTGAAGACGAAGCGTACTGGTTGGCGCGCTTCCCAGGTGAGGCGCCGGTGCTCGATCTGCCGACCGACCATCCGCGCCCCGGGCGCCGCGGCTTCGCCTCTCGCCGCGAGGACTACGGGCTTGATGCCGATCTGGTCCTGGCGCTGCGCAAACTGGGCGCGCGCAGCGGGGCCAGCCTGTTCGCAACCCTGCTGGCTGGATTCGGTGCGCTACTGTCGCGGATCAGTGGGCAGCAGGATGTAGTGATCGGCATTCCCGCGGCAGGGCAATCGGTGGATGGGCACGACGACCTGGTCGGCCATTGCGTGAACCTGCTGCCGTTGCGTTTCGACATGCAGCCCGGCATGGGATTCAGCCAGGTGCTCGGCCAATCGAAGGAGATCCTGCTCGACGCGATCGACCACCAGCGCTACACCTTCGGCACGCTGCTCAAGAAGATCCGCGTAGCGCGCGACCCGAGCCGGCTGCCGCTGGTCAGCGTCATGTTCAACATCGACCAGGCGCTCGACCAGGAGCGCGAGGTGTTTCCGGGGTTGTCGCTGGAGTTCACAACCAACCCGCGCAGTTTCGAGAATTTCGAACTGTCGATCAATGCCGTGCAGTGCAACGGCGAGCTGCGCCTGGAATGCCAGTACAACAGCGGGCTGTTCGAGACCAGCACCGTGCGTCGTTGGCTGTCGGCGTACGAATCGCTGCTGCGCGGGGTCGTGAACCAGTCGGAAGCGCCAATTTGGACGCTGCCGCTCGTAGACGTCGCAGCCCGCATGGATCTTGCAGCGTTGCAGCCCGCGCCTGAGCCTTACGATCGAGAGCTGTTGATGCACCAGGGCTTCGAGCGCCAGTGCGATGCGGATCCGGCGCGCATTGCCGCGGTTTGTGGCGATCAGTCGTGGAGCTACCAGCAGTTGGAGGCGCGATCCAACCGCATCGCCCATCTGCTGCGCTCCCACGGTGCCCGGCGGGGCACGCTGGTGGGTCTGGCCGTGGACCGTGGTCTGGACATGTTGGCCAGCCTGCTGGGAATACTGAAAACGGGCGCGGGCTATGTCCCATTGGATCCGCAATTCCCGGCCGACCGCATCGCCTACATGGCTAGCGATGCGGGGCTGACGGCGCTGCTCACCCAGACCGCGCATGCGCCGGCGTTCGCACTCGGCGAGGTGCCGCTGATCGAGTTGGACGCAGAAGGGACGGGGCTTCTCGGCCAGCCCGAGACGCGGCTGCCACCGGACCACGATTGCGCCGGCCCCGAGACCACCGCCTACGTCATCTATACCTCCGGTTCCACCGGCAAGCCAAAGGGCGTGCAGGTGCCGCATCGCGCGGTGGCCAATTTCCTGGTAGCCATGCGTCAGGAGCCGGGTATCGTCGCCGAGGACACCCTGGTCGCCGTGACCACGCTGTCGTTCGACATCGCGGTACTTGAATTGTTACTGCCCTTGAGCGTGGGCGCCAAGGTAGTGATCGGCAGCCGCGACACGGTGATGGACGGCGTGGTGCTCATGCAACTGCTGACGACGTCCGGGGCTACGATGCTCCAGGCCACTCCGGCGATGTGGCGGTTGTTGCTGGATGCGGGGTGGCGCGGCGGCGACGGGTTCAAGGCGCTGTGCGGCGGCGAGCCGCTGCCCCATGACCTTGCAACACAGCTGCTCGCGCGGTGTGGCCAGCTATGGAACCTTTACGGACCTACCGAAACCACCGTGTGGTCGACCTGCGCGCGGATCCTGCCGGCGATCTCCGGAGCCGCCCCGGACATCCATATCGGCCGACCCATCCTCAACACCCGCATCTGGATCCTGGACGAGCACGGCGAACTGTGCCCCCGTGGCGTGCCGGGCGAGATTTGCATCGGCGGCGAAGGCGTCACCTCAGGCTACCTGCACCGTCCCGAGCTCACAGATGAGAAATTCATTGCCGATCGTTACCGGCACGAGGCGCTGCCCACGGACGTGGATGCCGCGCCGGCGTTGCTGTACCGCACTGGCGACCGCGGGCGCTGGCGCAACGACGGCAATCTCGAACATCTGGGTCGCCTGGATTTCCAGGTCAAGGTGCGCGGCTACCGCATCGAGCTGGGAGAAATAGAGAACCAGCTGCTGGGGCACGAACTGGTGCTGAGGGCTGTGGCCATGGTCAGGGAGGACCGGCCAGGCGACGTGCGCCTGGTTGCATATCTCGTGGGACAGCAGGGAGGAGTAGGAGACAACGATAAAGTGCTTTCGCACCTTCGTCGGATGCTTCCCGATTACATGGTGCCGCAGCATCTGGTTTGGGTCGAATCGATCCCCTTGCTGCCCAATGGGAAGATCGACCGCAAGCAATTGCCGGCGCCACGCGTGGTGCAGGCGTTGAAACCAGACAGTGATGATGCGATTGAAGACCCACTCGTCGCCTCTATCATGGTGGCCATGGGCGAAGCGCTTTCACGGCCGGGTGTGCAGGCCGACGAAAGCTTCTTCGAACTTGGTGGACATTCCTTGCTGGCCGCCCAGTTGAGCGCCAAGTTGGGCCAGCAGCTCGGCATCAACATTCCCCTGAGGCAGATTTTCGAGACGCCAACGCCCTCCACCCTCGCCGTTGCCCTGGGACCAGCGCTCGTCGGTCGAAACCTGGATGCATCGATGCAGTTTGTCATTCCACGCAGACTCGACCGCGGTGTTGCCCCAATGACGCTCGTACAGCAGGGGATGTGGGTGGCCGAGCAGTTCTCGCCGGGCGGCGTCGCCTTCAATACACCGTCGGCGCACCGCCTGCACGGCCCCATCGATCTGGATGCGTTCGACCGGGCGTTCTGCGAAATGATCAAGCGCCAACCGGTCCTGCGAACGAGTCTGGTATCCCATGGCGATACTGCAGTGCAGGTGATCCACGACTCACTCGAGTTCTCGCTGCTCCCACTGGTGGATATGACTTCGGTTCCGGCGGCGGATCGCCAGGCAACTCTGATGTGCGCCCTGGAGGCTATAACCGCGCAGCCGTTCGATCTCGCACTTGCACCCCTGTTTCGAGCTCGCCTCTATCGCCTCGGAACAGAGGACCACGTTCTGTTTTTCATGACCCACCACATCATCTGGGATGGGTGGTCCTTCGATGTGTTCTACGCCGAAATGTCGGCCCTGTACCGCGCCTTCAGCGGGGCAGCACAGCCGCCGCCGCCGTTGGCGTTCGATTACGGGGATTTTGCACAGTGGCAGCGCGACAACATACATGCCCTCGAGCTGGACCGGCAGGTGGCGCACTGGCAAGAGCATCTTGCAGGGGTTCTCGAGCCGCTACACCTCCCCGAGGACCGTCCACGACCGCCAGTGGCCACCGGCAAGAGCGGCACTGAATGGATTCACCTTGATACGGGGACGGTGCGCGATCTTCGCGAGGTCGGCAGCAGGGTGGATGGCACGCTGTTCATGACGCTTCTGACTGCCCACTACATTCTCCTGCACCGACTGAGCGGGCAGCGGGATCTGGTGGTCGGAGTGCCGTTCCGGAACCGGCCGACCGAGGGAGTCGAGAAGCTGATGGGTTTCTTCGTCAACATGCTGCCGCTGCGGTTGATGCTGGACTCGTCCAAATCCTTTCTCGAACTCGTGACGCAGGTCCGGGACCACGTGCTGCAGGCGTTCAATTACCCCGACGTGCCGTTTGATCGACTCATGCAAGAACTGGGGGTCCCGCGCGATGCGAGCCGTTCGCCGGTCTACCAGGCGGTGTTCTCCTTTCAGGACGTACGCGAGCGTGATCTGAACTGGGGTGGATTGCGGCATGAGCACCTGCTGCTGTTCCAACAGGGAATGGCACACGATATAGGTGTGTGGTTCCTTGAGCATGATGCTGGCCTGTCCGGAGCGCTGGGCTACAACTGCGATATCTTCGACGCATCTTCGGCAGTGGCGTTCAGCACGCGCTACAGGACGCTCGTCGCTTCGCTGTGCAGGAATCCGGACCGCCCGGTTGCCGAAGCCGCGCTGCTTTCGAAAGACGATCGGTTGAAGCTGCTGGCTTGGAACACCACCCAGGCGCAGGTTGAATCCTCCAGCACAGCCGACACACTGATCAGCCGTCACTTGCACCAGCGCGGCGCCGCGGTAGCGATCCGCGCGGGAGCAGCAGCAACGACCTATTTGGAGCTCGAGAAGCGCAGCGAGCGAATTGCGTCGGCTCTTATTGCCCGTGGCCTGCGCCGAGGAGACCTGATTGGTGTTTGCCTGTCTCGCCACGCCGACCTTGTCGCCACGATGCTGGCGGCATGGAAGATCGGCGCCGCCTATGTGCCGCTGGATCCAAGCTACCCCGTAGAGCGGCTCAGATTCATGTGCGAGGATGCAAATCTGGCGTTGGTTGTCGGCGAGGGCGAACTGACCAGACCGCTGCAGCTGCGGGACTCGCAGCACCTGCTGCTGGATCGCGACTATGATGAAATCGAGTCTGCACTCGCGTTCCTCCCGGTCGGTCCGCAGCCGGACGACGCGGAACTTGCGGCATACGTCATCTACACCTCAGGTTCGACAGGCCGTCCAAAAGGCGTTTGCGTCCCTCACCGCGCGGTTACGAATTTTCTGAAGAGCATGTCGCAGACGCCGGGCATGCAGCCAGGCGAGAAATTGCTTGCGGTAACCACCACGTCGTTCGATATCTCTGTTCTGGAAATTTTCCTGCCGCTCTCGGTTGGAGGCGAGGTCATTCTGGCCGACCGCGACGCAGCCATGGATGGAGTAGCTCTCGCTGCGCTGATAGAAGAACACGACGTCGACCTGATTCAGGCAACACCCTCAACCTGGCTGATGCTGCTTGAGGCCGGCTGGCAGGGCTCGCCAAAGCTTCGAGCTTTGTGCGGCGGCGAATCTCTGCCAGATTCCCTGGCGCGGCGCCTGCTTTCCAGCTGCGGCACATTGTGGAACATGTACGGACCTACAGAGACGACCGTCTGGTCGACTTGCGCGCGCATAGAGCGTCACACTGCAGGTGGCGACTTGGACATCCATATCGGCAAGCCGATCGCCAATACGAGCGTGTGGATTGTCGACGCTGCTGGAGCCATATGCCCGCCTAGCGTTGCGGGTGAAATTTATATCGGCGGCCAAGGTGTAACCTCGGGTTACCTGCATCGGACGGAGCTGACGAGCGAGCGCTTTGTCCAGATCGCTGTGCCGTCCAGTGAGAGTAGTGAGTCGACCAGTGTCGTCACTCTCTACCGCACCGGCGATTTCGGCCGCTGGCGAACCGATGGCGTGCTTGAGCACCTTGGTCGGCTTGACTTTCAGGTCAAGGTACGCGGCCACCGGATCGAGCTTGGTGAAATCGAGGCTCGACTTGAATCAGATGGCTGCGTGGCGAGGTCTGTAGTGATAGCGCGCGAGGATCGGGCAGGCGACGTGCGTCTGGTGGGCTATGTTGTCGCCGTCGAGCGTGGAAGCATCGATGCGGCCGCGCTCTTTTCGTCGCTGCGCGCTACGCTGCCGGCTTACATGCTTCCGCAGCATCTGGTGGTGTTGGAGTCCATGCCGCTGCTGCCCAACGGAAAGGTCAACCGCCAACTGCTGCCGCCACCACAGGCCAATGCTACGGCACGAGTCGCGCAATTCGCGCGCGCGCCAGATCCCGTTGGCATGACCGGGTTGCCGATCGCAACGGCGGCCGAAAATGACCAGGAAGACCCTCGGGTCTCGTACTTGATAGAACTCTGGTCAGGCATTCTCGGGACACCGGCGAATGCACAGGACAATTTCTTCGACCTGGGGGGGCACTCGATGCTGGCTTTGCAAATGGCCAGCCGCGTGGCGCGGGATACAGGGGTACGTTTACGCCTGCTTGGGTTGGCCACCCAGAACCTTGGGCAGGTGGCGGCAGGTTTGCCAGAGATGCCGCCTGCGGGCGGCCGGGGCTCCTATATCCCGCGTTCTGGATGGTGGCGAAAGTTCCGCCGCTTTTTCGGCAAGAGGGCGTCCTCCAAGGGAATGAGCGAGAGGTAAGCGGATGCAGTCAAGC
Source organism: Burkholderiales bacterium (assembly GCA_038234045.1). Taxonomy (GTDB): domain Bacteria; phylum Pseudomonadota; class Gammaproteobacteria; order Burkholderiales; family Burkholderiaceae_C; genus JBBSUX01. The sequence continues at coordinate 19,920 of JBBSUX010000021.1, forward strand.
TAAAATGGAGCGGGGCAGCTGGAGCCGGGGTTTGCGCTGGCGGGTGCATGAAGCGGGCCCACGCACGGGCCATTGAACAATCGAGCGAACACAGGGTGGCGCTCGTACATGGAGGCAAGGAGGGCAAATGTGCCGTGATTTGAACGTGGAATGTCGACGTTACGCTGTCGCAAATCATTCTTCTCAAGGGGTGCCAAGGCCGCGGGCCAGCGTTGGTTTGGAATATCGACGTTGAACGAGCCAGTTCCAGAGCCGTTTTTCATCGGAGGCCCGGGTCGGCGCCTTTTCGGTCAATGGCACCTGCCGCGCGTCAGCGTGCGAGCGTCGCTGTTGATGTGCCCGCCATTGCTGCACGAGCACGTACGCAGCTATCGCTTCTTTTCGCTTGTCGCTTCATACATGGCAAACGCAGGCGTGGCCGTACTACGCTTCGATTACTACGGCACAGGTGATTCGGAGGGCGACGACGCAGACTTCAATCCCGACGCGACGGGGCAGGACCTCGCTCTGGCAGCGGCAGAACTTCGCCGCGTCGCGCCCGGGGTGCCACTGATACTGATGGGGACGCGTGCATCGGCGTTATTCGCCTGGCGCGATGCGAACTCGCTCGGCGCCGACTCACTTTGGTTGTGGCAGCCGGTTGTCGATGGGGGGCTGTACATGGAGGCGCTTGAAGCTCGGGATCGAGAGGAACGCAGTTCGCGATCCCGCTACCCGTTGGCCAAGGGCGTCGCACCCAGATTGCCACACGAAATACTCGGGTTCTGCGTCTCGCCGATGTTCGGCGACGCGTTGGCAGCCCTGTCACTTTCTGCTCCGGCACCTGCGATGCCGATATCACTCGTGGACACTGCTGCTGGCGATGACCGATCAATCGAGGCGAGCGAACGCGTGACACTGCCAGCTACTCTTGACGCATGGGTAGGACAGGTCGAACTGGAAGGGCCGATGCCCCAGCGTGATGCACGCGCCGCAATAGATACCTTGCTCGCGGGCATGCCGAATGGAATCACTCATGGATGAGGTCATGCTGTTGGATGGCGGCCGCGCCTTTGGCCTGCTGAGTCGTGCGCAAGGCCCATCCACTGGCCGAGCCGTAGTGCTGTTCAACCCAGGACTGATTCACCGGATTGGGCCGTTCCGCCTGCATGTCCACTTGGCGCGTCGGCTGGCATCGTGCGGAGTGCACGTCTTTCGCTTCGACATGCCCGGTATTGGTGACGCGACTGCAGGATCGCATCCTGGTTTCGAGTCGGTTGCGCGTGAGGCGCTTGACGCCGTGCAGGCTGCTACCGGCGCGTCTGGATTCATAGTA
>JBBSUX010000022.1:0-21220 GCA_038234045.1 Burkholderiales bacterium
GGCGCCAGCCATCATCAACAACATGATCGATGCGTTCGCCCAGCTCAAGGCCAGCGGCGTGACGATCCTGCTGGTGGAGCAGAACCTCAACTTCGCCACGCGGCTGGGCGACAGCGTGGCCGTGATGGACAACGGTCGCGTGGTGCACGCTGGCAGCATGGCGGCACTGGCGCAGGACGAGGCCTTGCAGCAATCCCTGCTGGGGCTGGCGCTATGACGTATTTCTTGTCTTCTTACTTGTCCCTCTGGGAGAGGGAGCAAAGCCTCACACCAAGCTTCTCTCGATCGGAGATTGAGCGGGAAGGCTCAAAGCGATGAAAGCGACTGAACTCGACTGGAAACCTCTGGCCCTGGTGCCGGTGCTGGCGCTCGCCGTGCTGCCCTTCATCGACTCGCCATCGACCTGGATCACGCTCACAGTGGCCGGACTGGCGATGGGGATGATCATCTTCATCATCGCGTCGGGCCTGACGCTGGTGTTTGGCCTGATGGACGTGCTGAACTTCGGCCATGGCGTGTTCATCGCGCTGGGCGCGTTCGTCGCCACCAGCGTGCTCGGAAGCATGGGCGACTGGACGGGCTCGCACCAACTCTGGCGCAACCTCGTGGCGGTCTTCCCGGCGATGCTTGCTGCGATGGCGGTGGCTGGCGCGGTGGGGCTCGCGTTCGAGCGCTTTCTCATCCGTCCGGTGTATGGCCAGCACCTGAAGCAGATCCTCATCACGATGGGCGGTCTGATCATCGGCGAGGAGCTGATCAAAGTGGTGTGGGGCCCGGCGCAGATTCCGTTGCCGCTGCCGTTTGCCATGCGCGGCTCGATCCTGATCGGCGACGCGGCCATCGAAAAGTACCGGCTGATTGCGGTGGTTGTCGGGCTGGTAGTTTTCGGGGTGCTGGCCTGGACGCTGGCGCGCACCAAGGTTGGGCTGCTCATCCGCGCCGGCGTGCATGACCGCGAAATGGTCGAATCGCTCGGCTACCGCATTCGTCAGCTTTTTATCGGCGTGTTCGTCGCCGGCAGCGCTCTCGCAGGCCTGGGTGGCGTGATGTGGGGTCTGTACCAGCAAAGCGTGGTGCCACAGATGGGCGCGCAGGTCAATGTGCTGATCTTCATCGTCATCATCATCGGCGGGCTCGGCAGTACCGGCGGCGCGCTGATCGGTGCGCTGCTGGTGGGGCTGATGGCCAATTACACCGGCTTTCTGCTGCCCAAGGTGGCGCTGTTTTCCAATATCGCGTTGATGGTGGCGATTTTGCTGTGGCGCCCGCAGGGCGTGTATCCGGTGACGAATAGATGACTCCCCCCCGTTGCTTGCTCGCTACGAGTAGCCGCCTCCCCCCTCGAGGGGGCAGCACCAGTGGCCCGGCAAAGCCGGTTCCACGGTGCTCCTGGTGTTTGGCCCGTGGTGCGACGAGTGCGCAGGCTTTTTTCAGGCGCAGCGCGAAGATTCGAAAGTTTTACCCATGTTGAGTCGCATTCTTTCGGGCGACTTTCCGCGCAGCCGCGTGCTGGCGGTGCTGCTGCTCGCCATCTTTTTCGGACTGGCGTTCGCGCCGTTCCTGTTTCCTGGCGTCAAGGCGCTGTCGGTGGCCGCCAAGGTGCTGGTTTTTATCGTGCTGGTCGCCAGCTTCGATCTGTTGCTGGGCTACACCGGCATCGTGAGCTTTGCCCACACCATGTTCTTCGGCATCGGCGCTTATGGTGTGGCGATCGCCAGCACGCGCATGGGCGCAGGCTGGGGCGCGCTGGCCGTGGGCATCGCTGGCGCGCTCGCGCTGTCCTTCGTGCTGGCGCTGGCCATCGGCCTGTTCTCGCTGCGCGTGCGTGCCATCTTCTTCGCCATGATCACGCTGGCAGTGGCAGCGGCGTTCCAGACATTCGCCTCGCAACTGTTCGAGATTACCGGCGGCGAAGACGGCCTCACCTTCCGTATCCCCGAGCTGCTTTCGCCCAGTCACGAGTTTTTCGAAGACCCGGTGCTGGGCGTTTCCATCGATGGCCGATTGCTGAGCTACTACCTACTGTTCGTTGCTGCCGTGGTGCTGGTGCTGGCGCTGCTGCGCATCGTCAATTCGCCCTTTGGCCGCGTGCTGCAGGCGATCCGCGAGAACGAATTTCGCGCCGAGGCGATCGGCTACCGCGTGGTGGTGTACCGCACGCTCTCTAGCGTGATCTCGGCCCTGTTCGCGTGCCTGGCTGGGGCGATGCTGGCGGTCTGGCTGCGCTACAACGGGCCGGAAACCACGCTGTCGTTCGAAATCATGATCGACGTGCTGCTCATCGTCGTCATCGGCGGCATGGGAACGATCTACGGCGCGGCCATCGGTGCGGTGTTGTTCCTTATCGCGCAAAGCTATCTGCAGGATTTGTTGCGACTCGGCAGCGAAGCGGCCAGTGGCGGCCTGCCATGGCTCGCTGCGCTGCTTTCGCCCGACCGCTGGCTGCTGTGGCTGGGCGTGTTGTTCGTGCTGTCGGTTTATTACTTTCCGACTGGCGTGGTGGGGCGTCTACGCGCCAGCGCCGCCGTGGGTCGAAGGCGCGGAGCGAAGTGATGGCGCCCGAAACATTTCAACGAGCGAGCATCCGATGACGCATTCCCTTCTGGAAGGAGACTTCATGCAGCCGCGCTCGCGCTACCTCGTCTGTGCCGGCTACGAGATCCACTACACCGAATGGGGCGCGCCCGACGCACCAGTGGTGGTGGCCTGGCATGGATTGGCGCGCACTGGGCGCGATATGGACCCGCTCGCCGCACACCTGGCCGCGCGCTACCGCGTGCTGTGTCCCGACATGCTGGGTCGTGGCCTCAGCCAATGGAGCGCACGGCCAAAAGAAGACTACTGCCTGGCGTTTTACGCGCACATTGCCGCCGATTTTTTCCGTCACCTGCAGATCGAGCAAGCCCACTGGATCGGCACCTCGATGGGTGGGGCTCTCGGAATCGCCTGTGCCAGCGGCCTGGCAGAGCCAGCGCTCAAGGGCGCTATCCGCAGTCTGGTCCTCAACGACAGTGCGCCGGAAGTGGCTGCACCCGCAGTGGCACGCATCCGCGCTTATGCGAGCGCACCGCCAGTGTTCGGTACGGTGACCGAGTTGGAAACGTTCTTTCGCCGGGCGTATGCGCCCTACGGCTGGTTGCCAGATGCGCAGTGGCGTGCGCTGACCGAGAGTTCGGTGCGGCGCTTGCTCGACGGCCGCGTTACCCCGCACTACGACCCGGCCATGATGTGCCAGTTCACTGCGCACGATGACGACTACCGCATCTGGAACCACTACGACGCGCTGGATTTGCCGGTGTTGTGCCTGCGTGGTGCAGAGTCAGATCTGGTGTTGCGGGAAACCATTGAGCTGATGCGTCATCGCGGCCCGGGAGCCGCTGGTCGGCTCGACGCGGTGGAAGTGGCGGGCTGCGGCCACGCGCCAGCACTGAATACGTCAGCGCACTGGGAGTTGGTCGATGCGTTCCTGCAAAGGGCCGAGGATGCAGGTGCCTGAGCCAGGCGTTTTTTGCATCCCGGTATTCCGCCGTTCAGTTCAGCGCCATTCGCGCAAAACGTTGCGTTGCCAGCAGACCCGCCGGCATCCAGTGCCGTGAAGGTGCCATCGCATCGACCAGCAGTGCGCCCAAGGCTGAGCCGTCTGCGGCCTGAGCGATCTGTTCTTCGAGCGCTTCAACATCCGGATCGAGCAGTGCGCCCAGATCGATGCTTGACGGTGCAGCAGGTGCGCGCGCTGCATCGAGACGTTGTTGCGCCTTGAAGCTGCGGGGTCGCTTGAGGACATTGGCCGTATCGCCATCCGCGCCGACGCCCGGATGCACCACCGGCGCGCCATCTGCGCTGGCTACGTCGCCCCGGAGCCAGTCCTGGATGAGCTGCAGTTCGTAGCTGCCGAAGACGCCGAACATTTCGGCGTGGTCGCCTTCGAGCAGCTTCCAGAAGCGGCTTTGCTGCGGCGGCGCATTGCGCACGATCCAGCCTGCCTGCTCGAGCGCACGAAGAAAGTCGGGCACCTGCTGCGGATCGCCTAGCCACTCATTCACGCTTTTGCCGGCAACGCGGCAATAGTCCGAATGTGCATTGCGGCCGGCTGCGCTCTTGCCGATGAAGATGCGTTCCACCTCGGCCTGAATGTCGAAGCTCTCGATCACCTGGGTGGTGCCCATGCCTAGATCGTTCATGCGAAAACCGTCCTGTACGCGGCGGTAGAAATCTTCTGCGTCGGCAACGCGTGGCAGTGCGGCCAATACTGCGTCGACGGCGCGGTGGGCGTGCCCGGTATCGGCGTTGTCCACCGTCACATGCAGGGTGAAGTAATACGGGTCGATGCCCAGCTCGTTGAGCTCATACGCGGTGATCGGCAGGTGCAGCGGCAGCTGTTCATAGCCCAGGTTGAAGCCGATCACTTCGGGCAGCCACCCATCGGTGTGTGCTGCGAGCGCAAGCTGCAACGCGCCCTGCGTGTAGTGCGCATCGGGCAGATCTTCCCAGTGGTCGAGCCCGTGCGCCGCCAGCAGCTGTCGATACAGCAGCACGTGGTTGCGATCGGCGCGCCCGTCGCCCAGCTCTTCCACATAGGTCCGCACCAGTTCCGAAAAGCGCGGGTTCTGCCAGTGCCGCAGCACGCCGTGCAGCCAACTGCCATCGACCAGCTTGGTCGGGGCGACGCCGCGCAGGAAGAACAGAGCGTGCGAACGATTGCGAAAGAAGCGCCGGGGTGCCCCGGCCTTGCGATCCGCCAGATAGCGTTGATAGAGGGCGCCAGTGGCTTGCGTCTGCGCACGCATCCACGCGGGCAGGTCGTGCGCGTTGGCGGGCAGGCTGCAGGGCAGGGAGCGCACGGCGGCGCGTTGCTTGTGCAGCCACTCTCCTGTCGCACGTCGCGTCGATGCGTCCTCAGGACTGCGCAGCAGCGCTTCGTGGCGCGCCCGATCGGAGGCAAGTTCAGCACGTGAAGCAGGTGCTGCAGCGTCGGCATGGGGAGGATCGGGAATGTCCAGGCGGACAGCGGGGCGAGCAGTCATGGCGGCGTTCATTCGTTGATGGCAGAGGCCCCACCGTTTGCTCTAGCGCGGCGCCCTGTTTACGGAGACCTTCAACACGCCTTGCCCTTAAGCAGGGGGCGCGCTGGCAGACTCAACGCGGGAAAGATCACTGCACTATCACTGCGCCCCACGCTGATCCCTATCGGCGTGTGCGCGCAGCGACCGTGGGAGGGCTCCTACCGCCTGGGTGCGACTGTCCGGCGATCGTATCGCGCTCACCAGGGGCAGGCGCCGATCCTGTCTCAGCCGCTGACGACGCAGTTGCGACCTGCAGCCTTGGCGTGGTACATGGCCTTGTCGGCCCGTGCCAGGGTCGCGTCCAGCAAGTCGCCGGCCTGATGCGGCGCGAAACCGATCGACACCGTCAGCGGCGCTGCACCGGGTGCCTGCAACTCGGGCACCCGCAGATGCGAGAGATCGGCCCTCAGACGCTCGAGAAGTACGTGCGCCGCGGTCATGGAGGTGTCGCACAACATCAGGACGAACTCTTCGCCACCCCAGCGTGCCACCACATCGGATTCACGGGTACCGCGGTGAAGCGCAATGGCGAGCAGGCGCAGCGCGGCGTCGCCAGCCGCATGGCCGTAGCCATCGTTGATGCGCTTGAAATGATCCACATCCAGTTGCGCGAGAACCATCGTGCGGCCCGACCGCTCAGCGCGCGCCAGCTCGCGTTGCATGAGTTCGCGCATGTGGCGGCGGTTGACCAGCCCGGTGAGCTCGTCGCGCGTGACCAGCTCCTGAATGTCGGACAAGGCCTTGATCAGTTCACGCTTCTGCTGCCGCAAGCGTGCGCGCATGCGCTGCATTCTGAGCGCCAGCGCAATGCTGCCCGATAGCACGATGGCGGTCATCATCACGTAGGCCGCATCGAGCGCGTGAGCGCCGGTGCTCCGATCGTGCAAACCGGCACTTATCGCAACTGCGCCGACAAACAGGACGAGCGTTGCTCCGCCGGCGATGCACATACGGCGAGGATCGAGCCCGAAGGTGCCGAATAAGAGAATCATGGACAGCACCGATGGCACGATGCCGCGGGCGCTTTCGGCCAGCACATAGGCGACCGAACCACTTGCTACGGCAAAAAGCATCTGCGGCAAGGTCAGGGCCGGATCACTCCAGCTGCGCGTCATACCGCTGCGGATCAAGCCGAGCATGAGCAGCATGCCGCCCACGGAAACCGCAGTCCACAGCCGGATCGGCAAGATCGGCGCCAGCCCGGCCTGGGCAATCAGGTTCATCACCACAGCGCTTAGCGACATCAAAAGCGTCGCGAGCGCCGCCATGCTGACGCGGATGCGGGTGGCGTTATCGGATCCCAGCAGAATCAGTGTCCAGCGGCGTGAAGGGACCATATCGCGCAGATGCCCTTTTCCCGGGCGGGCCCGGCGACGTTCCTGAATGAAGCGCCGGGATTATAGGTTCGGGCCCTGACACAGCCATTACCCGTGCCGAACCCTTACCAAGTATTGATGCATGGCCCCTTGGAGCCAGCGATGCAACTACGAGCCCGGCCGGCTTAGACCAGTCGTGCCAGTGCCGCCAGCGGGGCGGTTTCTGCCCGCAAGGTGCGACTCCCGAGGCTTGCCGGGCGGAAGCCATGGCGCAGTGCGAGCGCCTCCTCCTGCGGTGAGAGGCCGCCTTCCGGTCCCGATAGCAGGATGACATCAGGAGCGGGATGGCCTGACGCACGCAGCAGGATTTCCGATCCCGGTGCGAAGGAAAGCACCAGGCGCTCTGCCGCAAGCCAAGTGGCAGTGCTATCGCCGATGCCTTCGGCCGGATCGACGCGACTGCCTGCGTCATCTTCATTGGAAAACGCCCCAGCGGCCTGCCAACAAGCTGCCAGGGTCAGCACCCGATGCAACACCGGCACGCGAATGCGACCGCTTTGCTCGCATGCGGCGATCGCCACATTGCGCCAGTGCGCCTCCTTCTTCGCAGCGCGATCGCCGGTAAGACGCAGCACGCTGCGCTCGGCAGCCAGCGGCTGGATGCTGGCGGCGCCCAGCTCGGTGGCCTTTTCGACGAACCAGTCCATGCGGTCGCTCGCAATGAGGCCCACGGCTAGATGGATGCCGCGAGCTGCCTCACGCTCGACGGCGTGATGCGCGCCGATGTCAGCGATGACTTCGCTGCGGCCCATGCGCTGCACGGCGGCGGCATATTCGCCGCCGCGACCGTCGAACAGGGTCAGCGCATCGCCCGGCTGCAGGCGCAAAACCTGCACATGGCGCGCCGCGCCGGGCGGGAGATCGAGCCGGTTGCCGGCAGCCAGCTCGGTGGAGCAGTAAATACGGGGCACCAAAAAATACTACGAATAAAGTAGCTGATAGCGCTTATGTATAAAGGGCCGAAGACATTTTTTATTCATAAAAATTGAGCTTTCACCCTACCGGCTCATACCCGCCCGTAGGCAAAGCCGACGGCCGGTGTGCTGCCTTCTACCCGGTCGATCAGGCGCAGCAGGGGCGTGAGTTCGCGGTAGCGCGCAGCGGCATGGCGGATGTAGCCGATGAAGCGCGGCGCATCGGCCAGGTAGCGCGGCTTGCCGTCGCGCAGCGTGAGCCGCGCGAAGATGCCTGCTACCTTCAGGTGACGCTGCAGGCCCATCCATTCCACGGCTCGGTAGAAATCGCCAAAATCATCGTTCACCGGCAGCCCCGCCTTGCGTGCGGCGCTCCAGTAGCGGACGGTGACATCGATCACCATTTCTTCATCCCAGCTAAGAAAGGCGTCGCGCATCAGGCTGGCGATGTCGTAGGTGATGGGGCCAAAAACTGCGTCCTGAAAATCCAGTATGCCGAGCGGCGCGTCGTCCGCATGGGTGGCACCGCGCGCCACCATCAGATTGCGCGGCATGAAATCGCGGTGTACATAAACCGACGCCGCCGCCAGGTTGCGCGAGACGATCAGGTCGAAGCTGCTGGCAAGCACTGAGGCCGTTTCGCCTTCGACTTTTACGCCGCGATGGCGCGTCAAGTACCAATCCGGAAAAAGCGCCAGCTCGCGCCGCAATAACGCCTCGTCGTAAGGCGGCAGCTCGCCAGCGCGAGAGGCCAGCTGCCACCTCAGCAGCGCATCGACAGCGTTGCGATACCAGGGCAGTGCGGTTTGCGGATCGGCCCTGCCGCTGGCTGAGGGATCGAGCCGTTCGAGCAGGGTCTGATCGCCCAGATCGGTCATCAGCAAAAAGCCGTGGGTGGCATCACGCTCCAGAATGCACGGCACCTGCAAGCCCGCTGCCGCCATCAGCGCGGCAACCTGCGCGAACGCAGCGGTGTCTTCGTGCTGCGGCGGCGCATCCATGATGATGGCGCTGCAGCCGGGCAGGGCGCCTGAGGCCGCGTGGGCGCTTTGGGCGTCAGGGTCAGCGTCGATACGGAAGTAGCGCCTGAAACTTGCATCGGCCGATGCGGCCCTGAGGCTTGCCGCCCGAAGGCCGTGGCGGGGCGAAATGCTCTTGAGCCAGACGTCGAATGCGGCAGCGCGCTGTGGGTCGGCCCATTCGATGGTGCCGTGGGCGGCGGAAGGCAGAAGGGGATGGCTCATGGATAATCGATTCTACAAAGCCCGTTCAGGAACCCTGAGCTGTTCGCGCGTGCCGGTGTTGCCGGTTGGGCGTAGTAGCTCCTTGTTGGACTCCCGACCGCGCCAATGCGCCAACCCTGCCAGACGAACCGCCTCCTGATCGCACGTCCGTGTCACCTACCTTGTTGCCCGCACAGTCCGCTTTGTCCCTCCTTATTGCTTTCGCCGCTCCCGCATCCCCCCACGCCCTATCCGGGCAGTGCTGTGTTGCAGGCCACACTGGCGCTTCCGCCGCTTCAAAGGGTGGAGCACGCAATGGGTGAGCACCGGCGCAGGGCGTCTGCCGTGGCGCCTGGGAAACTTCTACAAGGAGTTACTACTCCGAAGTTTCCCGGTCGTTACACGCCGATGGCGCTCCTGGTGGCTGCAACCCTGCTGCAGAGCTCGCCTCTCTGGGCGCAAAGCAGCCTTGCGGGCGGGCCCCCGGCGCCGTCAGCGAGTCCCGCAGCTGCCGGCGCACTTTTGCCACCCATCCTGAGCACACCAGCTGCGCCCATCGCTGGCGGTGAGGCCGATCCCGCTGGTGCCGTGGCGGTGCCGGCGCTCGGCGCTGTGGCGCCGGCGAGAATCCTCCCCTTCCCCGGTCCGGCTCCGGCTCCGGCGCCCACACCAGCCCCAGCTGAGAATTCCTCAGCTGCAACGCCCGGGCTGCCGCCCGGCCCTCCCCTGAAACTGCGCAGCAGCTCACTTTTGCGGGACGTCATTCCCGAAGCCGAACGCGGCAAGCTGCCTACTTTTCTCTCGGGCGACCAGACGCTCGGCCAGACCGACTTCAATACCGTTTTGCAAGGTAACGCCGAGCTGCGTCGCGGCGATCTGGTGGTGCGCGGCGACCGGCTGGAATACAACGAGCCCGACGATCTGGCCACCGTGATGGGCAATGCCTACATCAACCGCGCCGGCGACATCTTCAGCGGCCCCAGGCTGGAGCTGCATGTCGATGCGATGGACGGCACCTTCGACCGGCCGCGCTACCGCTTCCTGAAGAACGGCGCCCATGGCACGGCCGAGCGCGTGGACTTCATCGACGCCGACAACACGGTGATCCACAACGGCACCTACACCACCTGCGAGCGGCGCCCGGGCCCGAGCTGGATGCCCGACTGGATGATCTCTGCGCGCTCGATCAGCATCGACCAGGCGAGCCAGCAGGGCGTTGCCAAGGATGCAACCATGCAATTCCTTGGCCTGAAGACGCCGCCACTGCCGTCGATCAGCTTTCCACTGAGCGACGCGCGACAGTCGGGTTTGTTGCCACCGGTGTTCGGCATCAGCAATCAGAGCGGCGTCGAAACCACCCTCCCGTACTACTGGAACATCGCGCCCAACCGGGATGCGACGCTCTATCCCACCATCTTCAGCAGGCGCGGCGTCGATCTGGCGGGCGAATTCCGCTACCTGGAAGACAACTACCGGGGCCAGGTCCGCGCCGACTACATGCCGAGCGACCGGCTGCGCAACGGCGACAGCCGCTGGGGCATCGCCGCGCTGCACGCTGCCACGATCAATACCGGCATCCCGTCGATTGGTGCGCTCGGGCTCTCGCTCAATGTGAACCGCGTGAGCGACGACAACTACTGGAAGGATTTTCCGCGCACTAATCCGTCGCTCACGCAGCGGCTGCTACCGAGCGACCTGAATCTTGCCTGGGGCCGGGGCGATCTGCAGGTGGCTGCGCGCGCGCTCAAGTGGCAGACGCTGCAGGACATCAACTCGCCCATCATTCCGCCGTATGACCGCCTGCCACAGCTCACCGCGCGCTATAGCAAGGTCGATATCGGTGGTTTCGACTATTCGATCGAGGGTGACTACACCCAGTTCGAGGCCGCTGAACGTCTGACGAACCAGCCCAACGCGCGACGTGCCTATACCCTTGCGCAGGTCAGCCGCCCGTTCGTGGCTCCGGGCGCCTTCATCACGCCCAAGGTGATGCTGCATGCCACGCGCTATGACTTCGACTACGCACTGCCCAACAATGCCACCACCGCAGACCGTGTGGTGCCCACCGTCAGCCTCGACAGCGGGCTGATCTTCGAGCGCGATGCGCGACTGTTGGGCCGCAATCTGATCCAGACGCTCGAGCCCCGCGCTTTCTACGTCTACACGCCGTATCGCGACCAGAGCCGGCTGCCCAACTACGATACCGCGCGCACCGATTTCAATTTCGCCTCCATCTATACCGAGAACGCGTTTGTCGGCAACGACCGCATCTCGGACAACAACCTGCTCACGCTGGGCGTCACCACGCGGTTTATCGATGCCGACACCGGCGCCGAAACCGCGCGCTTCGGTGTAGCGCAGCGCCTGCGCTTCCAGGACCAGCGCGTGGTGCTGCCCGGCGAAGAGGTTGTCAACGACCGGCTGAGCGATCTGTTGCTGGGCGCCTCTATCAACTGGACGCCGAAGTGGGCGTTCGATTCCACTTTCCAGTACAACCCGAAGACGAGCCGCTCTGTCCGGTCCTCCATCGGTGGTCGATACAACCCAAGCGACTACCGAACGGTGAGCGCCGCCTACCGGCTGCAGCGCGGCACCAGCGAATCGATCGACGTGGGTTGGCAATGGCCGGTCAATGATCTGTGGGGCGATCGCGGACAGAATCTCGGTGCGGGCCGCGGTCAGGGTCCCGGGCGCATCTACTCTGTGGGTCGGCTCAATTACAGCCTGCAGGACAAGTCGATCGTCGATTCCGTTACCGGTTTCGAGTACGAAGGCGATTGCTGGGTCGGCCGGGTGGTACTGGAGCGCCTGCAAAACAGCAGCACCACTGCGACCAAGCGTTTGTTGTTCCAGGTCGAATTTTTTGGCTTCTCGCGAGTCGGATCAAGTCCGCTCACGGTTTTGCAGCAGAACGTACCGCGCTATCAGTACCTTCACCAGGAAATCACCACACCCAGCCGGTTCAGCCAATATGACTGATCGCGCCGGCACTGGCCGCCTTCTTCCCGAAACGGAAGATACGCGCAGTCAGGCGGCATACGCCCTACATCCACTTTCCGCGGCACCTGAAGTCGTCGCCCTGTTGCCATGATGATGATGACCCACCAGACACTGTTTCGAAGAATCTTTGCGTCGCTCTGCGCGCTTACTATCGCGCTCGCAAGTGCCAGCGCTGCGGCGCAGGGCCTACGCGCGGGAGGTGGTGGCGGCCTTTCCTCCGGAAGCGGACTCGGCATGGGCGGGCTTTCGTCGCCCTCCAAGTCGGGCCTGGGCTCCACGCTTGATCTGCCTCCGAACCTGGGCCGTAAGCAAGCTGACCCCGTCACCGGCAAGCAGGTGCAGCAAGCCGACTACATCGTTGCTGTCGTCAATTCAGAGCCGATCACCAACAGCGAAGTACGTGTGCGGGCCGAGCGTGTGGCGCAACAGATCCAACAATCCGGTGGCAGCCTGCCGCCGCGAAGCGAGCTCGACCGCGAGGTGCTTGAGCGCCTGATCAACGAGAAAGCCCAGCTTCAGCAGGCCAAGGAGCTCAAGATCAATGTGGACGATGCCGCGATCGATACCGCCGAGCTCAACGTTGCGCGCCAGAACAAGATGACGCTGGAGCAGATGCGCTCGCGGCTTGCTGCCGACGGTATTCCCGAGGCCCGCTTGCGCGCAAACCTGCGCGACCAGCTCACCCTGCTGCGCCTGCGCCAGCGAGAGGTCGAGTCGCGGGTGAAAGTCAGCGACATGGATATCGACCACTACATCCAGGAGCAGCGCCAGAGCGTGGCGAATCCCGATGCGGTCGAGATCAACCTGTCCCACATCCTGGTGCTGGTGCCTGAGGATTCATCTCCTGCACAGGTGGATGCCTTTCAGAAGAAGGCGCAAGCCGCTGCCGACCGCGTCCGCGCGGGTGAAGATTTCGGCAAGGTTGCGCGCGAAATGTCAGACGGTGCCGAGCGCAACAACGACGGTTTGCTGGGCCTGCGCCCGGCCGACCGCTATCCGAGCCTGTTTGTCCAATGGACGCAGAACCAGCCGATCGGCACCATCGTCGGCCCCAACCGCTCGCCTGCGGGCTTTCACATCCTCAAGGTGGTGGAGCGCGTCAAGGGTGGCGTGCCGGGCGCGCAGGTGCTGCAAAGCCATGTGCGACACATCCTGCTGGTGCCCAATGCCCAGCTCAGCGAAGCCGCTGCCATCGCGCAGCTGGCTGACTACAAGCGCCGCATCCAGAGCGGGCAGGCCGACTTTGCCACCCTGGCCAAGGAGCATTCGCAGGACGGCAGCGCCAAAGAAGGCGGCGACCTCGGCTGGACCAATCCCGGCCAGTTTGTGCCTGAATTTGAAGAAGCAGCCGATGCGCTGGCGCCGGGCGAGATCAGCAACCCCGTGGTCACCCGCTTCGGCGTGCACCTGATCGAGGTGCTCGGCCGGCGCCCGCACACTCTCACCGAGCGCGAGCAGCGCGATGCCGCACGCAACGCCGCCCGCGAAAAGAAGCTCGACGAGGCTTACACCACCTGGGCGCAGGAGCTCCGTGGTCGTGCTTATGTCGAATACCGGGATCCGCCCCAATGAAGATTGACGCACCCACCTACGGGCTGCGCACTTGAAGCACATTCCGCGCAAACGCTTCGGCCAGCACTTCCTGACCGATGGCGGCATCATCGATGCGATCGTGCACGCAATCGATCCCACGCCCGGCGATCGCATGGTCGAGATCGGCCCGGGGCTCGCGGCGCTGACGCAGCCGCTGGTGGAGCGCCTGGGGCATCTCACCGTGATCGAGCTGGATCGCGATCTGGCAAAAACGCTGCGCGCGCATCCGCAGTTGCAGGTGGTCGAGGCCGATGTGCTGCGGGTCGATCTGGCCAGCGCCGTCGCTCCGGTCGCAGGCGCATCCGATGCGCCACCGAGCGCGACAACCGGAACATCGCAGCCCATCCGCGTGGTCGGCAACTTGCCCTACAACATCTCCACCCCCATCCTTTTTCATCTGCTGGACCAGGTGGAGGTCGTGAAAGACCAGCACTTCATGCTGCAGAAGGAAGTTGTCGACCGCATGGTTGCCGTGCCGTCAACAGCCGCCTACGGCCGTTTGTCGGTCATGCTGCAGTGGCGCTACGCCATGGAAGACGTGCTGGCCGTCCCGCCCGAAAGCTTCGATCCGCCGCCACGAGTACACAGCGCCGTTGTGCGCATGGTCCCGCTGGTAGAGCCGCCTGTGCTTGATGCCAAGCATCTCTCGACCCTGGTGCAAGTGGCATTCAGCATGCGCCGCAAGCTGCTGCGCCATAGCCTCGGCAAATGGCTCGAACAGATCGGATTCGAAGGCAATTTCAACCTCCAGCGCCGCGCCGAGGAGGTGCCGGTAGCCGAATTCGTGGCCCTCGCCCAAACAACACAAACGCTTCAAAAAGAATAGCTGATAGCGCTTATCCAATAAGCGCAAGCGGCATGAAATAATCTAAATAACGACAACATCCGCCGAAGCGGATGAAAGTGGTCGTCGAAGTTAGAGCCGCACCTTTCGAGGATGCCGACGGGCCGGCTTTGCCGGACGTCTGGCAAAGCCCCCCAGGGGGAGCCGGAGCGCAGCGCAGGCTGGGGGTGGATCTACGGACGCCGTCAGGCGGCCGAGAGCCAATAGCCTGAGTTAAACGGGCTACTCATCCGCAGTGCCAATGGCGATACGTCGATGAGTTTGTCCGTCGGCATTTTTTCGCCCCCGTCGAGCGCGATGCCGGGCACGGCTGCTGCTGCCGAAGAACCCGACCCGGATGCTGCGGCTGCTGCTGCGGCAGCAGCACGCTGCGCCTTGGTCAGGTTTTTGCTGGAGGGTGCGCTGCGGGAAGAACCCGCTGCCGGTGTCACGCCGGCAGCGTCTGCATGCAGACTGCTGCTACCGTGGAACTTGCTTGCTGGTGCCTGGGTCGCCCGTTCTGCTTGGCTGGTGGATGCAGAACGGGCTACAGAAAAGAATAGAAGCATCTGAACGGTATCTTTCGATCCCCCCAGTAGTCCGAAGCGTCCCGGAAGATGTCGAGCAATTGCTCGCGCGCCTCTTTGTCGAACTTGGCGTGCGCTGGAATTTGCTCCAGCACCACGATGAAGCCCGGCTGCGGCCCCGATTTGTGCAGCGGGTCGGTCATGCAATCGTAGAGCGCGTCAAAGTTCTTCCCGAAGTGCTGCGGAAAGGTGAACTGGGTCGCGATCATGTCGAGCACATCCTGCTTGGATTGCGCATCGGCCAGATTGGCATACAGGAAGTGCTGGCCCAGACTGCTCGCGGCTTCCTGCAGATCCGATACGCGGAATGCGCGGATCGACTGCACGATATTGCTGCGAACGCCACGCAGCGGCAGGCTGTCCGATTCCCGGCGAAGTGGCTTGATGTCCATCTCCATCGCTTTCTCTCTACTGATTAGAAGGTGTTCCAAACTGGTGTTCGGTGGTGAGGAGTGGTTACTCCCGGTGGGCTCTTGCCCGGCTGAAAGCAACGTCATCGCTGAAAAGACCGATCGGCGATTTCCCGAAAGCTCGCGTAGTGGTCGCCGCTGTAAAAGCATTGCTCCGGAGTTTTTGCCGGCCCGCCGCAAACGATGCGCCTGGCGCCCCGATTGCGTGCACGCGGTGTTGGCACCGTGTACTCGCGGTAGTAGCCCCGCTTTCGCTGGGCCAACAGCCGTTCTCGATTGCCGAAGACCGCGCCGTCCTTTTCGAACGGAAAAGGCCCGCCTTCGTGAATCAGGTGCAGCGTTGCCCGTGCTTCTTGCGGCAGCTGGTCGAGCGTGACCGGCGCTGTTGGGGAGGGCGCAGAACCGGTTCCACGCTCATGCGAAAAGCTTCCGTAGTCCCGCGCGTTCGCCAATCCGCCGGCGCACGCCAGCAACAGCGACAACGCAACCGGCACTGCTTTATCGCGTGCTATCTTCGGCAGCCGACTCCACACCATTGCCCACGCCTTTTTACTGCTGCATCAAGCCGTCCGTTCGAGAGATCGTAGATAACGCTGATGAGTGCGATGTGTCTGCGACCGTCCTCAAGACAACCAAAACCCCGGGTTAACCCCGAAAAATCAATCCGCGAGTGTGCCGGAATTGTGGCTTTTTCGCAAGGGTGGGCCTTCAGGGCGCGCGGGATTGGTGGGTCTAATGTTGCAGCAGGCGTCTGTAATCTCAGCGAGAGGCGTTGGCGTCCGCCACCGTCAGCGCGGTCATGTTGACGATCCGGCGCACTGTTGTGCTCGCAGTCAGGATGTGCACCGGCTGGGACGCGCCCAGCAGCACCGGTCCGATGGCGATGCCGCCGCCAGAGGCAGTTTTCAGCAGGTTGTAGGCGATGTTGGCCGCGTCGATGTTGGGAAACACCAGCAGGTTCGCACTCCCCGTCAGGGTGCTGTTCGGCATCACGGCAGCAAGCTGTTTCGGGTCGAGCGCCACATCGCCGTGCATCTCGCCGTCTACCTCAAGCCAGGGTGCCTGAACGCGCAACAACTCGAGTGTCTGGCGCATCTTCACCGCGCTCGGCTGATTGCTGCTGCCGAAGTTGGAATGCGAGAGCAGTGCGACCTTCGGCTTGAATCCGAAGCGCACCATCTCCTCGGCGGCCATCATGGTGATTTCTGCCAGTTGCTCGGCGGTGGGATCGTAATTGACGTGCGTATCCACCAAAAAGATCTGCCGCTCGGGCAGTACCAGCGCGTTCATGCAGGCATAGGTACAAACGCCCGGGCGACGGCCCAGCACCTGGTCGATGTAGTTCAGATGCAGATGCGTGTGGCCCCAGGTACCGCAGATCAGCCCGTCGACCTCGCCCTTGTGCAGCAGCATTGCGCCGATCAGCGACAGACGGCGGCGCATTTCGATCTTGGCGATCTGCACCGTGATGCCCTTGCGCTCGGTCATGCGGTGGTAGGTCTGCCAGAAGTCGCGGTAGCGATGGTCCTGTTCAACGTTGACCACGTCGTAATCGCGCCCTTCCTGCAACCGCAGGCCAAATTTTTCGATGCGTTGCGCGATGATGCCCGGCCGACCGATCAGCGTGGGCCGGGCCAGGTTCTCGTCCACCACGATCTGCGCGGCGCGCAGCACGCGCTCTTCCTCGCCTTCGGAGTAGGCGACGCGCTTCTTGACGGCCGACTTGGCTGCCGAAAAGATTGGCTTCATCGTCGTGCCTGACGCATAGACGAAGTTCCGCAGGCTGTCGCGATAAGCATCCATGTCCTGGATGGGGCGCAGCGCGACGCCACTGTCCGCCGCAGCCTGGGCGACAGCAGGAGCGATCTTGATCATCAAGCGCGGATCAAAGGGTTTCGGAATCAGGTATTCGGGCCCGAACGCGAGCGGCTCACCTGCATAGGCGGCCGCTACTACTTCGCTCTGCTCTGCTTGCGCCAGCTCGGCAATCGCGTGGACGGCCGCAATCTCCATCTCATCGGTGATGGTGGTGGCGCCGGCGTCCAGCGCGCCACGGAAGATGTAGGGAAAGCACAGGACGTTGTTGACCTGGTTCGGGTAATCGGTGCGGCCGGTCGCCATCACCACGTCGTCGCGCACCGCATGCGCGTCTTCGGGCGAGATCTCGGGGTTCGGGTTGGCCAGCGCAAAGATCACCGGCCGCGCCGCCATCTTCGCCACCATGGCGGGCTTGAGCACGCCGCCAGCGGACAAGCCCAGGAACACATCGGCTCCTTCGATGACGTCCATCAAGGTGCGTGCATCGGTCTTCTGCGCGTACTGGATCTTGTCCTGGTCCATCAGCTCGGTGCGGCCTTCGTAGACCACGCCGACGATGTCCGTGACATAGACGTTTTCGCGCTTCAACCCTACCTTCAGCAAAAGGTTCAGGCAAGCCAGCGCCGCAGCGCCGGCGCCGGAAGTCACCAGCTTCACTTCCTCCATCTTTTTGCCGACCACTTTCAGGCCGTTGACCATCGCGGCCGCCACCGTGATGGCGGTGCCGTGCTGGTCATCGTGAAAGACCGGGATCTTCATCCGCTTGCGCAGCTCGCGCTCCACGTAGAAGCAGTCGGGGGCCTTGATGTCTTCCAGGTTGATGGCGCCGAAGGTGGGCTCCAACGCAGCAATTACTTCCACCAGCTTGGCGGGGTCTTTTTCGTCGATCTCGATGTCGAACACATCGACGCCGGCAAATTTCTTGAAGAGCACGGCCTTGCCCTCCATCACCGGCTTGGAAGCCAACGGGCCAATGTCGCCCAGGCCCAGCACCGCCGTGCCATTGGTGATGACGCCCACCAGATTGCCGCGCGCGGTGTACTTGAAAGCGTTGACGGGATCCTTGACGATTTCTTCGCAGGGCGCGGCGACGCCGGGCGAATACGCCAGCGCCAGATCACGCTGGTTCAGCAGTTGCTTGGTGGCTGCGATGGCGATCTTGCCAGGCTTCGGAAGCTCGTGATATTCGAGCGCTGCACGACGCAACTCGGCGCGCTTTTCATCGAGGTTGACCGAAGGGGGTGTAGTCGCCATTTCGCGCTCTCCTGCTGCTGCTGATACTGCCGTGCGGCCGCGGGGCTAGCATCTGCGAATGCCGAAGCACCCGCAGCAGGCCTGCAAAGGCTCTAATGCCGCGCGGGGAATGGCATTGTAGGTTGCGCCCTGGCCTGAGCCGAACCCTGAAACCATCTCATCAGGGATTGCCGCGCGGGTCGCGATGCGGCGGACGGCAACCGTACTAACCGGTTACTGATCGCGAACGGTCAAAGTTCGTCCAGTGGAAAAACCGGCCGGCGCACGTTCTTGAAAGGGAAGCGCGAGTAGTCGGAAGTGGTGACCCCCGTTGGGCTGTCGCATTCAACCAGTGCCTGGGCCAGCGGTGCAAATACCGGCCTGCAGTACATGCGTGATTTGAGGAGCAGGTACGTGAACGTTGTCGGATCAAGCCCCACGCAACTGAACACACCCAGGTCCCATGGCTCGTGCGGTTTTTCGGTCACCACGATCTGTGCACCGCCAATGTCGATCAGCGCGGTACGCCCCATCGTGCAATGTTGCCCGGTGTAGATCGGCCCGGTCACGGTGTAGTGCCCATCGCTGAGAGCCACCACCGTGCCGGTGACTTCCATCGGCTGTTTGTCGATGCCCAGCGCTGTCAGCGGCACCTTGTTGCCTAAAGCGATGGAGACTTGTGTCCCCACACCGGCGTGTATTGCTGCTGCGACGGCTTCTGGGTCGCAAATCGGCCCGACGGCAATTCCGGTCAACCCAAGCGACAGTGCCGCCTCCAGCACGTCCACCGAATCGCAGGTGCCGCCTGACATGCAGTTGTCGCTGTGGTCCAGCAAGAGCACCGGGCGTGTGGCGCCTTTTGCAAGTGCCCGGGCCCGTGTCAGCGAATCGTTCAGCGGTTCACTCTCATAGACGAAGCCGGTCCGCTCATTCCATATCTGCTCGGCGATCCGATCCGCAACGGCCTGCGCGGCGGCCAGATCGTCTTTTTGCCCCGTAACCACCACGCTGACGCACGGTGCTTCGATGTCGGCCAGCGAAAAACCCGCGAAGATTGATGCCGCCGGCATGCCATCGCGCTCGGCCGCCTGGGCAGCTTCGACGGCTCGCTGCATCGCACCCTCGAGCGTGGTGCTGCGCAGGGTGTGACTCATGAGCGGCAGTGCTTTCCAGCACACGCCATAACTCGCTTTTCCGTCCAGCATGTTGAGCAATAGCCGGCCTACCTGCTCGCCGGTTTCGTACATGTCGATATGCGGGTAGGTCTTGAAGCTCGCCATCACATCGGCGTTGTCGATCATTTTTTGGGTGATGTTGCCGTGCAGATCGAGTGCCACCCCGATCGGCACGCCCGGCGCCGCTGCGCGCACGCGTGCCAGCAGATCGCCTTCGCCGTCGGCCGAGTTCTGCGCCACCATGGCGCCATGCAGATCAAGCAGGATGGCGTCGCAGCCGGGGACAGCGTCCACGATGCGCTGCGTCAAAGCGTCATAAGCGGCGGCATCTACTCGCCCGCTAGGGTTGGCCGTGGCCGACACGGGCGTCACCGCCTGCGCACCTGCAGCTTCCACCAGATCGATGAAAGCGGCCATAGCCGTTCGCATGCCCTTGTTGTCGCGGTAGGCCTGCTCATCGTAGGTCGGTCCGAAGGATTTGAGCGGCGTCGGCACCGGCGAGAAGGTGTTGGTCTCGTGGTTGAAACGGGCGATGAGTACTTTTTTCATGATGTGGCTCCGGCGCTGCGCAGTACGGCCTGCAGTAGTACGTTGCAACCGGCTTCGAGGTGTTCGGGTTTGGCGTCTTCAATTTCGTTGTGGCTGATGCCGTCCAGACACGGAACGAAAATCATGGCTGTGGGTGCCAGGCGGGCAAGGTAAACGGCATCGTGGCCGGCGCCGCTAACCACATCCATTTCACTGTAGCCGAGGCTTCGGGCAGCGGCGCGAATGCTTTCCGCCAGTTCCGGGGCGAAAGGTTGCGGCGGAAAGTACACCACTTGCTGCACGTCGATAGTGACTCCATGCTCACTTGCGATCTGCGCGCAGGTGGCGCGCAAATCGGCATCCATCTCAAGCAGTACGGCATCGTCGCCCGCACGGAGGTCGACGCTCATGCTGACCTTGCCAGGAATGACGTTGCGGGAATCCGGAAAGACCGCCAGGGCGCCCACTGTGCCGCGCGCATGCGGAGCATGATCCAGCGCGATCCGGTTGATCTCGATTACCAGCCTGCTGGCCGCCAGCAGCGCGTCGCGTCGCAATTCCATGGGCGTCGGACCCGCGTGCGCTTCCATGCCGTGCACCACCACGTCGTACCAGCGCTGGCCCAATGCTCCTTGCACTACGCCGATCACGCGGTCGCTGGCTTCAAGCAGCGGCCCTTGCTCGATGTGTGCCTCGAAGTAGGCCCCGACAGCAGGCGACGTTACGGGGGTGCCTGCGTAGCCGATGTTGTCCAGTGCCTCGCCTACGCTGATGCCTTGGCCATCGCGCTGCGCCAGGGCGTGTTCCAGCGTGAAAGCGTCAGCGAACACGCCCGAGCCCATCATCACGGGAACGAAGCGTGAGCCCTCCTCGTTGGTCCAAACCACCACTTCTATGGGGGCCTCGGTCTCAATGCTCGCATCGTTCAATGTGCGTACCACCTCGAGCCCGCCCAGCACACCATAGTTGCCGTCGAACTTGCCGCCTGTGGGCTGGGTGTCGATGTGGCTGCCCATCATGACCGGCGGCAGCCCGTCGTCCCGGCCGCTGCGGCGCGCAAAGATATTGCCGATGGCGTCTATCCGGATGCTGCATCCGGCCTCACGTGCCCAGCGCACGAACAGGTCGCGGCCCTGGCCGTCGAGCTCCGTCAGCGCAAGCCGGCACACGCCTCCTTTGGCGGTGGTGCCGATGGCCGCCAGCTCCATCAGCGATTGCCACAAACGGGCGCCGTCGATTCGGAGCGTGGAGGCAGGCTGCGGGGGTAGATCAACGTTGGGTTGTGAGAGGTCATTCATGGTCGTTCAGATGTTTGAAATGGCTCAGGCGAGGCCTACGCCCAGGTAGCGGTCTTTGACTGCTACGTCGGCCAGAAAGTCGGCGTTGGTGGCTTCATGCACGATGGAGCCCTGGTCGATGATGTAGTGGCGCTCGGCCAGTTGTGTACAGACTTCAAGGTTCTGCTCGACCAGCAGGA
>JBBSUX010000023.1:0-21188 GCA_038234045.1 Burkholderiales bacterium
CCGGATGTTGGGTCTTCCGGCAGTCAACGCCGAGGCTGAGCCGCATTCCGGTTTCGACGCTGTAGCCGCCGATTCATCCAGCGCGTCAGTCAGCGATCGTCCGCGTGCCTGGATTTTTACCTCGGCTACGCTGGGCGACGATGCCGCGCTGCGGTGGTTCACCGAGCCCTGTGGGTTGACGGACGCGCGGGTGCTGCGCGTTGCCAGTCCTTTTGATTACGGGGCGCAGGCAGCGGTTTATGTGCCGGCAAATCTCCCCAAGCCATCGGATCCTGCTCACCCGCGTGCGCTTGCGACGCAGCTCATGCCGCACATTGCACGATTGCGGGGCAGAACACTGATCCTGACCACGACGCTACGAGCATTGCGCGAAATTGGCGACGCGCTTGCCCAGGGATTCATGGCAGACGGTGCCGTCGAGGTACTGGTGCAGGGGCAATGGCCCAAGCGCTATCTGATGGAGCGCTTTCGGGAAGCGGACAGCCAAGGACGACCAGGATGCGTACTGGTTGCGTCGGCCTCATTCTGGGAAGGTTTCGACGTGCCTGGCGACGCGCTGCAGCTGGTCGTGATCGACAAATTGCCGTTTCCGCCGCCCGGCGATCCGCTGGTCGAAGCGCGCAGTCAACGCATCGAACGCACCGGAAAGAGCGCGTTCAACCGCTATTTTTTGCCCGAAGCTGCAGTGGCACTCAAGCAGGGTGCCGGCCGACTCATCAGGAACGAGTCAGACCGCGGCATTCTGGTCATCGGGGACACCCGGCTGCTGACGATGGGTTACGGCCGCCGTTTGCTTGCAGCACTGCCGCCCATGCGCCGGATCGACACTGCCGAGGAGTTCGGTCAGGAGATCGATACGCTCGTCACCACAGCTTCCACCACGGATCGCTCTTGCCTTTGAAGCCGCCGCTGAGATAGGTGCTGTTGGGATAGCTTGCCACCAGCACGCGCTTGGTGTCGTCCCGCAGATCCGTCATGCCGAGCGCATCGTACGACTTGACCATGATGTAGAGCGCTTCTTCAGCGGCAGGTACTTCACGGTAGTCGGCGATGGCCGACTGCGCCCGGCTGATGGCCGCCACATAGGCGCCCCTGCTGTAGTAGTAACGCGCCACGTGAACTTCGTATTCAGCCAGCGAATTGACGATGTAGGTCATGCGTTGGCGCGCGTCGGCGGCATAACGCGACTTGGGAAAGCGCGTCGTGAGCTCGCGAAACGATTCGAACGAATCCTTGGCAGCCTTCTGGTCACGCTCCGATAGGTCCTGGCGCGATATGAACGAGAAGAGACCCAGGTTGTCGTTGAAATTGACAAGGCCCTTCAGATACAGCGCATAGTCGATCGCCGGGCTTGATGGATGCAGTTTGATGAAGCGGTCGAGTGTCGCAATCGCTTCCGCCTGCGATCCGTTCTTGAACTGGGCATAGGCCTTCTCCAGCTCGGCCTGTTGAGCCAGAGGCGTACCAGCCGCCCGTCCCTCGAGCTTTTCGAAGAGGGGCACCGCCTTGTCGTAGCCTCCTGAGGAAAGCTCGTCCTTGGCTTCGGCGTAGATGCGATTCGGGCTCCAGCCCGCTGTTTTGTCTTCGGGCGTGCTGGAACAAGCGCCCAGCAGCATGACCAAGCCGATTGCGCCTGCCATACCCAACGATAATTTCACGCGACGCGTCACGGGTAACCCCTTGAGAAAAACCAAATCGATTATAGAGTCCGCTCCCGCCCCTTCATCGGGGCCGGGCGGCCGTGCGAGCCCCGTTCCCGGGGATTCGGCGCAGCCCCCGGAACTGTCGGATGTCGACGGCGCTGAGAGCGACCGCGCTCCGGAAGAGGAAGAGACGGAGACCCGCTATTTTGTACTGCCCGCAGCGCTTGACGGGGAGCGTCTCGACCGGGTTCTGGTGGCGATGGCGCCGGAATTCTCCCGGAGTTATCTGCAGCAGCTGATCAGCCTGGGTGCGCTCAGCTGCAATGGCGAAACTGCGGCGCGCGCGGCCCGGCGCATGCGTGTCGGGGACAAACTTTCGCTCGAGTTGTTGCCGACGCCGCAGAGCCAGGCGTTTCGGCCGGAAGCCATGACATTGCGCGTGTTGTACGAGGACGCGCATCTGCTGGTCGTGGACAAACCCGCTGGTCTGGTGGTGCATCCTGCCCCGGGGAACTGGTCGGGGACTTTGCTCAATGGGCTATTGGCGCGAGACCCCTCAGTTGCCAATCTACCCAGGGCGGGCATCGTCCACCGGCTGGACAAGGACACCAGCGGGCTGATGGTGGTGGCAAAAACACGTGCCGCGATGGACGAACTGGTTCGCCGCATCGCTGCGCGCGAAGTTTCCCGTCAGTATCTTGCTGTGGCCCACAAACCCTGGACGGGCCCCGCCGAGCGTGAGGTAGATGCCCCGATCGGTCGGGACCCGCGTAACCGCTTGCGCATGGCTGTGGTCGATCTGCAGCGTTCGCCTGGCAAGGCAGCGCGCACCACTATTGCCTTGCTGGCCGGCACGGATCAGGGCTGCTGGCTACGTTGCACGCTGCACACCGGCCGCACGCACCAGATTCGCGTGCATCTTGCGTCGATCGGCCATCCGTTGCTGGGCGATACGCTCTATGGCGGTCATGCTGCGGCAGGCATCAACCGCCAGGCGCTTCACGCTTTCCGCCTCGCTTTCCATCATCCGGTGACCGAAGAGCCGCTTGCTTTCGAGCAAGCGCCCCCTGAGGATTTTTTAGATGTGCTCGCGAATTGGGGGCTGTCCTACAATCCAGGCTAGCTTCTGTGCGGATCGCCAGCTGCAGAGAGTCGGCATTCCCGGCCGCCCAACCCCCTATGGCTGGTGCGCGAGCTGCAGCGCTTTTGCAGGGGCGTCCGGATCCGTGCACGCCGGCCCCGTGCCGCAAACTGAGAGTCCTGCGGCGCCTTCGAGCCATGTCATGGCGAAGTGCATAACCCGTCGTTGATCGGAAATTGCCTCAGCGTCGGCCCTGGCATCCCGGTTTCGTTTTCCAGTCACAAGAAGATCGTCCAGATGAATACCGTGGAGGCCCGACGCATCCTTGAAACAGCTTTGATCTGCTCCACACAGCCGATCACGCTGCGCGAGCTGCGATCGCTTTTTGCCGATTCGGTCGGCCTTGATACGCTGCGGCAAATGCTGGACGACCTGCAGCAGGAGTGGAAGCAAAGAGGTGTGGAACTGGTGCAGGTTGCCAGCGGCTGGCGTTTTCAGAGTCGGCCGGAAATGCGGGAATTCCTCGATCGCCTGCATCCCGAAAAGCCTCCTCGCTACACCCGCGCTGTGCTTGAGACACTGGCGATCATTGCGTACCGCCAGCCGGTAACCCGCGGCGATATGGAGGATATACGCGGTGTTGCGATCAACAGCCTGATCATCAAGCAACTCGAAGATCGCGGTTGGGTGGAGGTGATTGGTCATCGCGAAACAGCCGGTCGTCCGGCGCTCTTTGCGACGACGCATCAGTTTCTGGACGATCTTGGCATCGCATCGCTGGCTCAACTTCCCGCCACGGATAGTCCGGCACCCGAAGCAGCTTTGCGCAGTTTGTTGGATGGCCTTGAGGGCGACGAAACACCCGCGACCGCCGCCGACGAGCAGCATGGCGAGGCAGTAAGCGATCTATAAATTGTTAATGAAATTGACCTCAAGCGTTTATTCCAAAAGCGC
The DNA here is from genome assembly GCA_038234045.1 of Burkholderiales bacterium. Taxonomy (GTDB): domain Bacteria; phylum Pseudomonadota; class Gammaproteobacteria; order Burkholderiales; family Burkholderiaceae_C; genus JBBSUX01. Next base: position 3,679 of record JBBSUX010000023.1, read on the forward strand.
TACCAGCTATGACTATTGAACCTAATGATCCTGCCGGCCCGGCAGACACTCCGTCTCCCGCCACCCCGATCGACGTCGCCGATACCGCCGATACCGCTGGCTCGCCTACGGTGGCAGGTGACGGCGGGCAAGGCAAGGCGCCAGTTTTCACCGGTTTCGACGACATCGTTTCGGGCCGCTTCGATGCGGAAGAAGGGCCGGCGCCTGCGGCCATCACCGAAGCGGTGGAGGCCAAACGCGTGCTGCTCCCGCAAGGAGACACGCCCAAGCTGCACAAGGTGCTGGCGCAGGCTGGCATGGGTTCGCGGCTCGAGATGGAGCAGCTGATCCAGGAAGGCCGGATCTCGGTCAACAATGCGCCGGCGCATGTGGGCCAGCGCATTCAGTACGGCGACCAGATCAAGGTCAACGGAAAGCCGGTGCGTTTCCGCATCGAGCCACCACCGGCGCGAGTCATCGCGTATCACAAGCCGGTCGGCGAAGTCGTTACGCACGATGACCCCCAGAACAGGCCCACCGTTTTCCGCAAGCTTCCGCGTTTGCAGCATGGCAAGTGGCAGTCCGTGGGACGGCTCGATCTGAATACCGAAGGCCTGTTGCTGTTCACCAGTTCGGGTGAGCTCGCCAACCAGCTCATGCACCCACGCTTCGGGCTCGAGCGGGAATATGCCGTTCGCGTGCTCGGTGCTCTCAGCAATGATGAGAAGCAGCGCTTGCTCGACGGCGTTCGCCTGGAAGACGGCATGGCGCAGTTCGGCAGCATCGAAGACGGCGGCGGCGAGGGCTCCAACTGCTGGTACCGCGTCACCATTTCCGAAGGCCGCAATCGCGAGGTGCGCCGCATGCTGGAAGCGGTGGGCCATGCGGTCAGCCGGCTGATCCGGATCCGCTACGGCGCAATGCAATTGCCGCGCGGGCTCAAGCGCGGTGCCTGGCTGGAGCTGGACGAGCGGGACATCGCGCGGCTCATGCAGGCGGTGGGCATGGAGCGGGCCGCCAGACCCGCAATTGCTCCCGGCACTCCGCGCGGTCGCGCGCCAAACCGTGGCGTCAAGGGCCCCGGATATGGCGGAATGGGCAAAGGTCAGGACGCAGGGTATCGCGGCAAACGTCCGAACGAGATTCGCGGCACCAAGGCTGGTCCCTCGGCTTTGGGCGCAGGCGCCGACTCCCGCACTACCGGCGGCGACCAGCAGCCCGATCCGCTCAAGACAGCGGCGGGCTTTATCGGCGCAGACAGTTTTACCCGGCGCCGGCAGGAACAGCGGCGAGTGGGACCCGGCGGCGGCAGTGCGGCAGGCGGCGGTGGGCGACGTCGAGGCCGATAGCTGCTCACCGCGCAGAGCCATCGAGAGCGCGCGGTAAAATAGCAGGCTTTGCCAACTAGTCCAAAACGACTTCATTTCAGGAAAATTACATGGCTATCGAACGCACTCTCTCCATCATCAAGCCCGACGCGGTTGCCAAGAACGTCATCGGACAGATCGTTTCCCGTTTTGAGGGCGCTGGCCTGAAGGTGGCTGCAGCTCGTCTGGTTCAGCTGTCCCGCGCTGAAGCAGAGCAGTTCTACGGCGTGCACAAGGCGCGTCCTTTCTTCAAGGATCTGGTCGAGTTCATGATCTCCGGCCCGGTGTTTGTCCAGGTGCTCGAGGGTGACAACGCAATTCAGAAGAATCGTGACCTGATGGGTGCAACCGATCCCAAGAAGGCCGACGCCGGCACGATCCGCGCAGACTTCGCTGACAGCATCGATGCCAACGCAGTCCATGGATCCGACGCCGCCGAAACCGCCGCGGTCGAAATCGCTTTCTTCTTTCCAGCGCTCAACGTTTACAGCCGCTGATCAGGCTGTTCTTGCTGCGCATTTGCCTGCTTCACCGATCCGCATGACGGAATTCGTCAATCTGCTCGAGTTCGACCTGCAAGGGTTGACGGAATTCTGCGAGCGGCTCGGCGAAAAGCGCTTCCGGGCGACGCAGCTTTTCCGGTGGATCCACCAGCGCGGCGCGGCGGATTTCTCCGAGATGAGCGACCTGGCCAAGTCGCTGCGCGGCAAGCTCAAGGAGTCGGCGCGGATTGCACCGCTTCCGGTAGCGGCCGAACACGTATCGACCGATGGCACCGTCAAGTGGCTGTTTGATGTGGGCGACGGGAATGCGGTCGAAACCGTGTTCATTCCCGAAGACGATCGCGGCACGCTGTGCATTTCTTCGCAGGCGGGATGCGCGGTAGGTTGCCGGTTCTGCTCGACCGGTCATCAGGGATTCAGCCGGAATCTGACCACCGGCGAAATCATTGCCCAGCTTTGGTACGCAGAGCACACGCTGCGGGCTCGTCGCGGCAGTCCCGATCGAGTGATCTCCAACGTCGTAATGATGGGGATGGGCGAGCCGCTGCAGAACTACGCGGCATTGGTGTCGGCGCTTCGCACCATGCTGGACGACCATGCCTACGGGCTCTCGCGCAGGCGGGTGACGGTGTCCACTTCGGGCGTGGTGCCGATGATCGATCGTCTTGCACGCGATGTTCCGGTTGCTCTGGCTGTTTCGCTGCATGCGCCTGAAGACGCATTACGCGATGACCTGGTCCCGCTCAACCGCAAATATCCTGTGGCAGAGTTACTTGACGCTTGTTCGCGTTACTTGGAATTTGCGCCGCGTGACTTCATCACATTCGAATACTGCATGCTCGACGGCGTCAACGATAGGCCGGAGCAGGCACGCGCCCTGGCCGATTTGCTGCGGAACCATGGCGGCACGGGCCTGCCTTGCAAGATCAACCTGATTCCCTTCAACCCCTTTCCCGCTTCGGGGCTGCTCCGCTCGCCAGCGGCTCGCATCACGGCCTTCGCCAAGGTGCTTTCGGATGCTGGTATCGTGACCACGGTTCGCAAAACGCGCGGTGACGACATCGACGCTGCATGCGGTCAGCTCGCTGGTGACGTGAAGGACCGAACCCATGTGGGCGAGCGGATCGCACGCCGGCGCATCGTGATGATCAAGTCGGCACCCGTGACGGGCGCTGTTACCGTGGGAGAGTCCTGAGTCATGTCGAGCAGCGCGGATTGTGGGAAAGCGGGAGGCCGGGAGCTCCGCCTGGTCATAGCAGCCGTACTGACGAGTTTCTGCCTCAGTCTGCTTTCAGCATGTGCGACCACCGGCGCGAAGGCCACTGATCCCGACGCTTCCGCGAAGAGCCGCCCGGATCTGGTGACTGCTTCGGACGAGACTCCCGCCAGGCGGCGTGCCCGCATTCGGCTGGAGCTCGCATCGAGCTACTTCGAAGCCGGGAAACCCACCTTCGCACTCGACGAGATCAAGCAGTCGCTTCAGGCCGACCCTACTTATGCGGATGCGTACAACGTGCGCGCGCTGATCTACATGCGGATCAATGATTTCGCCCTGGCTGACGAGAGCTTCCGGCGCGCGCTCGAGCTCGATCCGCGTGATCCCGATACTTTGCACAACCGCGGATGGCTGCTGTGCCAGCTGCAGCGTTACGCGGAGGCTGATGCCCTTTTCAGCAAAGCCGAGACGCAGCCCGGTTACACCAAACAAGCAAAAACGCTGATGGCTCAAGGAATTTGCGACGTTCGCGCCGGACGCAAGAGCGAAGCCGAGATTGCTCTCAAGAAGTCATATGACCTTGATCCGGGTAACCCGCTCACCGGCTACACCCTGGCCAATCTCCTGCGGGAGCACGGCAATAACAAAGCAGCGCAGTTTTATATCCGTCGCGTGAACAACGGCGAATTTTCCACCGCTGAGTCGCTCTGGCTCGGCATGAAGATTGACCACAAGCTGGGTGACAGTACGGCAGTGGACCAGCTCGGCGAGCAGCTGCGCAAGCGCTTTCCGACATCTCCCGAGCGTGCCTTCTATGACCGGGGGGCCTTCAATGAGTGATCAAGCGCAGGGTGACGGTTTGGAACTGAATGCGCCATTGAACGACAGCGCGCTGGCAACGGGTCCGGGTACGCAGTTGCGGCAAGCGCGGGAAGACGCCGGAATCCACATCGCGGCGCTGGCTTCGGCATTGAAGGTTCCGGTCGCCCGCCTGGAGGCGCTGGAGCAAGAGCGGTTCGATCTCTTGCCGGGTGTGCCTTTCGTGCGGGCACTAGCTGCAAGCGTCTGCCGCGTGCTGAAGCTCGATCCAATACCCATCCTTGCGCTATTGCCCCAGCCCGCTCGACCTTGGCTTCCGCAGCGTGCCAGCACCACCGGGCCGAGCTTCCGGACAGACGGGCGCGGTTTTGGTCGACCTCCGGGCGGACTGTCACGCCCTCTGATCGGCGCTGTTGTCTTGTTGGTGATCGGGGCTGGAGCCCTCCTGCTGCTTCCTCAGGCGCGGCTGTCCGCCTGGATCGGAGACTTGACGGCAGCCGTCAGTGGGAACTCGACCAACTCGAAGGCCGCGACTGCCTCCTCTGAACCGGATGGTTCGACTGGGGCCAAAGTGACCGACAACGCGTCGCCGACCAAAACCTCCAAAGAAGTCGGGTCACAGCCTGGTCTGAGCGCGAACCCCCGTCTTAACCCGGGCTCGGCCGATGGAGGTTCCGTCTCTGCTCGGGTCTCTCAGAGCGTTACGGCGCAAGCCCTGCCTGCGAGGCCCCTGAACGATGGAGCATTGACCGATAAATCCGACAAATCCGGTAAGGCCGTGGCTTCGACATCTAGCGCAGGTAGCCTGAATCAGACCGGTTCTGTGACCGGTGCGCCTGCGGTGATTGGCGGCTCTGCGTCCTCAAGTGCGGCTTTGGCGCAGCGCGGCTCGGATGCGCAGAGCCAGGCAATTTTGCTGCTGCGTGCGAAGCAGCAATCGTGGGTCAAGGTCGCTGATGCGAAGGGTGTCGTGGTGCTTCAGAAAAACCTCGACGCCGGGGCCTCTGAATCAGTCAGCGGCAGTCTGCCGCTTTCCGTCATCATCGGCCGAGCTGACGCAACCGAGGTGTCCGTACGTGGCAAGAGTTTCCCGCTGGCACCCGTCACGCGTAATAACGTGGCCCGGTTCGAAGTGAAGTGAATGGTGGCTCCATGAACATGTCTACCGATCCAGCTCATTGCCAACCTATTGCGATCTCTGAGCCGCGCGCGCGCCGTTCCCGGCAAGCGCGCGTGGTGTGGGGCGACCGTGTGGTGACTGTGGGTGGCGACGCGCCTGTGCGGGTTCAGTCGATGACCAACACCGATACGGTAGACGCCATCGGGACGGCGATCCAGGTCAAGGAACTGGCGATTGCAGGTTCGGAAATGGTGCGCATCACGGTCAATACGCCCGAAGCTGCGGCAGCGGTTCCGCATGTGCGTGAACAGCTCGATCGGATGGGGATCGACGTTCCGCTGATTGGCGATTTTCATTACAACGGGCACCGTCTTTTAACGGACTATCCGGCCTGTGCAGAAGCGCTGTCGAAGTACCGTATCAATCCAGGTAACGTCGGCAAAGGCGATAAACATGATCGCCAGTTCGGCCAGATGATCGAGGCGGCGCTGCGCTGGGACAAGCCCGTTCGCATCGGTGTCAACTGGGGCAGTCTTGACCAGGATCTGCTGGCCGGTCTGATGGATGAAAACAGCCGCCGCGCTCAGCCGTGGGAAGCGCGCCAAGTGATGTACGAGGCGCTGATCACCTCGGCAATCGATTCGGCACGACTGGCCGAGCGCATGGGAATGCAGGGGAGTCAGGTCATTCTTTCCTGCAAGGTGAGCGGTGTTCAGGATCTGATTGCCGTCTACCGCGAACTGGCACGCCACTGCGACTATCCGCTGCACCTCGGGCTCACGGAAGCGGGCATGGGTACCAAGGGCACCGTCGCCTCTGCTGCCGCGCTCGCCATTCTTCTGCAGGAGGGAATCGGCGACACCATTCGCGTTTCGCTCACGCCGCAGCCAGGAGAGTCGCGCACCCAGGAGGTATTGATTGCCTCCGAGATATTGCAGGCGCTGGGTCTGCGGTCTTTCGTACCCAGCGTCACTGCGTGTCCGGGCTGTGGGCGCACCACCAGCAGCACCTTTCAGGAACTGGCCAAACAGATTGACGACTACCTGCGTCAGCAGATGCCGGTGTGGCGCACGCGCTATCCCGGCGTCGAGAAGATGACAGTCGCAGTGATGGGATGTATCGTCAACGGCCCGGGCGAGAGCAAACACGCCGATATCGGCATCAGTCTTCCCGGTACCGGTGAAGCACCTGCCGCGCCAGTCTTCATCGACGGCGAGAAAGCCCTGACACTGCGTGGCGACAACATCGCAGCGGAGTTCCACCAGCTGGTGGAAAACTACATTGAGAAGCGTTTTGGCGCGGACGCGACTGTTCCCGTTGTCTGAATTTTTCCTCTTTTCCCGGTTCTCGATTCATGGTTGATCCGATCCCTGCCGATAGTCCGGCAAGTGCTTCCACGCCCAAGCCGCAGCGGCTTTCGGGTGTCAAGGGCATGAATGACATCCTGCCGCCAGACTCGGCGCTGTGGGAGCGTTTTGAAGACACGGTGCGCTCCCACATGGCGTGCCATGCATATCGCAACATCCGCACCCCAATCGTCGAGCCCACGGCATTGTTCGTGCGCGGCACCGGCCAGGGAACCGATATCGTCGAGAAGGAGATGTATTCCTTTGAAGACCGGCTCAACGGCGAACAGCTCACGCTGCGCCCGGAGAACACGCCCGGCGTAGTGCGGGCGGCAATCGAACACAACCTCACCTACGACGGCGGCAAGCGCCTCTATTACTTCGGCCCGATGTTTCGCCACGAGAGGCCGCAGCGGGGGCGTTACCGGCAGTTCCATCAACTCGGTGCCGAGGCGCTCGGGTTCGGCGGTCCGGAGGTGGATGCCGAGCTGATGGTTCTGGTGCACAGCTTGCTCGCCACGCTGGGTCTCAGGAACGTGCGGGTCGAATTGAACAGCCTGGGGCTTCCTGCCGAGCGCCATGCCCATCGGACAGCGCTAATCGAGCATCTGGAACAGCACTCCGATGCGCTCGATGATGACGCCCGGCGCCGACTCCATACCAACCCGCTTCGCATTCTTGACACCAAACATCCCGCGTTGCAGAAGGTGGTCAATGCCGCGCCGAAGTTGCTCGATCATCTGGGAGATGCGTCGCGCCGGCATCTGGAAACGGTGCAAACGCTGCTTACCGCTTGCGGTGTTGAATGGAGCGTCAATCCGCGTCTGGTGCGGGGCCTCGATTACTACAGCCATACGGTTTTCGAATTCATCACCGATGAACTCGGCGCGCAGGGAACGCTCTGTGGAGGCGGCCGTTACGACGGATTGTTCGAGCACCTGGGTGGCAAACCGACTCCCGCAGTGGGTTGGGGCATGGGCGTCGAGCGGGTGCTGGAATTGATGCGTGCGCAAGAGTCACAAGCTGAAACACCGCTGCTGGACGCTTACGCCGTGGTTCCCGAAGCGGCCGCGCTGTCGGTCGCAATGCCTTTGATTCAGGCATTGCGCGCGCGCGGTGTACGGGTTCAGATGCATGCCGGCGCTGGAAGCGAAGGTGGCGGCAGCATGAAGTCGCAATTCAAAAAGGCCGATGCCAGTGGTGCACGTTTTGCACTGGTCTTCGGCGCCGACGAGCTTACGCGCGGCGAGGTCACCGTGAAGGCACTGCGCGACGGAAGTGGAAGCCAGCGGCTCGAGCGCCTCGATGCAGTTGCCGCCTGGGCGCCCACCCTACAATCCCCCGACTGAAAACCGAACCGACTACATGGCCTCCCATCTCGATCTCGAAGAACAAGAACAGCTCGACCAGTTACGCCATTTCTGGAGCCGCTGGGGCAATCTCATTACCGGCGTTCTGATCGTCGTCTTTGGCGCGATCGCTGCGTGGAACGGCTATCAGTACTGGGAGCGGCGCCAGGCGGCGCAGGCTTCACTGCTGTATGACGAGGTCGAACGCGCAGTGGCTGCGGGCGATACCGCGCGAGTCGAGCGCTCTTTCACCGATATGCGCGACAAATTCGGCGGCACGGCCTATGCGCAACAGGCGGGTCTGTCGGCTGGCAAGCTCCTGTTCGAGAAGAACAAGCCCGATCAGGCAAAGGCAGCGCTGCGGTGGGTAGCCGAAAAGGGCGATGACGCCGGCGTGCAGGCGGTTGCAAGACTTCGATTGGCTGCTCTGCTGTCAGCAACGAAGTCTTATGACGACGCTTTGAAAGAATTGCAATCACCGTTTCCCGAGTCGTTCGTTGCTCTCGCGGCAGACCGTCGCGGAGATATCCTGCAGTTGCAGGGCAAAACGGCAGAGGCTGTGGCCGAGTATCGTCGTGCCTATACCGGCCTTGAAGGGTCTCCCGACTACCAGAGAGTAGTCGAGCTCAAGCTCAATGCTCTCGGAGTCGATCCGCAAGCCGATGCGGCTGCTGCCCCCGGCAAGGCCAAGGCCGCATGATGCCAATCAAAAATACTCAATCATTTAGTGCTCTAGCGCGCTCTGGGATTGCGCTACTAGCTATATCTGCAATAGCGACACTTTCTGCATGTTCCGTGCTATCCGATGCACGCTCGACCGTGGGCGGCTGGTTTGGAACCAACAAACCGGAGCCGGCCGCGCTCGGCCCGAACGTCGTCCGCGTACCCGTGCGACAGGCGTGGACTGCGAAGATCGGAACAGTCGATTTCGGTCTGACACCCGCTGTCGAAGCAGGCAATCGACTACTGTTGGCGAGCGATGACGGCAGCGTTTTCGCGCTCGACGGCGCCACTGGCCAGCAGATCTGGCGAGCCAGTGCCGGTTCGCGGCTGAGCGCTGGCGTCGGAAGCAACGGCGTTCTGGCGGTCGTTGTCACGCGGGACAACGATGTCGTTGCGTTCGAGAACGGAAGAGAGCGTTGGCGCGAGAAAGTGGGAGCGCAGGTATTCACCGCGCCGTTAGTCGCCGGCGGCCGGGTGTTCGTCATGGCCGGTGACCGGTCCATCACCGCATTCGACGCGGAAAGCGGCAGGCAGATCTGGACCCGGCAGGGCAAAGGCGAACCGTTGGTGCTGCAGCACCCCGGCGTACTGTTGGCGGTGCGGAACACGCTGGTTGCCGGTCTGTCCGGAAGGTTGACCGGGATTGACCCGGGCAACGGAAGCATTCGCTGGGAGGCGCCCATTGCCTCGCCGCGTGGCACAAACGATGTCGAGCGGCTCGTCGATCTGGTCGGACGTACCAGCCGGTTGGGCGACACCATCTGCACCCGTGCGTTCCAGGCGGCCATCGGCTGCGTCGATGCGGACAACGGAGAGCGACTCTGGACAAAGCCATCCAACGGTTTTAGCGGAATTGACGGTGACACTGAGCGTCTTTACGGAAGTGAGGCCAATGGCATCGTCGAGGCATGGAATCGCACCGACGGGAAGACTGCCTGGAGCGTCGACCGCCTCAAATATCGCCGCCTCACCGCGCCGTTGGTGCTTGGTCGATCCATTGTGATGGGCGACGATTCGGGCAATGTATTTTTCCTGTCGCGCGAAGACGGAAGCGATGTCAATCGCCTTGCGACCGATGGCTCGGCGATCACCGCCAACCCGGTAGAGGTCGGCAACACGCTCGTGGTGGTGACTCGCAAGGGCGGCGTATACGGGTTCGTCCCGGAATGAGCAGCACGCGGCGCAGCCGCATCCGCACTCCTATTCGCCTGTATTCATGCTGAAACCAGTCATCGCTCTCGTCGGGCGTCCGAACGTCGGCAAGTCGACGCTCTTCAACCGTATGACGCGCTCTCGCGATGCGATTGTGGCCGACTTCGCCGGCCTCACGCGTGACCGGCACTATGGCAATGGGCGCCTTGGCCGTCACGCTTTTATCGTCATCGACACGGGGGGCTTCGAGCCCGACGCCACAGGCGGAATTTTCCACGAGATGGCGCGACAGACCCGGCAGGCGGTAGCTGAGGCCGACGTGGTGATCTTCGTAGTGGACGCGCGCGGCGGACTCTCGGCCCAGGATCACGACATCGCCAACTATCTCCGGCGTCTTGGCAAGCCCTGCGTGTTGGCAGCCAACAAGGCTGAAGGCATGCAAGAGGGCGTGCAGCTCGGGGAGTTCTTCGAACTGGGTCTGGGTGCGGTGCATCCGGTTTCCGCCTCCCACGGAGAAGGTGTCCGGAGCCTGACCGAGCGGGCGCTCGAGCCGCTCGGCATCACGGACGACGACGCGCCTGAAGGTGAAGCGCCCGAGGAAGACCTCGGCCTCATCCGCCTTGCTGTGGCGGGGCGGCCCAACGTGGGCAAGTCCACCCTGATCAACACCTGGCTCGGCGAAGAAAGGCTGGTGGCCTTTGACCTTCCAGGAACCACCCGCGACGCAATTTCAGTACCTTTCGAGCGCGACGGTCAGCGCTTCGAGCTCATCGATACCGCCGGATTGCGACGCAAAGGCAAGGTGTTCGAGGCGATCGAGAAGTTTTCGGTCGTCAAGACGCTGCAAGCCATTGAATCGGCAAATGTGGTGCTGCTGCTGCTCGACGCGACACAGGGCGTCACCGATCAGGACGCTCATATCGCGGGCTATGTGCTTGAGAGCGGGCGTGCTGTCGTATTGGCTGTCAACAAGTGGGACGCAGTGGATAGCTATCAGCGCGAACTGCTTCATCGATCGATCGAAACGCGGCTCTCGTTCCTCAAGTTTGCCGCAATGCATTTCATTTCTGCGCAGAAGCGCCAGGGTCTGGGCCCGGTGTGGGCCTCCATCGCACAGGCACATCGGGCAGCGAATCGCAAGATGTCTACGCCGGTTCTCACGCGCTTGCTGCTGGAGGCAGTGCAGTTTCAGAACCCGCAGCGCTCCGGCATGTTCCGGCCCAAGCTACGGTATGCGCACCAGGGCGGTATGAATCCGCCGAGGATCGTGATTCATGGCAATTCGCTAGAGCATGTCACCGACGCGTACAAGCGGTTTCTTGAAGGCCGGTTTCGCAAGGAGTTCGATCTTGTTGGTACACCGCTTCGAATCGAGATGAAAACCTCGCACAACCCATATGCGGACAAGGACGGTGCTTGAAATTCATCTCCGCGCCACAAGCTGCGGTTGACCAGCAATTCCGTCCGTGATTCTGGAGTGCCTGCAAGCCGTTCAAAATGGACGTGGTAAGGTGCCCAATCAGTCTAGCAACGTGTCAAACACGGAGAATATCGTGAGCAACAAAGGCCAACTTTTGCAGGATCCTTTTCTTAATGCCCTGCGCCGAGAACACGTGCCGGTTTCGATTTATCTCGTCAATGGCATCAAGCTCCAGGGGCAGATCGAATCCTTCGATCAATATGTCGTGTTGTTGCGCAACACGGTCACGCAAATGGTCTACAAGCACGCGATCTCCACGATCGTCCCGGGACGCGCTGTCAATTTCTCTACCGCTGAATCAGCGGATGGAGATGTTCAGACCGCTGCACCTGCTGCCTGACGACCGGTCGCACTTGGCTGTTGCGTTCTTTGCGACCGCAGCTGGCAACCTCCCGATTCTCCGTGCCTTGGCGTGCGGGGTATTCTTCCCACCGGCTTTCCTGCACTTTTTTTCTGCGACTTGAGTAATTCCGATACCACTGCATCAGACGCCGCCCCAGTTTTGTTGGTCGGTGTCGATTTGGGCCAGCCCCATTTCGACGCTGAGCTGCAAGAGCTGGCCTTGCTGGCTCAAACCGCAGGCCTGAGACCGGTTGCGAGAATCGTTGCGAAGCGGAAAGCACCGGATGCAGCGCTGTTTGTGGGTAGCGGCAAGGCGGACGAGCTTCGCTTGTTGGCCGAGCAGCATGGTGCTGTCGAAGTGCTTTTTGATCAGTCAATCAGTCCGGCGCAGCAGCGCAATCTCGAGCGGACTTTGGGATTGCCGGTCTATGACCGAACCCTCCTCATTCTGGAAATATTTGCTCAGAGGGCGCGTAGCCATGAGGGCAAGCTGCAAGTCGAATTAGCGCGTCTTCAGTATCTCAGCACCCGTCTGGTCCGGCGCTGGTCGCATCTGGAGCGCCAGCGCGGCGGCATCGGGGCGCGAGGCGGCCCGGGCGAAACGCAGATCGAGCTTGACCGTCGCATGATCGGAGATTCGATCAAGCGCACCCGCGAGCGTTTGCAGAAGGTGAAGCGCCAACGTGGCACGCAGCGCCGGCAGCGTGAGCGGCGCGATACCTTCAACATTTCCTTGGTGGGCTATACCAACACTGGCAAATCCACGCTGTTCAACGCGATGGTCAAGGCGCGCGCCTATGCGGCAGACCAGCTTTTTGCGACGCTCGATACCACCACACGCCAGCTTTATCTCGGTGATGGGGCCCGATCGGTATCGCTGTCCGATACGGTCGGTTTCATACGCGATTTGCCGCACGGCCTCGTCAATGCGTTTCAGGCGACTTTGCAGGAAGCAGTCGATGCAGATTTGCTCCTGCATGTCGTGGATGCCGCAAACGCGGATTTTCCTGAGCAGATTGAACAGGTTCAGCGCGTCCTGGAAGAAATTGGCGCGTCGGCTATTCCGCAGCTGCTGGTTTTCAATAAGATCGACGCACTCGCAGAAGGGGCGCAGCCCGTCGCTATGCGGGATAGTTACGCCATCGACGGAAAGCAGGTTCCGCGCGTCTTCACGAGCGCCCGAACCGGAGAAGGCATCGCCGCCTTGCGCGCGGCTTTATCCCAGGCAGCTGCCGCGCCGCGCGCGGCTACAGAAGTATTCACCCTGCCTGACGGGGCGCCATTGACCGAACCCGCCGAATGATTCGGCACAATCGCATCCATTCATCCATGAGAGTGTCCGCATGAATTCGCGTTTTCCCGCCCGAAACTGGCCGAAACTCCCCGGCTGGGCGGGAGGAATGTTCAATCTGAACGACCCCCGATGGGGCCGGTCCGATGACGATCGGCAGGCCGGTGCCCGTCCTGAGTCCGAGGGCTCCGAGACGCCTGCGCCCGCTCCGACGCCGGCGCCGCCTGTTGCTCCTGCTCCACCGCGGGAGCGTCGTCCCGATGGTTCCCATCAGGGCCCCCCAGATCTGGACGAATTGTGGAGAGATTTCAACCGCAAGCTGAGCGGCCTTTTCGGCGGTAAGCGCAATCGAGGCGGAGCTGCCTCCGGCGGCGGCGGAGGTCGTGGGTTTCCGCCTGAATTCAAGAACGCGCGGCTCGGGATCGGGATGATTATCGGCGCGGTGGTTTTGATCTGGCTCGCAAGCGGGTTCTTCATCGTGCAAGAGGGCCAGCAGGCGGTCATCACGCAGTTTGGCCGCTACAAGTCGACGGTTGGAGCCGGTATCAACTGGCGACTTCCTTACCCCATCCAGCGGGCCGAACTGGTGTTTGTTACCCAGATTCGTTCGCTTGATATCGGTCGCGACACGATCATCAAGGCGACCGGTCTTCGCGAGTCGGCCATGCTGACGCGCGACGAAAATATCGTCGAGATCAAGTTTGCAGTGCAGTACCGGCTCAACGATGCCCGGGCCTATCTCTTCAACAGCAAGGACCCGTCCGCCGCAGTGGTGCAGGCTGCTGAAAGTTCGATCCGGGAAGTCATCGGCAAGATGACGATGGATTCTGCGCTTGCCGAAGAGCGCGACCAGATCGCGCCGCGAGTGCGAAAACTTATGCAGAGCATCCTTGATCGTTACGGCGTCGGCATCGAGATTGTCGGCATCAATCTGCAACAGGGTGGTGTGCGGCCTCCCGAGCAGGTACAGGCTGCTTTCGATGATGTGCTCAAGGCCGGTCAGGAACGCGAACGCGCGAAGAATGATGCACAAGCCTATGCCAACGACGTGATCCCGAGGGCTGTTGGTGCGGCATCCAGGCTTAAAGAGGAAGCCGATGCCTACAAGGCAAAGGTCGTTGCGCAGGCACAAGGTGATACCGAGCGGTTTTCTTCGGTGTTGGCCGAGTACGAAAAGGCGCCGGCTGTGACGCGGGATCGGATGTACCTGGACACGATGCAGGATATATACGGCAGCGTTCCGAAAGTCTTGGTCGACTCGCGTAGCGGATCCAACCTGCTGTATTTGCCGCTCGACAAGCTGCTTTCGGGGGCAAAGGGTGCTCCGAATGCAAATGTCACGGCCAACGACGGCGCCCCTGATCAGGCAGCACCCAAGACCGCTTCAAGCAGCAGCGCATCGTCCTCCGTCCCCCCCCCTTCTAGCAGCGAATCCACGCGTGCGCGTGATAACGAACGTAGCCGAGCGCGCGAGTCGCGCTGACAGCAGGAGCTTTCCGTGAACAGAATCGGTTTTTTGGCGGCCTCTATCCTAGTGCTACTGTTACTGGGGAGTTCGATGTTTTTCGTGGTCGATCAGCGCCAGTTCGGCATTGTCTATGCGTTGGGTCAGATCAAGTCGGTGATCTCGGAGCCCGGACTGCATTGGAAGCTTCCTCCGCCCTTCCAGAATGTTTCCTATATCGACCGCAGACTTTTAACGCTTGAAAGCGCCGATACCGAGTCGATGTTGACGGCCGAGAAACAGCGGGTCGTGATCGACTGGTATGTGCGCTGGCGCATCACCGACCCGTTGCAATACATCCGTAATGTCGGCTTGGACGAGCAGGCAGGGGCATTGCAGCTCAACCGGGTGGTACGAAACACGTTTCAGGAAGAGGTCAACCGACGAACGGTCAGCGAGCTGATTTCCGAAAAGCGCGATGACCTGATGAGCGATGTGAAGCGTGAGGTGCTGGAGACCGTCAAAGGCGCCAAGCCGTGGGGCATCGATGTTGTCGATGTGCGGATCACGCGCGTGGACTATGTCGAAGAGATCACCGAATCGGTGTATCGACGAATGGAGGCCGAACGAAAGCGTGTTGCCAACGAGCTGCGATCGACCGGTTTCGCGGAAGGCGAAAAAATCCGAGCGGATGCCGATCGGCAGCGTGAGATAACGGTTGCAAATGCGTACCGCGATGCGCAGAAGATCAAGGGAGAGGGAGATGGCGAGGCCGCCGGTATTTATGCCGAAGCCTTCGGACAGGACCCCAAGTTCGCCAAGTTCTATCGCAGTCTTGAGGCTTACAAGGCAAGCTTTGGCAAGAAGGGCGACCTGGTCGTCGTTGATCCCGCATCGTCAGAGTTTTTCCGCACGTTCCGCGATGGCGGCACTGCAGCGGGCGCTGGCGCCGGTGCCCCCCCGGCTGAGCCGTCTGGCGCGGCTGCGCCACGGCGCTGATCAACATCATCGACGGATCAACTTCTTCGTTTCCCACAACACCCGTGGACGCGCGCGATCTCTGGCTCGCCCTTGCCTTGGTGCTGGTGATTGAAGGTCTGTTGCCCTTCGCTTCACCGAGTGGCTGGCGTGAAGCGTTTTCGCGTTTGCTCGCGCTGCGCGATGGTCAGCTCCGATTTTTCGGATTCTGCTGCATCGTTTCCGGTCTGGCATTGCTGCTCTTCTCGATCTGAGCGCGCAGAGCGCGCAGAGCGATTTCGCGCTCTGGACGTCCGAACGCAGTCGGTAGAATCACGTTTTTAACCGAGTACCGTTTTCATGTCTGCATGGGTCCTTCCGGATCACATTTCCGATGTTTTGCCTGCTGAAGCACGACACATCGAGGATCTTCGTCGCAGCCTGCTCGACACAGCTCGCGGCTATGGCTATGAGCTGGTCATGCCGCCGCTTCTGGAGCATCTGGAGTCGCTGCTGACGGGCACCGGAGAGGCGCTCAATCTTCAAACTTTCAAGCTTGTCGACCAGCTCTCGGGTCGCTCGCTCGGGCTGCGCGCCGATACCACATCACAGGTAGCGCGGATCGATGCGCACCTGCTCAACCGCGAAGGCGTTGCGCGCCTGTGCTACTGCGGACCGGTGGTTCACACGCGCCCCGCTCGGCCCCACGCTACACGTGAACCGCTTCAGTTTGGTGCCGAGCTGTATGGACACAGCGGAATCGAGGCCGATGTTGAAATTCTTCAGCTCGCACTCGATTGTTTGTCGGCAGCATCTGTCAGCGGCGTGCATGTGGATCTGTCCGATGCGCGCATCCCGAGGACTTTGCTGGATGCCACCGGCGCCTCGCCGGAGCGCGTCGCTGCGATTCAGAAAGCGCTTTCCACCAAGGATCAAGAGGCGCTGCACGAACTCACTACCGATGTTCCAGCACCAGCCCGCGATGCCTTGCGCAAGCTGGCGCTTTTCTATGGCGACGTGGGCGTACTGGATCAGGCGGCATCCGTCCTGATCACTTTTCCTGCTCTTGCCCCCGTCATTGAGCAGCTGCGCCGCTTGGCTGCTTCACTGAAACAAGCCGACGTGAGCTTTGATCTGGCTGATCTGAGTGGCTATGCCTATTACAGCGGCGCCCATTTTTCGATGTACGTCGCTGGTGCCAGCGATTCGCTGGTGCGGGGCGGACGCTACGACGAGGTTGGCGCGGCGTTCGGCCGCAATCGCCCGGCAGTGGGCTTCAGCCTTGACCTGCGCGAGCTGGTCGCTGTCGCCCCGCCACCGGGGCCGCACAATGCGATTCGCGCACCTTGGGCGAGCGATGCATCGCTCGTCGAAACGATCGCGCAATTGCGGCGCGATGGTGAAATCGTCGTGTGTGCTTTTCCGGGTCATGACAGCGAGATCGACGAATTTCGTTGTGACCGTGCCCTGGTGATCGACGCGGGGCGATGGACGCTCCAATCCCTCTGAACCGGATTTATCTGAAAAACCAATGAGCAAGTTGAACGGGCCGATCGCCGGCCGAAATGTGGTCGTCGTCGGCACCCAGTCGGGAGACGAGGGCAAAGGCAAACTCGTGGACTGGTTGACCGAAAGCGCCCAAGGCGTGGTGCGGTTCCAGGGCGGACACAATGCAGGCCACACGCTCGTCATCAATGGGGTGAAGACCGCGTTGAACCTGATTCCCAGCGGCATCATGCGGCCGGGGGTTCGCTGCTATATCGGCAACGGCGTGGTTCTGTCGGTAGAGCAGCTGTTCGTCGAGATCGAGCGCCTGGAAGCCGCAGGCGTCGAAGTGCGATCACGCTTGCGTGTCAGCGAAGCCTGTCCGCTGATACTTCCGTTTCATGCCGCGCTCGATGTGGCGCGCGAAGTGATGCGTGAAGAAGGGGGTAGCGAACGCATTGGTACCACGGGCAAGGGCATCGGTCCCGCTTACGAGGACAAGATCGCGCGGCGTGCGCTGCGTGTTCAGGATCTGCGCCATCCGGATCGGTTTGCCGCCAAGCTGCGGGTTTTGCTCGATTTGCACAATCATGTCCTGACGCAGTATTTGCACGCGGCGCCGATCGAGTTCGATACGGTCTATACGCAAGCCATGCGCCTCGCAGTCGATCTACGCCCGATGATGGCCGACGTGTCGCGCGAACTCAATGACGCCCATCTGGAGGGCGCCAACCTGCTGTTCGAAGGCGCGCAGGGCACGCTGCTCGACGTGGACCACGGCACCTACCCCTACGTGACCTCCAGCAACTGCGTGGCCGGCAATGCGGCCGCCGGCTCGGGCGTCGGACCCGGGATGCTTCACTATGTGCTGGGCATCACCAAGGCCTACTGCACGCGCGTGGGGGGCGGGCCGTTCCCGACCGAACTCGACTGGGCG